>NZ_JAXAVV010000020.1:0-171098 GCF_033949925.1 Lentzea kristufekii
GGGGGGGGGGGGCGCGGCGGCCCCCCCCCCCCCCCGCCGGGGCCCCCCCCCCCACGACCGGCCGCGCCCACTCCTCGATGCCCGGGATGGGCTTGCCGTTGTCGGTGGGCGGTTTCGACTCAGTCGACGTGCACAGCGATCGAGTGCCGGACGTCCTCGGCGCACGTGAAGACGTTCAAGTTGCCCTCGCGGCCGAACTCCCACTCCACGTTGTCACCGGACGGCTCGTGGGTGGCGAGTGAGAGCGTCTGCCGTTGCTCGGAACCGCACTCCGGGCACGCGAACTCGGCGGGGCCGGACTGCCACCACGCGGTCCAGCCGCCGATCTTCGTGCCGCCGGAGACCTTCTCGGCGTGCTCGGCGAAGCGGATCGGTTCGAGCACGTTGACCGTGGGGACGTAGAGCTCCTCCTGCACGGACGGCTCCGGTTCCTCCTCGATCAGCTCGAACACCGTCGTGGAGTCACGCCACACCAGCCGCACGTCCGGGCCGTACGCGCGCGGAACGTCGTGGTGCAGCGTGCAGAGGAAGACCTGCAGCAGGTCCGTGCCCTCCGGGAACGGCAGCTCCGGGAAGTCACGCCGGTAGAGCTGCACGGCGCCGACGAACGGTTCAGCACCGCTCGCGGGATCGTGGGTGGCACCGTCGCACGACGGCCACGGCTCGTCGATCGGCCACAGCATCGGGCCGCCGATGTGGCTGTCGGCGTCCGTCGGATCGCCTTCGATCGGGTTCAGCAGCACGGCGGGCCTGGCCCGCTCAGCCTCGGTCGACACGAGCCGCAACACTAGCGGGGTAACGACAGCGGGCCCGGCGCCGACCCCGCAGACATGAGGTTCTCGATCACAGCCGTGCTCCTCGCCGTCCTCGCGGCGGGCTGCACCCCGGAGATCACCGGGTCCGGGTCCCCTTCGGACTCCGAGTCGCCCACCGCTCCGACGACTCCGACGACTCAGCCGGCGACCACCACCACGTCGGCCGCGGCCACCGCGCTGAACGGTGTGCCGCCCGAGCAGTACGAGAGTCTGCCCTCGCAGTACTGCGACAAGCTGTTCCTCGGAGCCCTCAGCAAGCCGATGCTGGCCGTCGTGGTGGAGACCCCGAAGGGCCGGCTGAACTGCGACCAGGCCGGAGCGGTGCTGTTCGACTACTACGCCGAACGCCTGGAGCCGAAGACCGGACTGCCACCGGTCAAGATCGGATCGATGTCGTGCAACCAGGTCGCTGAAGGAATCCTGCCCCAGGTCGTGTGTGCCGACGAGGACAACGTCATCTACTCGATGTGGCCGCAGACCTGACGCCGACAGGGGTGGGCGGGTCGCCCCCGCCCACCCCGTGCCGTCAGTCCGTGCCGAACTCCATGGCCGCCGCGTCGAGCAGCTCGTCCGCCGCCGAGACCTCACCGCGGGAGGCGATGGCCTCCGCGCCGCCGTCCGGCACGTCGCCGATCAGCTGGGTCGGCTCCGGCTGGGCCGAGATGAGCGCCGACTGGCGGGTGCCGACCATGCCGAGGCTCGCGAAGAGCTCCAGCTTGGCGCGCGAGTCCGCGATGTCGAGGTTGCGCATGGTCAGCTGGCCGATGCGGTCGACCGGGCCGAACGCCGAGTCCTCGGTGCGCTCCATCGACAGCTTGTCCGGGTGGTAGCTGAACGCCGGGCCGGACGTGTCGAGGATCGAGTAGTCGTCGCCCCTGCGCAGCCGCAGCGTGACCTCGCCGGTGACCGCGGCGCCGACCCAGCGCTGCAGCGACTCGCGCAGCATCAGCGACTGCGGGTCGAGCCAGCGGCCCTCGTACAGCAGCCGGCCGAGCTTGCGGCCCTCGTTGTGGTACGCCGCGACGGTGTCCTCGTTGTGGATGGCGTTCACGAGGCGGTCGTAGGCGATGAAGAGCAACGCCATGCCGGGCGCCTCGTAGATGCCGCGGCTCTTGGCCTCGATGATGCGGTTCTCGATCTGGTCGGACATGCCGAGACCGTGGCGGCCGCCGATGGCGTTCGCCTCCAGCACGAGGTCGACGGCGTCGCCGAACTCCTTGCCGTTGATCGTGACCGGGCGGCCCTGGTCGAAGCCGATGGTGACGTCCTCGGTCGCGATCTCGACCGACGGGTCCCAGAACTTGACGCCCATGATCGGCTCGACGATCTCGATGCCCTCGTTGAGCAGTTCGAGCGACTTGGCCTCGTGCGTCGCGCCCCAGATGTTCGCGTCGGTCGAGTACGCCTTCTCCACCGACGAGCGGTAGGGCAGGTCACGCTCCAGCAGCCACTCGGACATCTCCTTGCGGCCGCCGAGCTCCGTCACGAACGCGGCGTCGAGCCACGGCTTGTAGATCCGCAGCGACGGGTTCGCGAGCAGGCCGTAGCGGTAGAACCGCTCGATGTCGTTGCCCTTGTAGGTGGAGCCGTCACCCCAGATCTGCACGTCGTCGTCGAGCATGGCGCGCACGAGCATGGTGCCCGTGACGGCCCGCCCGAGCGGCGTCGTGTTGAAGTACGCGCGGCCGCCGGACCGGATGTGGAACGCGCCGCAGGCGAGCGCCGCGAGACCTTCCTCGACGAGCGCGGAACGGCAGTCGACGAGACGGGCGATCTCGGCACCGTACGTGCCCGCGCGACCGGGGACGGTCTCGATCTCGGGCTCGTCGTACTGGCCGATGTCCGCGGTGTACGTGCAGGGCACAGCGCCCTTCTCACGCATCCACGCGACCGCGACGGAGGTGTCGAGACCACCTGAGAAGGCGATGCCGACGCGTTCGCCGGCGGGAAGTGAAGTGAGCACCTTGGACACGTTGAGAATTATGCACGACGATGTATGGACATGCACGCCGGGGTGCCTGTTAGTTGTGCCTCACGGGTTTTCTCGCTGGTGATGAGGCTTCATCGACCCTGCCGCGGCTAGGCCCGATCCAGCTCGTCGACCTTGTCCCGCATCCGCCGGACGCCGTCCTGAAGCTCGGCCGCGCGCATCGCCGTGATGGCCGCGTACAGGTGCGCGCCCGTGTACGGATCCTCTTCTTTGCGCTCGTAGACCTCGCCGAGCGTGGCGTTGTACATGGCGTGCGACATCGCCGCGAGCAGCGCGCGCGTACGTGGCGCCACCCCCTTGGGCGCGGCGGCGTCGATGATCGGGGTGACCCGCTCCCACACCTCGTCCGGCGGGCCGGGCGGGTAGAGCTGGTTGAGCGCGAGCAGGCCGTTCTCCAGCGCGCCCATCACCAGCCGGGCCTCGTCCCGGTCCTGCGGCAGCAGCCGCTCGACGCGCTCGGCGTCCCGCTCGTGGTAGGCGATGGCGAGCCGCAGGCCGATGGCCTGACTGCGGTTCTTGCTCGCGGGCTCTTCGAACCACCATTGTTGTTGCGCGGTCCTGGGGAACATGTCCGCAGTGTGCGCTCTCGATCTCGATTTCGCCCGAGGGTTTAGGTAAGCCTAACCAAAGGTGTACGTTGCGGAGCATGTCGCGTTACTCCGCCTTCGACCGGTTCACCCTCAAGGCCGCCACCAAGGCCGCCGAGATGATGATGGCCCCGGCGAACCGCCGCGAGGTCTTCGACCAGTTCGTCATGACCGTCACGGCGGTGACCGAGCTCGGCGACCACATGCGCCGGATCACCTTCCACGCGCCGGAGTTCGCGTCGTTCGCGGTGACCGGGCCCGACGAGCACTTCGGCCTGCTGATGGCGACCGGCCGCGAGCTGGTCATGCCGGCCGACGACCGCATCAACGTCCGCAGTTCGTTGCGCGCGATGCCGGAGGACACGCGCCCGGACCTGCGCTGGTACACGGTCCGCGCGCACCGCCCGGACGTGGCCGAGATCGACGTCGACTTCGTCGTGCACGGCGACGCCGGTCCCGGCACGCGGTGGGCCCGGCGCGCGATCACGGGTGACGAGGCCGGGTTCCGCGCGGGCGGCTCCGCCTACCGGCCACCCGCCGGCGGTTCCGTCCTGCTCGCCGCCGACGAGACCGCGCTGCCCGCCCTCGCGGCGATCCTGGAGGTCGAGACGCGGCCGGTGCAGGTGTTCGTCGAGGTGCCGGACGAGTCCTACCGGGTCGACCTCGAGGCGGAGTGGGTGCTGCGCGGCGACGCCGAGCCGGGATCCGCCGTGCTGAAGGCGATCCAGGACAAGGCGTTGTCCACTGTGGAGTACGCGTGGGCGTGCGGGGAGTCGGCGCTCGCGACCGGGGTGCGCCGGCACCTGGTCAAGGACCGCGGGGTGGACCGCAAGGCGATCATGTTCAGCGGGTACTGGAAGGTCGGCTCAGCCCGCATGTGAGACGCCGCTGAGCCGCAACGTCCTGGTCACCACCGGATCGGACGGCGCGATGCCGTACCGGTGCTCGTACACGGCGACCACGATCCGCTCGAGGTCCTCGGCGGCGGCCGGGGCCTGGGCGACGTGGTCGGCGGCCATCAGCAGCATCGGGTGGCCGGCGCTGCCCTCGGGCGGCAGATAGCCGCGGACGGGCAGCAGCACGGCGCCGAGGCGGCGGTAGAAGGCGATGCGGCGGTGCCGGATCCGTTCCTCTGCCGGGTCGATGCCGGGCTGGGCCGGGTCTTCCACGTCGTAGACGATCCGGGTGTGGCCGGCACCGGTCATCGCCACGCGCAGGTGCGTCCAGAGGTGTTCGCCGAGGCCCCGGCCCTTCTCCCCCACGGTGAAATAGCGCAGGTAGACCCAGCCGGTGTCACCCAGGACCCGCACCACGGCGAATCCCAGGGGCCGGGAGTCCGTCAGGACGAGTGCGGTGTCGGCCAGCAGGTCGTCGAACGGCGCGCGCAGGTGCGCTGCGAAGCCGTCGAAGTAGATCTGCCGCACGTCAGCGAGTTCGTCCGGCGTGAGCGTCGAAGCAGCGACGAGCTTCATCGGAACCGTCCCCCCACCATGGTGCGCAGCACCTCGATGTCCTTGATTCGACCGGCTGTCGCCGGGTTGTCCGAGAGCACGACGAGGTCCGCGAGCTTGCCCACGGTCAGCGTGCCTTTGAGGTGTTCCTGCTTGGAGGCGTACGCAGAACCGCAAGTGAAGGCGCGCAACGCTTCCAGGCCCGTCACCGCCTCGCCCGGGTTGAAGGGCGCCCCCGACGACGTGAGCTGCTCGACCATGTCGTGCATGCCCAGCAACGGGGCACCGCGCACGACCGGGCGGTCGGAGCTGCCGGGGACGATCATGCCCGCGTCGAGCAGCGAGCGTTGGCGGTACGCCCACGCGGCGCGGTCCGGGCCCAGCGCTCGCAGCATGCCGTCGCCGATCTCGTTCACGAAACGGCCCTGGGGCACGGCGACGACACCCAGCGCGACGACGCGCTCGACCTGGTCGGGGCGGGCGACGCCGAAGTGTTCGACGCGGTGACGGACGTCCGGGCGCGGGTCGAGGCGCTGGGCCTCCTCGACCGCGTCCAGGACCAGGTCGATGGCCGCGTCGCCGATCGCGTGCGTGGCGACGCGCCAGCCGCCCCGGTGGGCGGCGATGATCCGCTCCCGCAACGCGTCCGCGGTGTCCTGCAGGTAGCCGTGGTTGCCCGGGGTGTCGGCGAAGTCGTGGCACAGGGCGGCGGTGTGCCCGATCAGCGAGCCGTCGGAGAAGATCTTGACCGGGCCGATCCGCAGCCAGTCGTCGCCGAAGCCGGTGCGGATGCCCAGGTCGAGCCCCAGGCCCAGTTCGGTCACGGGGTGCAGGGCGTCGGCGGCGATCATGAGCTCGACGCGGACGTGCAGCCTTCCCCGCTCGCGGGCGCGCTGGTAGGCCTCCAGCTCCACCGGGGACTTGCCGATCCAGCCACCGCCGATGCCCGCCTCGACACAACTCGTGATGCCCTCGCTCAGGTACACGCGGCCTGCGCGGTCGATCGCGTCGGCCAGCGTGTCCACCGGGTAGGGCAGCACGAGCGGGTTCACCAGTTGCTGGGCCTGTTCCTGCAGCAGACCCGTGGGCCGGCCGTTCTCGGTGACCACGAGCCCACCGGAGACCTCGACCGGCCTCTCCGAGATCCCCAGCTCCCTCAGCACGGGCGTGTTGACCACGCACATGTGGCCGGACGCGTGCTTGATCCACACCTTGCGGCCGCGGGCGACGCGGTCCAGGCCGTCCCGCGTCGGATGGCCACCGCACTTGTTCTGGTCGTAGCCGAAGCCGATCACCCACTCACCGTCCGGCGCGGCGTCGACCGACGCGTACAGGGCGTCCAGGCCCGTCACCCCGCAGTCCACTTCGGACAGCGTGAGACCGAACCACGCCATGTGGTTGTGGGCGTCGTGGAAGCCCGGCGTGACGGTGGCTCCGCCGAGGTCGACCACCTCGTGCGCCGGCACCTCCTCCAGCGCCACGATCCGGTCGCCGAGCACCGCGACCGCCGATGCCGGGCCGTCCAGCGTCACGAACTCGGCGTTCGTGAGAAGCAGGTCTGCCTTGATCATGTGGAGCCCCTCCGAAGCCACGCGGTGCCAGGTGAACGTTCGTCGATCAAACCCGACCGCGGAGTGAGGACGCACGGTTGCGCCGAAGTGGAGCCCGCGTTGCGAAAGCTGGTCGCGCGGCCGACCGCGCACGGGCCGACCTGCGGTGACGGGCTCACCCGCCGCAGGCGTGATCGATTCCGTTCCGGGGCTGTGAAATTCCCGGTACGGCAAAGATTTGGCCAACCACCTAGACGTGAAGGCGGTTCATGTACCACCTTCTGCCTCGCAAGCCTCTCCGCTCCCCTGCTCCCCGGAGGCCTGAAGTTGAGGAAGAAACTCCTGCCCGCGCTCGCCGGCGCCCTGCTGATCACGGCACTGTTCCCCGGCATCGCACTCGCTGACCCGCCCCGGGCCATCCCCGCCAGCTACGAGGCGGCCGACGGCAAGTGGCAGCCGGCGTTCGACTACGACGGTGACGGCTGCTACCCCACCCCGGCGATCTCGCCGACCGGTGACATCGCGCCGGGCCTGAAGAACTCGGGCGCGCTGAACGGCAACTGCCACGACAGGTCCGACCTGGACAACACCAACTCCTACAGCCGTTCCAAGTGCAACAACGGCTGGTGCGCCTACCTGTACGACCTGTACTTCGAGAAGGACCAGGCCGTGCCGGGCTGGGACTGCTGCGGCCACCGCCACGACATCGAGCACGTGGTCGTCTGGGTGCAGAACGACGTGGCCCAGTACGTCTCGACGTCGGAGCACGGCAAGTACAAGACGCACCCGCGCGCCAACGTGCAGTGGGAAGGCACCCACCCGAAGATCATTTACCACAAGGACGGCGTCAGCACGCACTGCTTCCGCCTCGCGGGCGCGGGCGAGCAGGCGGAGAACCACTACGGGGTCTACCAGTACCCCGCTCTGGTCAGCTGGGACCGCTTCCCCGCCGGCGTGCGCGACAAGCTCGTGAACGCGAACTTCGGCAGCGCGTCCCTGGCGATCAAGGACAGCGCGTTCAACCACAACCTGAGCATCTCGAAGCCGGCCGGGATCCCGTTCGACCCGAACGCCTGACCTTCCGGTCGCGCGGTTACTTCGCGACCCGATCGAGCCACTCGGCCAGGAGGGCCCGCTCCGCTGGAGACAGCATCAGGGGCGGGTCCTCCTCCAGTGCCACCCTCAGCGCGATCGCCCGGCTCGGGATGTCCGTCGGCGCGTCCGGCGCGACGTCCGTCGTGATCGCCCTGATGACGTTCTCGCGCGAGAACGTGATGAGCTCCAGGTCGCGCTCCTCCTCCGGCGTCGCGAGCAACGCCAGCACCACGCCCATGCCCGCCGCGTGCACGAACTGCGCCGCCTGCTCCACCGGGACCGTCAGGCGGCCCGCCGCCGCGATGCGGCTGATGATCTCGCGGAGCATCGCGTCCGCCTCCAGCCGCGCCGCACGCTTGCGCGGCTCGCCGTACATCAGCAGGTAGAACGCGGGCCGCGCCAGGCCGAAGCCGATGTGCAGGTCCCACCCCCCGCGCAGGTCGTCGACGGGGTCGTCGCCCGCACCCATCGCGTGCTTGCTCGTGAGGTAGTCGGAGAAACCGAATCCCGCCACGGCGTCGAGCAGCCCGTCCTTGTCGCCGAAGAGCCGGTACAGCGTCGGCGCCTGCACTCCCGCGGCCGCGGCGACCGCGCGCGTGGAGACCGCTTCCTTGCCGCCCTCGACGAGCAGGTCGGCCGCGGCCTTCACCAGACGCTCTCTCGTATCCACGTAACGACGATAACACGCCAGCGGTAGCAATGATTCGATATCAGTGTTACGTTGGTTTAGGTAACGACGGAAACAGCAGCTAGGAGCACTGACATGACTCGCGTTGCGATCGTCACCGGCGGATCGAGGGGCATCGGGCGGGCAGCCGCCGAACGCCTCGCCGCCGAGGGAACCGCCGTTGTCATCGTGTACGCCGGCAACAGGACCGCCGCCGACGAGGCCGTGGAGAAGATCAGGGCGAACGGCGGTCAGGCCCTGGCCGCGCAGGCCGACGTCGGCGACGAGGAGGCCGTCACCGCCGCCTTCGAACTGGCCGAGGAGACCTTCGGCGGCGTCGACGTCGTGGTGAACTCGGCGGGCATCATGCCGCTCGGCACCGTGGCGGACATGGACCTCGACACGTTCGACCGCATCATGCGCACCAACGCCCGTGGCACGTTCATCGTGAACCAGCAGGCCGCCCGCAGGGTGCGCGACGGTGGCGCGATCATCAACATCTCGTCGTCCGTGGTGGGCCTGCGCTTCCCCCAGTACGGGGCCTACGCCATGTCCAAGGGCGGCGTCGAGGCGCTGACCCTGATCCTCGCCCGTGAGCTGCGCGGCCGCGACATCACCGTGAACACCGTCGCCCCCGGCCCCACGGCCACCGACCTGTTCCTCGACGGCAAGGACCAGGCGACCGTCGACACCCTCGCGAAGCAGCCGCCGCTGGAGCGTCTCGGCTCGACCGGCGACATCGCGGAGGTCATCTCCTTCCTCGCCGGTCCCGCTCGCTGGATCAACGGCCAGACCATCCGTGCGAACGGAGGCATCATCTGATGGGCAAGGTCATCGTCGTCACGGGAGCGTCGAGCGGCTTCGGCGCGCTGACGGCGCGCAGGCTGGCCCTCGCGGGCCACACGGTCTACGCGGGCATGAGGGAAACCGTCGGCCGCAACGCCACCGCCGTCGCGGACCTGAAGGCCTTCGGGGCCGAGAACAAGACCGACGTGCACGCCGTCGAACTCGACGTGCAGTCGCAGGAGTCCGCGGACGCCGCGATCAGCGCGATCGTCCTGGAACATGGCCACCTGGACGTGGTCGTCCACAACGCGGGCCACATGGTGACCGGCCCGGCCGAGGCCTTCACGCCGGAGCAGTACGCGGACCTGTACGACGTCAACGTCCTGGGCACCCAGCGCGTGAACCGCGCCGCCCTGCCGCACCTGCGCGGCCGGCGGTCCGGCCACGTCGTGTGGGTCGGATCCAGCTCGACGCGCGGCGGCACTCCCCCGTACCTGGCCCCGTACTTCGCGGCCAAGGCGGCGATGGACGCGGTCGCGGTCTCCTACCGCGCCGAACTGCTGCGGTTCGGCATCGAGACCACGATCGTCGTGCCGGGCGCGTTCACCCACGGCACCAACCACTTCGCACACAGCGGCACGCCCGCCGACACCGCACGCGCCTCGGAGTACGAAGAGCTCTACCCCGGCCTGATGGAACAGGTAGGTAGTCGTCTCGCCGAACTGGAGCCGCCGTGGGCGGACGTCGGTGCCGTGGCCGACGCGATCGTCGACGTGGTCGGCGCCGCGAAACCGCCGTTCCGGGTGCACGTCGACCCGTCCTCCGACGGTGCGGAGGTCGTGAACGCGGTGGCGGACCGGGTCCGCGGCGAGTTCCTGCGCCGGGTGGAGCTGGCGGACCTGATCTAACGACTGCCGAGGAGCGCCGACACGGTGAGGAACCGGTAACCGCGCTCCTTGAGCCCGGTGATGACGGGCCTCAGCGCCTGCCGGGTCTGCTCCCTCGCCGCGTACATGGGGTGCAGCAGGATGATCGAGCCCGGCCTGGTCTGCGCCAGGGTCTGCTGGGCGATCTCCTGCGCGGTGGGCGTGCCCTCGGAGTCCGGTTCGACGTCCCACATGACCGTCGTGCGGCCGTGTTCCTCCAGGTAGTGCGGCAGCGCGAAGAGCTTCTTGCCGTTGGGCGGGCGGAAGTGGATGTCGCCGCTGTAGCCGGTCCTGCGGATCTGGGCGTCGGTGTCCTCGACCTCCCTCGCCACCGTGCTCGGCAGAACGCCGATCATGCGCTGGTGGTTGTAGGTGTGGTTGCCGATCTCGTGCCGCGCGTCCGCGATCCGCCTGCCGAGATCGGGGTGCTTCTCGAGGTCGCGGCCCATGAGGAAGAACGTGGCCGGGACGTCCTCGGCTTCGAGCAGGTCCAGGACCTGCTGGGCGCCGGCGGGATCCGGCCCGTCGTCGAAGGTGAGGGCGACGACCTTCTCGTCGGTCTCGACGCGGTCGACCAGGTCACCGAAGAACTGGAACGTGCGGGCGCTGCTGACGTTCCACAGGGTGATCCCGGCGACGAGCACCAGGGTGAGGCTTGCCGCCGTGATGATCGTTGGCTTGCGCCGCAACCACTTCATGCGCCCACTATGACCGCGGCGGATTTCCCGGTGCGCAGCACCCCGTCGTCCAGCGGCACGCACCGGATTCCGCCCTTGCCCCGAAGCGGTTTGAAAGCACCATACGATCCGGGATCGCGCCACTCGCGCGCGAAATAGGCAGCCCCCACCCACCACGGGGGCACGGCCCTGCTCCAGGCTATCGGGCCACGAGCCCGAGGCGCCGCCGTCCGGCGATCTGTGGACAACTCGCCGCCACATCAGCCGATCGAGGGCGGGTCGCGCGGTCTGCCTCGATCGGCACGGCCAAGGCCTGGCGAACGGCGTGGACGGGCAACGTGCCGACCACCGATCAGACAGGGCCGGGTAAAGCACCGTGGCAGCGAGTACCGGTGCCAGGACGAAATGAGGGCCGTCCGCACGGACGGCCCTCATCAGCTAGCGCTTCAGGTGAACAGCGCGACGATCTCGATCAACGCTCGCCGAGCTGCCACTCCGGCCGCACGTAGTGGCACGTGTAGCCGTTCGGGTAGCGCTCCAGGTAGTCCTGGTGCTCGGGCTCGGCCAGCCAGAAGTCCGACTCCTGGGTGACCTCGGTGACGACCTTGCCCGGCCACTTGCCGGAGGCGTCGACCGCGGCGATCGTCTCCTCCGCGATCTTCTTCTGGGTGTCGTCGGTGTAGAAGATCGCCGAGCGGTAGCCGGCGCCGATGTCGTTGCCCTGGCGGTTGCGGGTCGACGGGTCGTGGATCTGGAAGAAGAACTCCAGGACCTGCCGGTAGCTGAGCTGCTCGGGGTCGAACACGATCTCGATGGCCTCGGCGTGGTTGCCGTGGTTGCGGTACGTGGCGTTCGGCGTGCTGGGGTCGCCGGTGTAACCGACGCGCGTGGAGACGACGCCGGGGTGGCGGCGGAACAGGTCCTGCATGCCCCAGAAACAGCCGCCCGCGAGAACAGCCTTCTCCGTCACAGTGTCACTCCTCTTCTCGGTGTTCACTCAGGAGAACGTTCGGTCTCCCCTGGTTCATCCCCGTCAGGTTGTGACGTAACCATTACGGACCTGGCCTCGATGACTTCGCCCAGGTAGCGCATCACGACGGCCACGGCGGCGGCGACCGGCACGGAGAAGAACGCGCCCGCGATGCCGTAGAGCGACGTGCCGGCCGTGACGACGAGCAGGACGACCGCCGCGTGCAGGCGCAGGCTGCGCGACTGCAGGATGGGCTGCAGCACGTTGCCCTCGACCTGCTGCACCACGATGACGATGATCAGCATGATGATGGCCGTGGTCAGGCCGTTGCTGACGAGCGCGACGAGCACGGCCAGCGCACCGGCGATGAACGCGCCGATGATCGGGACGAAGCCGCCGAGGAACGTCAGCGCGGCCAGCGGCACCGCCAGCGGCACGCCCAAGATGAGCAGGCCCACCCCGATGAACACCGCGTCGATCAGCGACACGACGGCCTGGCTGCGGATGAAGCTGCCGAGCGTGACCCAGACCCGCTCCAGCACCGTCGTGACGTGCCCGCCGGCGCGCTCACCGATCAGCCCGCGCACCCACGGCGTGAACCGCATGCCGTCCTTGACGAAGAAGAAGGCCAGCAGCAACGCCACGACCCCGGTCACCAGGCCCGACGTCACCGCGCCCGCCCCGGTCAGCAGTCCGCCGGCGATCGACCCGATGCTGGACTTGATCTGCTCGACACCCTGCGAGATGAGCCGGTCGAGATCCGTGTCGCGCAGGTTGAACGGTGGCCCGGCGGCCCAGTCCTGCAGCTGCGTGACGGCCTTCTGCGCGCTCTGCGCGATCTCCGGCACACCGGACGCGATCGACGTCGAGATCGCCGCGATGACCCCGCCCAGCACGCCGAGCCCGACGACCAGCACGATCGTCGCCGCCAGCGCCGAGTTGAGGCCCTTCGACATCATCCACCGCGCCGGCGGCCACAGCACCGTCGTGATCAGCAGGGCGAGCAGCACGGGCATGACGACCACCCAGAGCTTCCCGACCAGCCAGAAGACCATCCAGAAGCCCAGCGCCGCCAGCGCCGCCCGCAGACTCCACCGCGCGAGCCAGCTCACGCCGTGCCCGATGGCCTCACCCTTGTCCGCCCACCTGCGATCCCGTTCCACGTCCACAGTCTGTCGTGCCCTAGCCCGATCGGGTGGCGGGACGCGCCGAAATCACCCCTGACCCCAGAACGCGTCCTCCTCCGCCGGGTCGGCCGTGAACAGCCACACCTCGACGACCTTGCCGTCGGCGACGCGCATCAGGTCGATCCCGGTCCCGTCCATCTCGGCCCCGGACCGCTTGGCGGTCCAGTGCACCGAAGCCGCCACGACATCGCCGTTCACCATCAGCGGGGCGCTGCGCTTCAAGGAGAAGGTGCCCTCGGACACGGACATCATGCCGCCGATCATCGCCCCGACGGCGTCACTGCCGCGGTGCGCACCCGAGAACCGGTTGTCACCCGGCTGGTGCCACACGACGTCGTCGGAGAACTGGGCGGCGACGGTGGCGAAGTCACCGGACTCCAGGGCGTCGAAGTAGGTGGTGGCGACGGCGAGCGGGGTGGTGGTCATAGGTCTCTCTCCATTTCGTTGCGGTTGACCTATGCTCACCAAAAGTAACCAATTACCTCAACGTAACTAATGGACGGATGTGTGCCATGTCACAGACCATGCCGGACTGGAACGTGCTGGCGGCCAGCTGCCCGTCTCGCAAGAGCCTGGCGCGCATCGCGAACAAGTGGACGGCGATGGCGGTTTCCGTGCTGGGCAACGGGCGCATGCGGTTCGGCGACCTCAAGACGCAGCTCGACGGCATCAGCGGCAAGGTGCTGACCGAGACGCTGCGGGACCTCGAACGCGACGGGCTGATCACGCGGCACGTGCACGCCGAGGTGCCGCCGCGGGTCGAGTACGAACTGACGGAGCTCGGGTTCACGTTGTACGAGCCGCTGCTCGCGCTGTGCCGGTGGGCGGAGGAGCACATCGCGGAGGTGCTGGTCAACCGCGAGGCGTACGACGCGCGCTGACGAGCACGCCGTCGACGTCCGGCGTGACGGAGCCGCGGATCAGGTTCCGCACGACGGGCAGGCCGGAGAGCCGGAACGCCATGTCGCGCAACGAGATCCGCCACGCGGACGAGGGCGCCATCCAGCCGATGAACCGCCGTCCGAACTCCTGGGTGTGCTCCACGGCGGGCTTCATCCGGCTCTGATAGCGCTCGAAAGCGCCCTCGGCACCGGCTGCGAGCTCTTCCGCCAGCACGCAGGCGCCGGTCATCGCGAGCGAAGCCCCGTGCCCGGCGAACAGCGAGACCGCCCCGCACGCGTCGCCCACGAGCACGACCTTGCCGTGATGCCACGACGGCATGTCCACTTGGGACACCTCGTCGTAGTAGACGTCCTCCGGCACCACGGAAAGCAGCGAGGGGGCGACCCAGCCGAGGTCACCGAACCGCTCCCGCAGCGCCGAGGCCGGATCAGCGGGCAGTTCGGGAGAAGCGGACCGGTAGAGCATCAACGCGGCCATCGACCCGTCCCGCACGGCGTAGCAGCCGATCATCCGATGTGGCACGGTCAGCATCTGGTAGCGGTGACCGATCCGGGCGCTCAACTCCACGTCCCGGAACGAGAACGCCGCCGTGTGGTGCCCCAGATACCGCACGAACGCCGACGACGGCCCGAACACCAGCTCCCGCACCCGTGAGTGCACGCCGTCGGCACCGACGACCAGGCCGAACTCCCCCGAAGACCCGTCCGAGAACGTCACCCGCCCGTCGTCGATGGCAGAGACCGTTGTGCCGTAACGGATCGAAGCCCGCAGGTCGCCCCGGATCACCGAGGCCAGGTCACCGCGCAAGAGACTGATCACCCCGTCCGCCACCGCCTCGTAGGCGGCGGTGGAGAGCTCGGCGCGCCGCCGTCCCGAGGAGTCCACGCTCGTCACCGACGAGATCGGCGCCCGCCGCGCCTCCAACGCCGGCAGCAGGCCCATCCGCCGCGCCACCTCGTGACCCGGCCCGAAGAAATCGATCATGTAGCCGCCCGCGCGGAACGACGGCGCCTTCTCCACCACCGAGACGTCCCATCCGGCGCGCTCCAGCCACCACGCGGAGGTGAGCCCGGCGATCCCCGCTCCGACGATCAGCGCACGCTGTTGGGCGTTCGATTTAGGCATATGCCCAATCTAGCACTACGGGTGCATCCGCCGACTGCTCCGGCCGCTCGTCCAGAACCAGAGACCGGCCACGAACAGCGCCAGCACGCCGAGCCCGACCGCGCCGCCGGGAAGGCCGTCGTCCTGCGGTGGCTGCTGCTGGGAGTACTGCGGGGCGGGCCTGGGAGTGGCGGGCGCGACCGAGGACGGCTGCGCGACCAGCGCCAGCGGAATCGCCTCGGTGTCGTTGAAGTCGACCTTCCCGGTGGCTTCGAGCACCGTCATGTGGTCGAGCACGGTGTCCATGCAGACCTTGGCGTAGTCGCGGATCGCGGTGTTGCGCGTGCCGGTGCGCACGGTCGCGAGAAACTTGTAGACGCCACCGTGCGCCGCCCTCAGCCGATTCGCGAACACGCGGTCGAACTCGGGACTGCGCGCGGGCGCGGCCGCCATCTCGTCCAGCCAGCCCTGCTGCGCCTCGCTGGGCCGCGTCGGCAGTTGCACGTTCAGCACGCGAGCGAGTTCGACGGTGCGCCGGTCGAGGTCGGCGTGGCCGTCGATGAGGTGCCGACTGGCCTCCTGCACCTTCGGGTCGGCCGACTTCTCGAGCCCCATCCGCCCGGCGGGCCCCTCCCACAACCCCGCGAGGGCCACCTTCTGCAGCAGGTCCCGGCCGGCCGGACCCATCGGCCCGAACCGGGTCTGCACGTAGTCGGGCCCCAGATCCTGCTGCGCGAACGCGGGCTGCGCTCCGACCGACAACGCCAGCAAAGCGACGAGGAGTATCCGCATGCCGAGAGGTACGGACAGACCGCGACCCGCCGACCGTTGCACAGTGCAATGTTTATCGTTTCGTTACCGGAGGCAGGGCACTGTAGAACTGAGCGGGTGAGCGACATCGACGACCTGACCGATGCGGTCCTCACCGCGTCCCGCCTGCTGGTAGCCGTGTCGGCGCGATCGCTCGCGGCCGTCGAGGAGACCCTCACGCTGCCCCAGCTCAGGATGGTCGTCCTGCTCGACAGCCGCGGCCCGATGAGCCTCACCGCGCTCGCCGACCTGCTGGAGGTCAACCCGTCCACGGCCAAGCGCATGATCGACCGCCTGATCACGTCCGGCATGGTCGACCGCGCCGCGAACCCCGCGTCGAAACGGGAGGTCGTGGTCGTCGCGAGCCCGGAAGGCAGCCAGGTCGTGCGCGAGGTGATGTCCCGCCGGCGGGCCGAGATCAGCACGATCGTTGCCCGCATGCCGGAGCACCTGCGGCACGGCCTGGTCGAGGCGCTGACCGCGTTCGCCGAGGCCGGCGGCGAGCCGCGCTGGTCAGCCCGCGACGAGGCGCCGGAACGGGCCCGCGACCACGCGGAAGTCGACTGACGGGTCCAGCGCGCGGTGCAGCACCAACCCGTCGATGGCCGCGCCCAACAACAACGCGACCGCGTCGGCGTCCTGAACGCCCGCGGCCCGCAACCACTCGGCGACCCGCGCCCGGAAGTCCGCGACCAGCACCGACAGCCCCGCCCGCAGCTCGGGCAGCCGGTGCGAGGCCAGGAACGCCTCGGCCAGCAGCAACGACTCGGGATCCGTGCCCGTGAAGCGGGACAGGTCCTCGAAGATCCGCTCGACACTCTCGGCCGGCGACACCGTTCCCAGCGCCTGCGCCGACTCGGCCAGCACTCGCGAGGCGAACTGCAGCGCGGCCGTCGACAGCAGCTCCGGCACCGACGAGAAGTGGTAGTGCACGAGCGCCGCGTTGACGCCCGCCCGTTCGGCGACCAGCCGTGTGGTCACCGCACCCCAGCCGACCTCGCCCACGAGCTGGGCGGCGGCGTCGATCAGTTGTTCACGGGTGCGGCGACCGCGGTCGGCTGATTTGGGCACGTGCTCAACTTAGCTTTCGGCCTTCTTCGTGAACGCCTCGAGCACCTCGCCCCAACCGCCTGTGTTGTCCTGCAGAGCCTTCGCGCGCAGCTCCTCCGAGCCGGCGAGCTGCGAGAACCCGCTCTCCACGACCTTCAGCCGGGTCGCCGTGCCCTCGGGCGTGAGGGTGAACTCGACCAGCGTCGTGTTGTCCGCGCTCAGCTCCTGCCCGCCGAACGCGCTGGCCCAGCGGTAAGCCACGTACGTCTGCGGCGTCACGGTCTCGACCTGCACCGGGAAGTCGCCGTACTGCTCGTTCTTGCAGAGGGTCGTCTCCCCCTCGACCGCGGTGCCGGACGGCTGGGAGGCCACCCAGAACCCCGGCTCGGTCACCAGCTGCCAGACCCGTGCCAACGGTGCTTCGATCAGGGTCTCGCGTTCGATCCGGTCCACGCTCACGACAACTCCCAGGTCCGCCAATAAGTGCAACCCCAGAGTTGCACATCCCCCCGAGGATGCGCAACCCCAGGGTTGCATGTCTCTCCCGCACCCCGAACGGCGGGAGAAGGGCCTAGGGGCGGCCGCCCAGCGAGCCCACCACCGCGGAGGTCACCGCGTAGGAGTCGCGGACGGTGCCCTTCTCCAGACCGCCCTCGTGCTCGGGCAGGTCCTCGGCCACGGTCGACCGGCCACCGATGAAGTCGCCGTTCTCCGGGTCGATGATGATCTCACTGAAGTCGTCGCCCTGCTTGACGCCGAGCGCGACGCCTTCCTTGCCGTCGAGGTTGGCCTTCTTGTCCGTGACGACCAGCCCCGGCACCAGCGCGACCGCCCGGAAGATGTTCGCCCGCACGTCGGCCGGGAACTGGCCCGACTGCAGGGCGGTGCGAGCCGACGCCAGCACGCCGGAGTCACCGGTCCCGTTCTCGTCCTTGAGCCTGGCGTAGAGCTCTTTCGGGTCCTTCGGCAACGACGCGATGAACTCCGGCGTGGGGCTGTGGAGCGAGCCGGCGGTGCACCGGTCCGGCTGCCCCTCGGCGAAGTAGGAGTAGTTGCCGCACTCGGCGCGGAACTCCTGGCCGTCCTTGAACGACGTACCGGCGTCCGGCCGGCCGTCACCCTCGTGGCCGTCCAGCCACCTCACAGAGTTGATCTTGTTCCGGAACAGCCACTCGCCGCGGCGGTCGGCGGGAATCCACTCCTCCTGGACCAGGTCGGTCGTCGAGGCGTTCCCGGAACCGAGTTCCACGGTGATGCCCTCGGAGCGGGTGCGCACGTACCGGAACTGGCCGGGCGCCAGCGGGCGTTCGACCACGCGGGACGCCAGGTCGGCGGCCTTGGTCAGCTCCTCGGCGGCGCTCACCGGGTTGCTGCCGACGCCGGTGAGGTCGACGGTCGACGCGGCCAGGCCACCGCCGGTCAGCACGGCCACGGCGGCCGCGGCGGCGAGCCAGCGGGTACGGCGGCGCGGCCGGGTCTCCGCGCCGACGGCGATCGGTTCGGCGCGTGCCTTGAGCGCGGCGGCCAGGGCGTTCCTGCCGGCGGCCACGTCGAACTGGACGGGCTCGTCACCGGCGCGCGAGAGGGCGGCGTCGAGCACTCGGTCGAGGGTCTCGGGCTTGGTGGGCTCAGACATGGCTGTCCTCGGTGAAGTCGTGGGCGGTTGCGGCGAGGCGGGTGCGCAGCCGTGCCCGGCCGCGGTGCAGGCGGGTGCGCACGGTGGCCACCGGGACGTCGAGCGCCACGGCGATCTCAGCGGGCGTGAAGTCCGCCCACGCGTGCAGCAGCAGCACCTCGCGTTCTTCGACGCGCAGTTCGGCGAGCCAGGAGGTGAGCGGTCCGGCGAGCACGTCGGCGTCCGCCGCGGCGCTCACCCGGTCGCCGATGTCGGCCTCGTCGGTGCGGGCCGCGTGCTCCTTGCTCCACGCCCGCAGCTTGCGTTCCTCGGCACGCACGTGGCCGCGCAACAGGTTCGTCGCCACCCCGTAGAGCCACGCCCGCACCGCGTCGGCGTCGTAGGCCTGCCCGGCGCGCTGGTCCCAGAGCACCAGGAACGCCTCCGACACCACGTCCTGCGCGGTGTCGGGGCCGACCCGCCTGGCCACGTAGCGGTGCAACCGCTCGGCCGTCGATTCGTAGAGCTCCAGCAGCGCGGCCTCGTCCAGCACGGCCCGCCCCACTTCTGGTGTCAGCGCCACGGGCGCCGCTTCGGTTCGCACAGACCTACCTGGCCGCAGGGCCCAGGAGCGTTCCCGGCGTGTGCTCACCGCCACATCGTGCGGCAGCCGGTCAGATCTCGCGCGGGTACGGGTGCCGGGCGAAGAACTCGTGGTCGCGCAGCCGCGTCCATTGTGCTCGGTGCCGATCGCGCCCGCACATGAACCGGCCCGCGCGCTGGTCGGTCCCGCCGGTGGTCACCATTCCGGCCGGCACTCCACCGGCGAGCGACTCGATGGCGAGCACCGTCCTGTCGTCCTCTGGCTGTTCCAGCGGGGCCATCTGCGCTCGATCCCGTTGGCGGCAGCAGAATGCGACCACCCGATCGTGTCTGGCAAGCGCATTACTACTATCGACCGATGACCGCCTACGACGATCTCGAGCTCGACACGACGGTGCTGCCGGAGCGCCAGCAGATGATCCTGGTCGCCATTCGCGACTGGGTCGTCGAGCACGGCTACTCCCCCAGCACCCGCGAGATCGGCGAGGCCGTCGGCCTGAAGTCGTCCTCCAGCGTCTCCAGGCACCTGTCGGCCTTGGAGGACAAGGGTTTCCTCAAGCGCGGCGGCTCGGTGACGCGGCCGATGGACGTGCGCGTCTTCCTGAGCGGCGCGCCGATGGCGCCGGGGATGGTCTCCGACGACTCGATCTCGGTGCCGGTCGTCGGTGACATCGCCGCCGGTGCGCCGATCTCCGCCGTCGAGCACGTGGACGAGGTGCTGCACCTGCCGCGCGGCCTGGTCGGCCGGGGCAGCAACGTGTTCGCGCTGCGGGTGCGCGGCGACTCGATGATCGACGCCGCGATCTGCGACGGCGACACGGTCGTGGTGCGGCAGACGCACGAGGCGTACAACGGGCAGATCGTCGCCGCGATGATCGAGGAGGAGGCGACGGTCAAGGTGTACCAGCGCAAGGGCGGCCACGTGTACCTGGAGCCGCGCAACGCCGACTACCCCGTGATCGACGGCGACAAGGCCGTCATCCTCGGCATCGTCGTGTCGGTGCTCAGGAGCGTCTGAGTGCAGTCCACTTAGGACTAATTGCTCAGAGGACACCCCAGTCGCGTGAACGCAGGTGCTCGGCGACGGCGTCGGTGGCCGGCGTGGTCGTGCCGCGGGTGACGACGTAGAGGGTGTTGAGCGGGGGCGCCTCCGGGTGGTGCAGCTGCTCGACGGAACCGGCGGCGAGCGCGGGTTCGGCGAGGTAGCGCGGCAGGGCGGACACGCCTGCCCCGGCGATCACCGCGGCCAGCACGGCGCGCAGGTCGGGCACGGTGACGGCGACGGTGTTCGCCGGACGCGTGCCGAACTCGCTGCGCCAGTAGCGGCGGATGATCGGCAGGTCGCCGTCGTAGGCGACGAGCGGCAGGTGTTCGAGGGCTCGCGCGGGGTCCGTGGCCAGCACGTCCTGGTCCACGGTCCTGGCCAGCAGGGGTGGCCCGACCAGCAGGAACTCCTCGTCGGTGACCGGTGTGGCGGTGAATCCCGCGGCGGGGCGCACCGAGGACAGGACCACGTCCAGTCTCGCGGCCCGGAGTGCGGTGAGCAGGTCGCCGGCCAGGCCGAACGTCACCTCGAACCGAAGGCCCCTGCGGGTCAGCGGGGCGAGTGCGGGCAGGCCTCGCACGGTCATGAACTCCGCGGCTCCCCCGATCCGGACCGTGCCTTCGAGGGTTCCGCCGGGGTCGAGCGCGGTGCGGAGCTGGTCGACGTGCTGGCCGACGCGGCGGGCCAGGTCGTCAGCACGGGGTGTGGGCGTGACCCCGCGGCTGCCCCGCACGAACAGCGGTTCGCCCAGTTCCTTCTCCAGCTTGGCGAGCTGGCCGCTGACCGCGGGCTGGGTGAGCCCGCGCCTGGTGGCCGCGCTGGTGAGCGAGCCGCCCCGGTAGATCTCCAGGAACGTCGCCAGCAGATCCAGGTCCGTCAACTTCGCAGCCATAAGTCATCTTATAGCTCATCCGTCGCGTTCTGCGGATCTGTGATGTCCTGGTCGACATGAAGAAGCTACTGATGGTCGTGTCCGGCGCCGACTCGCTCACGCTGGCGGACGGCTCGGCCCACCCCACGGGGTTCTGGGCGGAGGAGGTCGTCGAGTCCGTGCGCGTGCTGCGGGAGGCCGGTGTCGAGGTCACCCTGGCGACGCCGGGCGGCGTCGTGCCGACCGTGGACAAGGCGAGCCTCGACGGCACGTTCGACGAAGCCGTTGCCTCGCTGGAGGACCTGCGCGCCCCGGCCGTGTTGTCCGATGTGGACGCGAGCGGTTTCGACGCGATCTACCTGCCGGGCGGGCACGGTCCGATGGCGGACCTGGCGTCCGACGCCTCGCTGGGCGCGTTGCTGGCGGACTTCCACGACGGCGGCAAGCTCGTCGCGGCACTGTGCCACGGACCGGCCGGGCTGCTCAGCGCGGTCCGCGCGGACGGCACGTTCGTGTTCGCGGGCAAGGAGATGGCGGTGTTCAGCGACGAGGAGGAACACCAGGGAGGCCTGGACGTCCCCTACTCGGTCGCCGGTCGGCTGACCGAGCTGGGCGCGCGCCTCGCGACGGGTGAGCCGTGGTCGAGCACGGTGGTCGTGGACGGCCGGCTCGTGACGGGTCAGAACCCGCAGTCCACCGTGGCCACCGCCACGCGGGTCGCCGAACTGCTCGGCTGACGCAGGAAGGCGCGGCTCCTCCGGAGGAGCCGCGCCTCCTACAGCGCCAGCTGCACCAGCCCGATCACCGCCAGCAACGCCGGACCGCGGCTGAACTGCGCCATCAGGCCGAGCGGCGTCGGCCCGAACACGCCGAAGTCGATGACCGCGGCACCGAAGTCGACCGGCGGCCGCGTGGCGATCCGGTACACGACGGCCACCGCACCCACCGCCGAGACCAGTGCGTTGACCGCGGACACGTGCGGGGTGAAGGCAGCGGTGACGGCGCACCACAGGATCGCGCCGGCCGCGGGGAACACGAGGTGCGCCAGCCTCAGCTGCCGGTCCGGCAGCCCCAGGGCGCGCCGCATCGCGGGCGAGCGGCACACGAACTTCAGCCCCGCGGCCAGCCGGTCGGTGGCCAGGAACGCGGCGACGAGGTGGACGGCGGGAACGACAGCGCCCTCCCAGCCCACGGACACCAGAGCCGGGGCGGGAAGCAGCGCCGCCCAGACGAGTGCGGCGTTGGGGCTGCGGCGCAACCGAAGCGCATCGGTCCAGGCGAGAACGACGAGCCGCGGACCCCTCAACCGCACCGACTTCACGCGCCCGAGCGCGCGGGCACGGCGTTCGGCCAGCACAGCACCGAGAAGGGCGAGGTCGAACCAGCTCACCGACACCCGCGCCACGCCCGCCACCGCGCCGCCCGCCGCCAGGTCGGACCGCCGCAGGAACCGCAGCGAGGTGGCCGCCACCACCGCCAGGCCGATCGCCACCACCCAGGCAGCGCCGATCACACCGGCCCACCCGCCCAGCGAACCAGGCTCACCCACCAGCCCGCTCAACGAACCCGGCTGGCCCGCCTGCCCGACCGGCGAACCCAGGTCACCCTCCAGCGCGTCCAACGAACCTGGGTGGCCCACCAGCCCGGTCAACGAACCCGGCTCACCCACCAGCCCGCTCAACGAACCCGGCTGGCCCGCCTGCCCGACCGGCGAACCCGGCTCACCCACCCGCGTACCGACCGAATCCGGCCGCACCTCAAAGTCGGCCGGTCCCTGCCCACCACCGGCACCCGCCCAGGACCCCGGCAACCCGAACCAGCCGGGCGGCACCAGCAGCGCCACCACCGCCAGCCCGGCCAGCCCGCTCAACCACCCCTGCGGCCGCACCCGAACCCGTTGCGACACCACGGCACCCGCCACCACGACCACCCCGCAGGCGGCCCCGACCCCCGCCGCGACCAGGGGCGGAACCACAGCCCCCACGACCCCGGACACGACGGCGGTCCAGCCGACACCCACCGCCGCACCAACCACGAGCAGCCAGAAGAACCGAGGCCGCAGCAACGCACCACGCGGCACGGGCGAGCTCAGCACCCAGAACATCCGGTCCGCGCCCGCGAAAACCGGCCCGGCCGCCAGCGCCACCTTCATCAGCACGACGGCGCCCAGCACCGACAACCACAGCGCGGTCCACGCACCCCCTGGATAAGAGGTCTTGGTGAGTCCGGCGTACGCCCAACCGAAGCCGACCAGGCCCACGATCGAGAAGTTGACGAACGGGGCGTACAGCCGCGCGACCTGCAAGCGCCACGGCACCGGGGGCCGCAACCGGCGCCGGACGGCCGCCGCGGTCACAGCGTGACGGTCCGGCACGCCACCGCCTCCACCAGCTCGTGGTCGTGCGATGCGAACACGACGGCCACCCCGGCGGCCTTCTCCGCCAGCAGGCGGGACCGCAGCCAGGTGCGGCCGGCCGCGTCGAGGCGCTGCTCGGGTTCGTCCAGCACGAGCACCGAGCGCGGCCGCACGAAGCACGACGCCATCCCGAGCCGGTGGCGCTGGCCCGAGGACAGGGTCGGGGGCAGCTGGTCCGCCACCGAGGTCAGCCCGACCTCCGCGAGCACCGCCAGGACGTCGGACGAGGATCCGTGCAGCCAGGCCAGCAGCCGCAGGTGCTCCACGACGGACACGTCCGGGAAGTAGTCGGCGTCGTCGAGCAGCGACGCGACGGCGGACCGGACCGCGCCCGACGACTCGTCCATCTCGGCACCGCCGAGCAGCACGCTGCCGGAGTCCAGTGCCTCGGCCCCGACCAGGCAGCGCAGCAGGGTGGACTTGCCCGAGCCGTTCGCGCCCACGACGGCAACGGCCTCACCAGGGCCGACGGTGAAGGACAGGTTTGCGAAAACGGGGACCCCGCCGTAGCTGAAGCCGGCGTCCCCCACCCCCAGCGACATGTGATCAGGGTAGTGGGAATAGGCCGGGCACCCAGGCGTTAGAGTAGATGCAAACGCATAAGTCACTAAGCTTGAAGGAGGCGGGTGCCGTGCAGTTCGGAATCTTCTCGGTGAGCGACATCACCAGGGACCCGGTGAGCGGCGAGACCCCGAGCGAGGCCGAGCGCATCGACGCGATCGTGCAGATCGCGGAGAAGGCCGAGGAGGTCGGGCTCGACGTGTTCGCCATCGGCGAGCACCACAACCCGCCGTTCTTCTCGTCGGCGCCGACGACGCTGCTCAGCCACATCGCGGCCAAGACGCAGAGGCTCATCGTCAGCACCGCCACGACGCTGATCACCACGAACGACCCGGTGCGCATCGCCGAGGAGTACGCGATGCTGCAGCACCTGGCGAAGGGCCGCATGGACCTGATGCTGGGCCGCGGCAACACCGCGCCGGTCTACCCGTGGTTCGGTGCCGACATCCGGCAGAGCCTGCCGCTGGCGCTCGAGAACTACAACCTGCTGCACCGGTTGTGGCGCGAGGACGTCGTGGACTGGGAGGGCAAGTTCCGCACGCCGTTGCAGGGCTTCACCAGCACCCCGCGGCCACTGGACGACCTGCCGCCGTTCGTGTGGCACGGGTCGATCCGCACGCCCGAGATCGCCGAGCAGGCCGCCTTCTACGGTGACGGCTTCTTCGCCAACAACATCTTCTGGCCGAAGGAGCACTACATCCGGCTGATCAAGTTCTACCGCCAGCGGTACGCGCACTACGGCCACGGCACGGAGAAGCAGGCCATCGTCGGCCTCGGCGGCCAGGCGTACATCGCGAAGCGGTCGCAGGACGCGGTCAAGGAGTTCCGCCCGTACTTCAACGAGGCCCCCGTCTACGGCCACGGGCCGCGGATGGAGGACTTCATGGAGCAGACGCCGCTGTCGGTCGGCAGCCCGCAGGAGGTCATCGACAAGACGCTGACCTTCCGCGAGCACTTCGGCGACTACCAGCGCCAGATGTTCCTGATGGACCACGCCGGCCTGCCTCTCAAGACCGTGCTCAACCAGCTCGACCTGCTCGGCGAGGAGGTGGTTCCGGTGCTGCGCAAGGAGATCGAGGCCCGCCAGGACCCCGAGACCGCCAAGCCTCCGACGCACGCCGGGCGTGTCGAGGACAAGTACGGCGACGGTCCGGTCCGCCAGCCCAAGCCGAACGCCAACCGGGGTGACAACGTCACGGGTGGCTCGCCGTACCAGGACTCGAAGTGACCCGAGCCAACGAGGCGTGGGAGTCCCTGATGAAGGCGTACGCCGTGTTGATGAAGCAGTTCAACGCGGAGGACGTCTGGGGCGAGCTGACCATGCGGGAGTACGACGTGCTGTACCAGCTGTCCAAGTGCGACAGTCCACTCAGGATGAGTGAGCTGAACCGCCACGTGCTGCTGAGCCAGCCCGCCCTGTCCCGCATGGTCGACCGCCTGGTCGAACGGGGCTACCTCGACCGCTGCCCCGATCCCGGTGACCGCAGGGGTGTGCGCCTGTCGCTCACCCCCGCGGGCCGGGAGACCCAGCGGGCCATCGGCCGCCCGCACGCACGCAGCGTCACGCGTGCCCTGAGCGTGCTGACGCCGGAAGAACTCGAACAGCTCGCCGCGATCACCGGCAAGCTCAGCCAGAGCGAGGAGTAATGGGCCAGAACTTCCAGCTGGTGGTGGTGTCCGCCGGCACGAGCGACCCGTCGTCCACCCGCCTGCTCGCCGACCGCGTCGCCGGACGGGTCACCACGCTCGCCGGCAAGCGGGGGCAGACCGTCGTCACGAAGGTGATCGAGCTGCGCGAGCTCGCCACCGAGATCGCGAACGCCCTGGTGTCCAACCACATCGGGCCGAAGCTGCAGAACGCCGTCGCGACCCTGCAGCACGCGGACGGCATCGTCGCCAGCACCCCCGTCTACAAGGCGGGCGCGAGCGGCCTGCTCACGTCGTTCTTCCAGATCCTCGACAACGACCTGCTGATCGCGAAGCCCGTCGTGCTCGCCGCGACCGCCGGCACGGCGAGGCACGCGCTCGTGGTCGACGACCAGATGCGCGGACTGTTCGCCTACCTGCGGACCGTCGTGGTGCCGACCTCGCTGTTCGCCTCGACCGAGGACTGGCAGGACAACGGCCTCAACAAGCGCATCGACCGCGCGGCCCTCGAACTGGTGGCGCTCATGACCTCGGGCTTCGAGAAGACCGTGCGCGACGAGTCGTGGGGCAGCTACCAGCACGAGTACGGCAGCGCGGGCGGCACGGAGCTGACGATCGACCTCGACTCCGATCTGATGCGCCTGGCCGCGGGCGGCGGCGCCGCCAACTAGTAGTCCGCGCCGCGCGAGAGCTTCTCGTGCGCGCGCAGCTCCACCAGTGCGTCCTCATGCATCGCAACGGCGGCGTCGTACGCGGCGCCGCCGAGCACGATCCGCCGCGGCGGCACAGGTGCGTTCATCGCGCTGATCACGGCGCGCACACCCCGTTCGGGATCACCCGGCTGCTTGCCGTCCTGGTCCGCGAAGGTCGCGCGAATGCCCTCGACCAGCGGCAGGTACGCGTCCACCGTCTCGCGCACCGGCTCGTTCTGGAAACCCGCGTAAGCCTTGGTGCGGAACGATCCCGGCTCCACGACGAGCACGCGCACGCCGAACGGCTCGACCTCCTGGCGCAGCGTCTCCGACAGCCCTTCGAGCGCGAACTTCGCCGCCGAGTAGTAGCCGAACCCCTGCACGCCGACGAGTCCGGCCAGCGACGACATGGTCACGATCCAGCCGTCGCCGCGCGCCCGCATGCCCGGCAGCACGGCGCGCACCACCTCGACCACGGCGAACAGGTTCAGGTCGAACGTGAGACGGACCGTCTCGTCCCGCGTGCCCTCCACCGAGCCGTACCAGCCCCGGCCCGCGTTGTTGACGAGCACGTCGATCCCGCCGAACCGCTCCTCCGCCGCCCGCACCGCCGCGCGCACCTGCTCGGCATCGGTGACGTCGAGCTCGAGAACCAGCACGCGGTCGCCGTGGGCGGCAGCCCATTCCCGCAGCTCAGCGGGCCGACGCACGGTCAGCGCCACCTGATCGCCCTGTTCCAGCGCGGCCTCGGCGTAGGCCAGGCCGAACCCTCCGGGCGTCCCTCCGGTGATGAACCAGGTCTTCATCAGACTTCTCCTTCCGCTATAGCGCTCAATGTAGCGCTACATAAGCTACTATAGCGACATGCAGAACGCACGGGATCGGCTCCTGCTCGCCGCGGCCGAAATGCTCGACGGTGGCGGCACGGTGTCCACGAGAGCGGTGTGCGAACGCGCCGGCGTGCAGGCACCGACGCTGTACCACCACTTCGGCAGCAAGCAGGGCCTGATCGATGCCGTGCTGAACCACGGCTTCACCCAGTACACGGCGGTCGAGAGCTCCGGCGACCCGCTCGGCGACCTGCGCGAGGGCTGGGACCGCCACGTGCGGTTCGGGTTGGAGCACCCGTCGTTCTACGGGCTGCTGTACGGCCGCGCCGAGCCAGGAAAGCCTTGTGCCGTGACCGCTCCCGCGCACGCAGCACTGCGCGAACGGTTCACCGAGGCTGCCACCCGAGGCCTGCTGAAGGTGCCCGCGGACGACGCGGCCGAACAGGTGCTCGCCGCGAACGTAGGTGTGACGCTGACCCTGATCAGCCAGCCGGAGCCGGATTTCGCGCTGTCCGAACGCGTCCGCGAGGCCGCACTGGCCGGTGTGCTGCGCACCGCCACCGAAACTCCGACCGGCCGGGCGAACGCCGCGCTCACGCTGCGCGCGTTGGTCGCCGAGGACCCAGGCGACCTCACGCCGGGAGAACGCGCGCTGCTGGACGAGTTGCTGGACCGCTTGGCGCGCTAGAGCACCCGGTGCTCCTCCGACCAGGGCACGAGCTTCCGCTCGGCCCAGGTCAGGAGGTAGAAGAGCGCCACGCTGATGATCGCGAGCAGTGCCATCGCCGCGAACGCCAGCGAGGTGTCGGCGCTGCCGCCGGACACCATGATCACGTAGCCCAGTCCGGCGTCGGCACCCACGAACTCACCGATCACCGCCCCGATGACGGCCAGCGTGATCGACACCTTCAACCCCACGAAGATCTGCGGCAGCGCGTGCCACAGGCGAAGCTTGAAGAACTCGTGCGTCCGCGTCGCGTCGAGCGACCGGAACAGCTCGACCAGTTCCTGAGGCGTCGACCTCATGCCGGACGCGGTCGAGATGACGATCGGGAAGAGGCACACGAGCACCACCATCAGCACCTTCGACTCGATGCCGAACCCGAACCACACCACCACGATCGGCGCGATCGCGACCTTCGGCACGGCGTTGAGCGCGACCAGCAGCGGGTAGAACATCCGCTCCAGCACGCTCGACCCGACGATCAGCAACGCCAGCGGCACACCGATCACAATGGACAGAGCGAAGCCGGACACGGCCTCCCACAACGTGACCAGCGTCTGTTCGAGCAGGTAGCCGGGCAGCTCCAGGAACGACGTGACGACGTCGGCCGGCGACGGCACGAGCAGCGGCTCGATCCCGAACACGATCGTCGCGAGCCACCACAAGCCGATGATCGCCAGCAACCCCAGCACCGGCAACGCGGCCTTCATGCCGTCACCAGGAGCCCGCGCAACTCGCGGCTCACCTCGTCCAGCTCGACCTGGCCGAGTGCGCGCGGTCGAGGCAGATCCACCTCGACGACCCGGTGGATCCGGCCGGGCCGCGGGCTCAGCACGACGATCCGGTCGGCGAGCAGCACGGCCTCGTCGATGGAGTGCGTCACGAACACGACCGCGCGCGGCCGCGCGAGCTGAACCCGTTGCAGCTCCTCGGAGAGCTCGGTGCGGGTGATCGCGTCCAGCGCGGAGAACGGCTCGTCCATCAGCATCACCCGCGGGCTCTGGATCAACGACCGGCACAGCGAGACCCGTTGCTGCATGCCGCCGGACAGCTCGTGCGGCAGCCGTTTCCCGAACCCGCCGAGCCCGACGAGGTCCAGCAGCTCGTGCGCACGGTCGCGGTGATCACCCAGCCCGGAGATCTCGATCGGCAGCAGGACGTTGGCCAGCACGGAACGCCACGGCAGCAACGCGGGCCGCTGGAACATGACGGAGACGTCCCGCCGCGGCCTGGTGACCGGCGAACCGGCCACCAGGATCCGGCCCCCGGACGGCGTGAGCAGCCCGGCGACGAGCCGCAGCAACGTCGACTTGCCGCAGCCCGACCGCCCGATCACCGCGACGAACTCGTGCTCGGCCACCTCCAGGTCGATGCCGTCGAGCGCGTGCACGCCGCCGAAGAAGTGCGAGACCTCGCTGACCGTGATCACTCGGGTGAGGCCCCGAAGGCCACGAAGTCACCGGGCGCCAGCGATCCAGCCGGAATCGCACCGGCCTCGGTGAGCGTCCCGAGGACCTTGCCGACCCGCTCCTCGGTGATCCCGCCGACGCGACCGCTGTAGCCGGACGGCTTCACGTACGGCGCCATCAGCCCGACCTCGGCACTGGCCACGCCCGCGTCCTGCGTCGGCTGGTACTTCTTCAGGATCGGCCCGACCTCGTCCGGGTGCTCGATCGAGTACTCCAGGCCCTTGAGCAACGCCGTCATGAAGCCCTGCCCCTGTTTCTTGTCGTTCGCGCGTTCCTTCGAAGCGATCAGCACGTTGCCGTAGAGGTCGGGAACGAGATCGCCGTAGGGCAGCACGACCGCCTTCCTGCCCTTGGCCGCAGCCTCGATCAACGGCTTCCCGACGACGAACTGGCCGATCCCGTCGACCTGCCCGGCCGCGAGCAGCTGCGGCAACGCGGGCGGCGCCGACGGCACGAACTGGACCTTCGCCGGATCGATGCCCGCAGCCTTGGCGTAGACCGGGAACATCACCTGGTTCGTCGAACCGGGCTGGTCACCGATCTTCTTGCCCTCCAGGTCGGCCGGCCTGCTGATCCCACCGCCCTCCAACGCCACGATCGCGGCCAGCGACCGTTGCTGGATCGCCGCCATCACGGAGATCGGCAGCTTCTCCTTGGCGAGGGTGATCGCGGTGGCGGTGAAGTCGGCGATGCCGAAGTCGGCCCGGCCGGTCGCGACCAGCTTCAGGACGTCGACGCTGCCGGTGCCCGGCGTGATCGTGACGTCAAGACCGGCCTGCTCGAAGAACCCCTTCTCCTTGGCCACGTACACGTACGCGTCACGCCCGAACGAGCCGAACGACGTCAGATAGCTGACCTTGGCCGGAGCCGTGTGCTCGGCCGGCGACGAACAGGCCGTCACGGCCAGCGCGACGGCGAGCAAGACTGAAAACGCTTTCCTCATGTTCCCTCCCCCGAAGGCACCCTGATGCTCGAACATAGGGGTCGGGGAGGGTTCATGAACACGTCCGATGGTCCGGTGGCCGTGATCGGCGCCGGTCCGGTCGGCCTGATCACCGCGCTGGGCCTGGTCGCGCACGGTGTTCCGGTCGTCGTCTTCGAGGCCGGGGCCGACCTGTCGAGCGACACCAAGGCGGGCACGGTCCTGACGCGCACGCTGGAGGTGCTGGACCGGTACGACGCGCTGGGGCCGGTGCTGGAGGCGTCGCTGCGGCTCGACGAGATCGGCGAGGTGGACCGGGCGACCGGGACGTCGACCGGGAGCGTGCTGACCTCCGCGCTGGCCGGCGAGACGCGGTTCCCGTTCGTCGTCAACGTTCCGCAGCACGAGCTGGAGCCCGTGCTGGCGTCGGTGCTGGAGGAACGCGCGCCGGGCACGGTGCGGATGAGGCATCGGCTGGTGGACTTCTCGCAGCACGACGACGGCGTCACCCTGCGACTGTCCACTCCGGATGGAATCGTCGCGTTCGAGGCGTCGCACGTGCTGGCCTGCGACGGCGGGCGGTCGACCGTGCGGGAACGGCTCGGCGTCGAGGTCGAGGGGCACACGCTGGAGCAGCGGTACGCGCTGGTCGACCTGGTGTGCGACCTCGACGTCCGCAATCCGCGCGACTACCCGTACCTCGCCTACTTCGGCGACCGCGAGGAGTGGATGGTCCTCGTCCGGCAGCCGCACTGCTGGCGGTTCGTGTTCCCGCTGACGCCCGGCCGGGACGCGCCGTCACCGGACGAGCTGCGCGACAAGGCGCGGCACTTCATCGGCGAGGTGGACTCGGTGGAGGTGCTGGGCAGCAACGTCTACACCGTCCACCACCGGGTGGCGTCGCGGTGGCGCGACGGCCGGGTGTTCCTGCTGGGCGACGCGGCGCACCTGATCACGCCGATGTGGGCGCTGGGACTGAACACCGGCGTGCTGGACGCGTCCAACCTGCCGTGGCGCCTCGCGTGGGTGCTGCGCGGCTGGGCCGGCGAGAAGCTGCTGGAGGGCTACGAGGCCGAGCAGAAGCCGGTGGCCGTGCACGGTTCCGGCGCGATGGCGGAGGCGGCCCGTGCCGTGATGGACCGGCGTTCGGACTCCGTCGCCGGATGGCGGGACGCGATGACCCGGACGTTGCTCGGCGTGCGGCTGGGCGCGGACTGGTCGATGACGCGCTCGGGCCCGCCGCAGGCCGGCGACAGGATCCCGGACCTGCGGGTGTTCGGCCGGCGCGGCCCGGTCCACCTGCACGAGCTGTGCCGCGACTCGTTCGTCGCGCTGCACCTCACCGACGCGCGCCGCCGTCCGTTCCTCCCCGCTGACGGGCCTCCCGGCCTGAAGCAGGTGGTGGTGAGCCGGTGGGACGCGCCGGACCTGCGTTCCCGTGCCTACTTCGATCCCGGCGACACGGTGCGCGAGCGCTTCGGTGACACGGTGGTCCTGGTCAGGCCGGACGCGCACATCGCCCACATCGAACCGTGGACCGCCGCGTCGTGGCGGTCGGTCCAGGACCGCTATCTGCGGGAGGTGCACCTTGCGGGGTGACGTCGTGATCTCACCGTCCGCTGAGGAGATCGTGCTCGTCGACGTCGGCCGGCGCGTGCTGCACGACGATCCGGTGGTCCGCGTGTGGGAGGTGACGCTCGAACCGGGCGAGACCCACCCGTGGCACCTGCACCACAACCCGTACGTCGTGCTCAGCATCGAGGGCTCGGAAGGCCGCATGGACTGGCTCGACGGCAGCGAGCCGCGGTTCATCTCCGAGCACCGCGGCGGTTTCGTGTACCGGCCCGTGTCGCCCGTGCACCGGCTCACGAACATCGGCACGACCTTCTACCGCAACCGGCTGGTCGAGCTGAAGGACCTCGGCGAGAACCTGCCCGAGCCGCTGGACGTCCGTCCCGACGACGTCGGCGTGCGCACGGTCGCGGACGCGACCCCGGACCTGGAGGGGCCGCACGTTCTCGTCGCGTTGGACGGTGAGGACGTGCGGCTCCACCCGGGGGGACCGTGCCGGCTCGACGGCGAGTGGTTCGTCGTCGAACTGGCCTACTTGGCCAGGTAGGGCTCGATGTCCTCCGCCTCGGCGACCCGCCGCACCTCGACCGACATCTCCTCGACGCCCGCGAAGCAGGTGATGTACTCCTCGGCGACGGCGGTGGCCTCCGCGAGGTCCTTCGCGCCGATCAGCAGGAACCCGCCGACGACCTCCTTGGCCTCGGCGAACGGCCCGTCGGTCGACTTGATCGCCGCACCGCGCCTGCGCACCACCGCACCCTGCTGCTGCACGCCCTCGGCGCCGAGCATGACGCCGTCCGCCGTCAGCTTCTCGACGAACGCGTTCATCCGCTCGATGAGCTCGGGATTCGGCTCCCACGAGGCCGGGTCGTCCTCCGGGACCCGGTGCATGAGCATGAACCGCATGTTTCTCTCCTCGTTGTCGACTGGCAGCGTCCGCTGCCACCCCTGCGTCGATCGGCGTCACGGAGCTTTCGACATTTTCGCCATGATGGCCCGGTGAGACTTTCGCGGCTGGTCGTCCCCCTGCTCGGCATGTGGCTGTTCGGCAACCTCTACGAACAGATCGTGTGGAATCCGCAGCTGCTGGCGGACCCGCGGCCCGGCTCGCTCGTGGGCGTGTTCGCCGCGGGCAGCCCGATCTACTACTACCTGCCGTGGGCGCCGCTGGCGGTGGTCCTGGCCGTCGTCACGCGTGCGCCCAAGCCCGCGCTGGGCGTTCGGCAACGGCGTCGTCATCATCGCGGTGGCGGCCGCGATCCTGCTGGTCCGGCGAGCGCGGCACCGGTCCCGTCCGGCACGTGGCGACGAGGTGGTCCGCGGTGCGCAGGACCAGGGCGGCCATCGTCAGCGACGGGTTGGACGTGCCGAGCGACGGCATGCTGCCGCACCCCACCGCGTACAGGTTCGGGTGGTCCCAGCAGCGTTGCCACTGGTCCACGACGGAGTCGCGCGGCGAGGCGCCCATGACGTGCGTGCCACCGCCGTGCCCGGCTCCCCAGTACCGCAGCGGTTCCCCGTCGTGCTCGAAGTACCGTTCCTCGTCGGGCTTGTACGAGGTGTGGTCGTCGGCGCCGAGCATCTCGAAGATCCGGTCCGAGACCCGTTTCGCGGCCAGCAGGCCGTCCTTCACGTAGTCGGACAGTCCGTAGTGGATCGACGGGCGCGGGTTGCCGAGCGGGTCGCGGTGCGCGTGGTCGAGCGTCACGCGGTTCGCCGGGTCGGCCTCCTGCTCGATCTCGAACTGGAGCGTGAACTGACGGCCGACGCGGTCCGCCACCGCCTCTCGCAAAGCCTTGCCGCGCAACCCCGCCGCGGCGAACTCCGCGGTGTCGGAGTCGGGACTGCCGGCCGACCAGCCCCAGCCCCAGTTGCCGATCTCTATGCGGAACGGCGCCCGCGCGCCGCGTTCGGGACCACTGCGGAAAGCCTCGATGCCCGTCGTCGAGCCCGGTCCGCGGAACGGGCCGATCGCCTGCGGCATCAGCGCCCACGTCAGCAGCGCGGGGTGGTCCATCAGGTTGCGGCCGACCTGGTCGCTGCTGTTCGCGAGCCCGGACATGAGCAGCAGCTTGGCGTTCTCGATGGCGTGCGCGGCGAGGACGACGACGTCCGCCTCCTCGTCGTGCCGGGTGTGCCTGCCGGACGTGTCGTCCTCGTAGCGCTGGTAGCTGACCTTCGTGACGCGCCCGAACTCGTCGGCGTGCACCCGGTTCACCACGCAGCGCGTGCGCAGTTCGACGTTCGCGGGCCACCGCTTCTGCGTGCGATGCGGTGTGTACTTGGCGTTCTCCGGGCAGACCGGCACGCAGCTCGCGTAGCCGGTGCACCGGTGCCCGTCCGGCTGATAGCCGCTCACGGGAACCCCGTTGCGCGCCTGCGGTGTGCCGACGACGAGCAGTTCGCGGCCGTCGATGCTCGCACCGTCCACAACGGACGCGATGGCGTGGTCGAGGTACGTGCGGGGCAGGGCGTGCATGGGATAGCGGTAGCCGTCCGCGACGGGCAGGTGCTGCCGTTGCTCGTCGGCGTCGGCCGCGATCCCGATCTCCCACTCCGCGGCCCGGTACGAGGGTTCCAGGTCGGCGTAGCTCAGGGGCCAGTCCCGGCCGCGCCCGAGGTCGGCGGTGTGGAAGTCGTCGGGGTGCATCCGGGGTGTGATCCCGGTCCAGGCGGTGCCGGTGCCGCCGTTCATCCGCAGGTACGGGCTCGAGTAGGCGAACGGCCCGGTGTTGATCAGGTAGTCGCTGGACGGCGCGGCGGCGGTCCTGCGGTAGGGCTTCAGCGGTGACTTGACGAGCGCCGTGCGGAACCTGCCGACCGCGTCGTCGTTCACCTCCGCGCCCGCCTCCAGCACGAGCACGCGGAACCCGTTGTCCCCCAGCACCTTCGCGATGAGCGAGCCGGCGAACCCCGCGCCGACGACCACGGCCCTCACCGGGCGCTGCTCCGGGGTCTCTGCTCCCAGCTGCCGAACCCGGGACCCCGGGTGCCCGGCGGAGCGACCCCGACCGCCTTCCACGCCAGGCCCTCGGCGTAGGCGCGCTCGTCCGGGATCACCCCTCGCCAGACCCCCGTGTACCAGAGCTGGATGATCTCGTTCTCCGTCGCGCCGCCGGCCAGCGCGCGGTACTGCTCGACCAGTCCGGTCGACCTCAGCTCCTCCGCCGAGAACCCGGTCAGCTCGGCGGACAACTCCACGAAGGCGTCCATGGCGCCATCCTGGGCGGAGGAACCACCTGCGCCAAACGATCCGGGCAAGGCTCACCCGCGTGGCGCAACCTCCATCTCGCCGAGCTCCGACCAGTCGTCCTGCTCGACCATCTGGCTGACGATGCGCGGCGTCTCCGCGAGGTACTGCGGCAGTTCCGCCTGGGCGGCCTTGAAGTGGTCCGACTGCACGTGGGCCCCACCCGCGTCACCGTCGCGGAACGCCTCGACCAGCACGTACTCGTTCGGGTCGTCGAGGCTGCGCGACCAGTCGAACCACAGGCAGCCGGGTTCGGCGCGGGTCGCCTCGGTGAAGCTCCTGCTGATCTCGGGCCAGGCCTGCGCGTGCTCGGGCAGGACGCGGAACTTGGCGGTGATGAAGATCAAGACGGCCTCCTTCGGGTGATCTCTCCCGAGCCTAGGACGGCTCGGTGACCGGGACCAGCGAGCCGTCCGGCCCGATCGTCATCCGCCGCATGCAGCACGACGTCGTCCGGCGGGCTCTCCGCCGTGAAGCCGAACATCTCCAACGCCACCGAGTCCGCGAGTTCGCACTGGTCGTGCGGCTCGGCGTGGTGCGACCTGAGCAGCGTGCCGTCCACCGACCACTCGGCGAACGCCAGCCATCCCGAACCGGAGTGCTGGGCGAACACCTTCAGCGGACGCTCCCCACGAACTCCAGGACGTGCTCCGGCACACCACCGCCTCGCAACGCCGCCCGCACGTCGCCGAACGCCACCAGCGCGGCCTTGGCCCCCATCGTGTTCCTCCCCCTGCGAGCCGGCCCGACCTGCGCGACCATCGCCTGCGTGCCCGAGATGATCGACACCCGCAGGCGGAACCTGGTCGTCGCGGCCGTCCTGCTCGCCATGCTGCTGGCAGCTCTGGACCAGACCATCGTGTCCACCGCGCTGCCCACGATGGTGGCCGACCTGGGTGGCGGCGCGCACCTGTCGTGGGTGGTGACGTCGTACCTGCTCGCCGAGACGATCATGACGGTGCTGATCGGCAAGTTCGGCGACCTCTACGGGCGCAAGAAGACGTTCGTCATCAGCGTCGCGCTGTTCCTGGTCGGGTCGTTCTTCGCGGGCTGGTCGGAGTCGATGGGCATGCTCATCGCGTTCCGCGCGGTGCAGGGGCTGGGTGCCGGCGGGTTGATGGTCACCTCGACGGCGATCATCGCGGACGTCGTGCCGTTGAAGGAACGCGGCAAGTTCCAGGGGTTCGCGGGCGCGGTGTTCGGCATCGCGACGGTCGCCGGGCCGTTGCTCGGCGGGTTGTTCGTCGACCACCTGAGCTGGCGCTGGGCGTTCTACGTGAACATCCCGCTCGGCATCGCGGTGGTGCTGGTGGCGATCGCCGCGCTGCCCACCACCAGGGCGGAGGGCCGCCCGAAGATCGACTACGTCGGCATCGCGCTGATCGCGCTGGCGGCGACCGGGCTGACGCTGGTCACGAGCTGGGGCGGCACCGAGTACGCGTGGACGTCACCGACGATCCTGTGGATGGCGGCCGGCTCGATCGTGCTGCTGGTCGCGTTCGTGCTGGTGGAACAGCGGGCGGCCGAGCCGATGCTGCCGATGAGGTTGTTCCGCAGCAGGGTGTTCACGGTCTCGGGCATCCTGAGCTTCGTCGTCGGGTTCGCGATGCTCGGAGGCATCACCTACCTGCCGATCTACCTGCAGTACGTGCGCGGCGAGTCGGCCACCGCATCGGGGCTGTGGATGCTGCCGCTGATCGCCGGGCTCATGGCCACGGCGCTGCTCACCGGCAACACGATCAGCCGCACCGGCAAGTACCGGATCTTCCCGCTGATCGGCTCGGTCGGGCTCACCATCGGCCTGTTCCTGCTGTCCCTGCTGGACGCGTCGACCAGCTACTGGGAGATGGGCGCGTTCATGATGGTGCTGGGCGCGGGCATCGGCCTGGTGATGCAGGTGCCGGTGATCGTCGTGCAGAGCACCACGAACTACACCGACCTCGGCGTCGCCACGTCCGGCATCAGCTTCCTGCGCACGATGGGCAGCTCGTTCGGTGTCGCGATCTTCGGCACGATCTACGCGAACCAGCTGCCGAAACACCTGGTGGTCCCCCAGGGCGTCGACCCGCGCGCCATCGCGAGCCCCGCCGCCGTCCACGCGCTGCCGGACGCCCTGAGGACGCCGATCGTCGCCGGGTACGCCGAGACCGTGCAGATGATGTTCCTGTTCGCCGCGCCGATCGGGCTCGTGGCCCTGGCCGTCGCGTTCTTCCTGCCGCAGGTGCAGCTGCGCGACACGTCCCGTGCCGCCGCGGCCGGCAACAGCGGCGTGGGCGAGAGCTTCGCCGCACCGCCGTCGAACTCCTACGACGAGCTGCGCACACTGGTGTCCACCGTGGTGGCGAGGTCCGACGAGGACCCCGGCCCGGCGGTGCTGCGGCGGTCCGGCGTCGGCCTGCCGCTGGAACAGGCGTGGCTGCTCGGCCGGGTGTACCGCGCGTCGACGGACGACGGCGTGGCCACGCTCGACGAGATCGCGGAGATGACGAAGGTGCCCGGCGGCATCTTCGAACCGACCGCGCAGGCCCTGGTGCGGTCGGGGCACCTGGCGTTCGGCGACGACGGCTACCGCTTCACCGACCGGGGCGCGGACGTCTTCGCCCAGCTCGTGCAGGCGTGGCGGTGCTGGCTGCTCGACCAGTTGGAGGACTGGCACGAGCCGGACCAGCGCGACTTCGGGCAGGCGCTCGACTCGTTCACCGACGAGCTGATCGAGAGCGGCCGCCAGATGAGCCGCGTCTAGAGCCGTGCTTCGAGGGCCGCGGCCTGCGTGTCGCGACCCTGTTCCCGGTACAGCTCCAACGCCCGGACCCACTGCTCGCGCGCCTGCTCGGTCTCCCCCGCCGCAGCGTGCACGTCGCCCAGGTGTTCCAGGACAACGGCCTGCTCGGCGGAGTTGTCCAGCTCCCGGTACAGCGCCAGCGCCTCGCCGTAGTGCGCGACGGCGTCGGCGTGGCGGCCGTCGTGGTGCGCGATGTGCGCGAGGCTGTCGAGGGTGGCCGCGCAGCCCTCGGCGTGTCCGAGTTTGTCGTTGAGGAGCATGGCCTCCTCGCAGAACGTGCGGGCCTCGGCGTAGCGGCCCAGGCAGGCGTAGCGCCAGCCGACCTCGTTCAGCGACTCGGCGACGCGGATCTCCGTCCCGGCCGCGCGGAACTCCTCCAGCGCGGCGAGCGAGTGCTCCAGCGCCCTCTCCAGGTCGCCCACGAACTCCGCCGCCCACGCGATCGCCCGGTGCGCGCCGCCGTGCGCCTCGTGGTCGCCGGTGCCCGCGGCCAGTTCCAGGCCGCGTTCGAAGTGGCTGTGCCCCAACGATGCCCGGCCCATCTCGATGTAGTCGGCGCCGAGACACCTGTGCGCGGTGGACTGCTTGATCGGGTCTCCCAGCGCCTCCGCGGCGCGCAACGCCGTCAGCCAGGCGACGATGTCGTCGGAGGTGCGGCCCCGCCGGAGGTGGTAGTTGTTCAGCGCGCGGCCGATCAGCCACGTCGCGTCGAAGTCCTTGCGCCCCAGCGCTTGTCGCTGTTCGGTCATCAGGCAGGCGTGCTCGGCGTCGAACCAGGCCATCGCCTCCGCGTTGGTGTCGAAGGTGAGCGCGTGGCCGCTTTCGCGCTCCGGCAACACCTTGTGCGGCTCCAGCGTGAGCGCGGCGGCCCGTGCGGTGGCGGCGTAGAAGTCGGCGAGCCGCGACCCCGGATCGGCGGGGAGGTCCGCCGCGTACAGGCCGACCAGGTCGTGCATCCGGTACCGGCCGGGCACGTGCTGCTGCACCAGGTGCGCGTTCTCCAGCTCCCGCAACACCATTCGCGCCCGCGTGACGGGGCGGTCGAGCAGCGCCGCCGCTGCCGCGAGACTCACGTCCGCGGTGCCGGCGGTGCCGAGCAGGCCGAACGCGCGCGCCGCCTCGTCCGAGAGCGCCGCCACGGACCAGGAGAACACCGCCCGCAGGTTCGTGCCGATCTCGCCCGCGTCCAGCGCGTCCAGGGGTTGCTCACGCAGTTCCGCGGCGAACGCGGCCAGGGGGAAGTCCGGTTCCATCGCGGCCCGCGCGGCGACGATCGACAGCGCCAGCGGCAGTCCGCCGCACCAGCTCACCAGGTCGGCGACCACAGCGGGTTCGGCCGCCACGCGCTCGGCGCCCAGCCTCGCCACGAGGAACTCGCGGGCGTCGGCCGCGTGCAGCACGTCCAGCGACACGGACCGCGCTCCGTGCGCGGCCACCAGCCCCGCGAGCTTGAGGCGGCTCGTGACCAGCACCGTCGCGTCGGAGCCGGGCAGCAGCGGCACGACCTGCTCCGTCGAGCGGGCGTTGTCGAGCACCACCAGCAGGCGCCGCCCCGCGACCACGCTGCGGTAGCGCGCGGCCCGTGCGTCCAGGCCCACCGGGATGGTCTCCTCCCCCAGCGCCTCCAGGAACTCGCGCAGCACGGTCTCGGGCGGCGTCGGCTCGGCGGACGGGTCGAAGCCGCGCAGGTTCACGTAGAGCTGGCCGTCCGGGAACTCGTCGAGGTGCCGATGTGCCCAGTGCAGCGCCAGCGCGGTCTTGCCGATGCCGCCCGTCCCGCCGATCGCGGTGATCACGACCGTGCCGGGCGAATCCAGCGCGGCGAGCTCACCGGTGCGACCGGTGAACCACGGGTGCGGTGCGGGCAGCTGACGTGGACCGGCAGGGCGTTCCTCCACACTGCCGACGAGGATCCGCTGGTGCACGTCCTGCAACGGCCTGCTCGGGTCGGCGCCGAGCTCGTCGGCGAGGCGGCGGCGCACGATCTCGTAGTGCCGCAACGCCTCCGCGTCGTTGCCCGACCGGTGCAACGCCAGCATCAGTTGCGCGGCAAGGCGTTCGTCGTGCGGCAGTGCGTCGGCCAGCTGCCGCAACGACGGCAGCAGCGCGGCGTGCCGGCCGTCCGCGAGCGCCACGTCGTTGCGGTCCAGTTCGGCGGCGAGGCGTTCGGCGTGCAGGCTCTCGCGCAGCGCGTCGAACCACGGCGACTCGAGCCCGTCGAGCGCCTCTCCGCGCCACAGCCCGAGTGCGGCGTCGAAGTCGCGATCACGTACAAAAGCCCTGAAGCGGAACAAATCCACTCGTGATGGATCTACTTCGAGCCGATATCCCGCCGGTGAGCGCTCGATGTCGAGATCGAGCAGCTTGCGGAGCTTGGACACGTAGCCGTACAGCGTCTCGCGCGCTCGCAGCGGCGCCCGTTCACCCCAGACGCGGTCGAGCAGCCGGTCGACCGGAACCGGCCGTCCCTCCTCCACCAGCAGCGCGACCAGCACAGACCGTTGCCGGACGTGGCCGATCTCGACCACCTCACCCCGGTCGCGCACCTCGACGGCACCGAGCAGCCCGAACTCCAAGATCACCCCTCAGCCAGTGGATTCAAGGTTCATCCTAGGTTCGTCCTTGATCAAAAGGGCAACGTCGTGGTCGCGGGCCGAACGGCTCGCAGGGACATCTCCCGAAATAGAAAGATCGAGGGGTATTTCGTGAAGTCTCGCAATCTCGTACTGGCCGCCGCGGGTCTGGGGCTCGCACTGACGGGGATCGCTCCCGTGACGGCCGGCGCGGAGACCTCCGGTGACGTGTCCGTCCAGGCGGTGCACCGCAAGTCGGCCAAGTGCGTCTCGCCGGCCGACCAGAAGATCAACATCTCCTGGGGCGACGGCAGCGTCACCACGACGGTCTACTACAACAACCACTGCAACCAGGCTCGCGCGATCGAGCTGGAGTTCGTGCGAGAGAGCGGCGAGCGCTTCAACAAGTGCTTCGTGGCTCCCGCGAAGAAGAAGTCCAGCAAGGAGATCGACAACGGCAACCCGAACAAGGTGTCGATCCTGAACCGCGCCAGCTGCCCGTGATCGGGTAGCAGCCGATACCTGGAGGGCCCCACCACCTTCCGGCAGCCCAGCCACGGGGGCCCTCCACCATCGGCGCAGTGAAAGATCACCCGAGCGGACCAGGGCGAACACGTTCCTCCACATGCGACCCTGGAGTGTGTGAGCACCACGCGAATCGGTTCGTTCAACGTGGAGAACATGTTCGAGCGCCCGAAGGTCATGGGCCGCAACGCGACCAAGCACGCGGCTCCGATCCTGGCCGCCCACGCCCGTTTCAACGAACTCATCGCCGCCGAGACCTACCTGCCGGAAGTCAAGGAAGAGCTCAAGGAACACCTGGCGACACTGGAGTTGCTCAGGAGTGACCGCAGCAAGTACGCGATCCTGCGACGCATCCGCGGCCGGTTCCTCGCGCGCCACCGCACCGGCGAAACCTCAGTCGTGGCAAGCGGTCGCGAGTCCTGGGTCGGCTGGGTGGAGCTCACCACCGAACCCATCAGCGAACTCGCCACGCGCCACACCGCACAGGTGATGCGCGACGTCGGCGCCCACGTCCTCGGCGTGGTCGAGGCCGAGTCGCGCGAACTGCTGCACATGTTCTCCGCCAGCATGCTCAAGCACGTCGGCTGGACCCCGTACGAGGAAGTCCACCTCATCGACGGCAACGACGAGCGCGGCATCAACGTCGGACTGCTCACACGGGACGAACATCAGGTCATCACGATCCGCACGCACGTGTACGCGAAGGACAGCTCGGGCGTCATCTTCTCCCGCGACTGCGCCGAGTACCACGTCCGCACCCCCGCCGGCCCCGAGGTCGTCCTGCTCGTGAACCACCTGAAGTCCAAGGGCTACGGCGCTCCCGGCGACCCGATCGGCGCCCGCCGCCGGTTCCGCCAGTCGGTCCGCATCGCCCGCATCGTGAACCGGCTGCGCGACGAGGGCCACGAGCACATCGCCGTCGTCGGCGACCTCAACGACACCGCGGACAGCGAAGCGCTGCGCCCGCTGTTCCAGCGCACGGGCCTGCGGGACATCAGCGAGCACGAGAACTTCGACTGGGACCACCGCATGGGCACGTACCGCGGCGTGAACGAGAAGGGCAAGATCGACTACGTCCTGCTCACCCCCGAACTGTTCGCGAAGGCCACCGGCGGCGGCATCTTCCGCAAGGGCGTGTGGCGCGGCCCGCGCACGAAGAACCGTTGGGACGTCTACGAAACCATGACCAACGAGGTGCACGCGGCCAGCGACCACGCCGCGATCTACGCCGACATCGACTGGACCCTCTAGACGACCTCGACGGTCACCTCGACGACGTCACCCGGCCCGACGCCGTTCTTCTTGCGCACCGCCGCCTTGATCGGCAGCACGTAGCAACCGGACTGCTTGTCCGGGAACACCGACGTCGACCAGTTGCTCGCGCCGACCCCGACGCGCACCTTGACCGCGCCGAAGCCGGCACCGGGCGTGGCGATGTCGCGGATCTGGTCCGAGACGTCCTCGGGCAGCGTCACGAAGGTCCAGGTATCCGTGCGGCGGGCGTCCCAGATCCAGAGTTCCGCGTCGAAGACGAACATCGGCCCATTCTCACAGAGGCGCGCTGATGACGAAGTCCTCGTCGAACCGCGCGGCCAGCGCGCCGCCCAGGCCGTGCGGCTTCACGGCTCTCCTCGTCCGGCCGCACTCTCACCACCCGGCGGCGAACTCCACTCCGGATGTCGGCGAATGCCCGAGCCACGGCACCTCGCCGTCGAGCAGCCTCGCCCGCTCGCGCCAGCTCTCCAGCCCGGCGCAGCAGCCGGGTCCGACCCGCACCCCGGCCCCGGTGTCACGCACCTCCGTCCCGCCCGGACAGGGCAACGACGTCACCACCGGTCACCTCGACGACCGCCTGCATCTCGATCACTCACCCATTGTGGTGACGAACGCCACCGACCATTTCGGTCGGTAAACCTACCGAATCGGTCGGTGAACGCCGTAAAGTCGAATTCATGCCACGACAGCCCAGGACCGGGGTCGACGAGAAGATCCTCGACGCCGCCGCCGCGCTCTTCGCGCGGCACGGCTTCGAGCAGACCTCGTTGAAGTCGCTCGCGGACGCTGTCGGCTTGTCCAAGGCCGGCCTCCTGCACCACTTCCCGAGCAAGGACGCTCTCTTCGAAGCGGCGTGGGAGCAGAGCCGTGTGCTCACGATGCACGTTCTCGACCAGGTCTCGCCGCTGCCCGCCGGGCCCGAGCGGGACCGGCGGGCGCTGGAACTGCTGACCGACCACGCACTGGACCGGCCAGGACTGGTCTCGCTGCTGTTCCGGACGATGACGGCGCCCGGTGAGGACCCGCAGCAGGCGCAGGACGAGCTGCTCCTCAACGAGATGTTCGTCATCGACCCCGAGAAAGAACTGCCCCGCGCGATCCGGATCGTCGGCGCGCTGAGCGCCATGGCCGTGCTCACCCTTCTGGCCAACCAGGAGGGTGACAAGACGACCTGGCGTCCCTTGATCCTCGCTACCTGCTACGACGCACTCGGGCACCAGGAGGCCTGACCATCATGGCGAAACTGCTCTACAAACTGGGAATGGGCACCTACCGGCGCCGTCTCCCCGTCGTCCTGATCTGGCTGCTCGTGCTGATCGGCTCCGGTGTCGGCGCGTTCACGCTCGGCGGTGAGACGTCCAACTCGATGTCCATCCCCGGCCAGGAGTCGACCACCGCCCTGGAGCGCATCCAGGAGAAGTTCGGCTCCGGTGAGACCGCGTCGGCCAAGGTCGTCGTGCAGGCTCCGGACGGTCAGAAGCTGCCGCAGCACGTCAAGGCGATCACCGACCTGGTGGCCGACGAGTCCGCGCTGAAGGGCGTGCGGTCGGCGACGAACCCGCTCGACCCGGCGGCGCCCAGCGTCAACCGCGACGTCAACGTCGGCTACAGCACCGTCACCTACGACGTGAAGCCGGGTGAGGTCACCGCCGAGCAGCGCGCCGAGCTGACCAAGGCCGTCGACAAGGCGCGTGCGGCCGGCCTGACCGTCGAGGTCACCGGCACCGCGATGCAGGAGACGCCGCACGTCGGCGGGCCCACCGAGGCCATCGGTGTCGTGCTGGCGCTGGTCGTGCTCGCGCTGACCTACGGCTCGCTCGTGACCGCGGGCATGAACCTGCTCAGCGCCGGTATCGGCGTCGGCATCGGCACGCTCGGCATCACGATCGCCACCGGGTTCATGGACCTGCAGTCGACCACGCCGATCCTCGCCTCGATGCTGGGACTCGCGGTCGGCATCGACTACGCGTTGTTCATCATCAACCGCTACCGCCAGGAGCTGCGCCGCGGTTCCGACGTGGGCCACGCCGTCGCGACCGCGGTCGGCACCGCCGGGTCCGCCGTCGTCACCGCCGGGCTCACCGTGGTGATCGCGCTCGTGGGCCTCGCGATCGCGGGCATCCCGTTCCTCACGCAGATGGGCGTCTCCGCCGCCGCCACGATCGTCGTCTCGGTTCTGATCGCCATCACGCTGGTCCCCGCGGTGCTGAGCCTGCTCGGCCGCCGCGTGCTCACGCGCAAGGAACGTGCGGCCGAGGCCTCGGAGCCCAAGGACCGCGGTGTCATCCGCGGCTGGGGCGGTGCGGTCACCCGCAACCGCGTCGTCGCGCTGCTGCTCTCGGTCGTCGCGCTCGGCATCGTCGCGATCCCGGTGGCGTCCATGGACACCACGCTGATCCAGAAGCCGCCGACCGGCTCCACGCAGGAACGCGCCGACCAGATCCTCGCGAAGGGCTTCGGCGAGGGCTTCAACGGCCCGATCATCGTCCTGTTCGAGGGTGACGGCGCCGCCGCGACGGCCACCGAGGCGTCCAAGCCGATCCAGAAGCTGTCCGACGTCGCCATGGTGACGCCGGCCCAGCCGAGCCAGGACGGCAAGTCCGCGCTGGTCACCGTGATCCCGAAGTCCGGCCCGGACACCGTGGAGACCGAGAAGCTCGTCGCCGACCTGCGCGCCGAACTGTCCGGTGTGGAGGGCGGCAAGGCCTACGTCACCGGCGCCACCGCGGTCAGCGTCGACGTGGCCACGTCCCTGGACAAGGCCCTGCCGATCTACCTCGCGGTCGTCGTCGGCCTGGCGCTCGTGCTGCTGATCCTGGTCTTCCGCTCGCTGCTCGTGCCGCTGGTCGGCGTGCTCGGCTTCCTGCTCACCATCGGCGCGTCGCTCGGTGCCACGGTCGCGGTGTTCCAGTGGGGCTGGCTCGCCGGCGCGGTGAACCTCGACAGCACCGGCCCGCTGATCAGCCTCACACCGATCCTGGTGATCGGCATCCTGTTCGGCCTCGCCATGGACTACCAGATCTTCCTGGTGTCCCGGATGCACGAGGCGCACCACCGCGGCGCCAAGCCCATCGAGGCCATCACCACGGGCTTCCGCCAGGCAGCGCCGGTCGTCGTGGCCGCCGCACTGATCATGTTCTCGGTGTTCGCGGGCTTCGTCCCCGCCGGCGAGGCGACCGTGAAGTCGATCGCCTTCGCCCTGGCCGTCGGCATCTTCGTGGACGCGTTCGTGGTCCGCATGGTGCTCGTGCCGGCCGCACTCGCCCTGCTCGGTGAGCGCGCCTGGTGGCTGCCGAAGTTCCTGCGCTGGCTGCCGGAGCTCGACGTCGAGGGCACCGCGCTCGACGAGATCGAGAAGAAGGACAGGCAGGAGCCGGTCAGCGTCGGCTGATCCCGCTCACAAAGGTCCGTCGTGCCCACCTGATCACGGGCGCGACGGACCTTTCGGCGTTCGGTCAGGCCACCTGACCGGCGTGCACCGCCGGACTCGCGACGTCCGATGAGCTGGTGTTGGCGAACTGACGCCGCACCCAGCGGGCGACAGTGCGAGGCGGCGGCTCCACGGCTCCACCCAGATGGGCCACCACGGTCAGCTCGGCACCGTCCTCAAGAGCGATCGCCCACCCGTGGCACTCGGTCCACAGCAGGGCGACATCGCGGTCGGGATGTCCGGGCAACCGGCCGTCCACGGCTATGTACACCCGCAGAGGCTTGAGCTGGTCCACGCACGAGGACTCACCGCTCAAGCCCAGTTCCCGCGTGACCCTAAGCGCGTAATCAAGCGCAATCACGTCGTCACCGCCCTCCATCCACCGGGGTAACAACGCCGACTGCTTGACGCACGACGCGGTTACCCCGGGAGGAGGAACGCAAACGGAAACTCAGTCACTCACCGCTGAAGTCACTCGCCGCCGAAGTCGCCGAAGTCCTCGAACGCGTCGTCCATCATCTCGCCGACGACCATGCCGCCGACGACACCGGCGGCACCGGCCGCGACGACCGTGCCCATGCCCATGCCGCCCCGGCCGTGGTGGCCGCCGTGGTGACCGTGCTGGCCGTAGCCGTGCATGCCGCCGCCACGCTGCGCCACCTGGGACAGCCACCCGTTGATGGACGAAGCCCAGTCGGCGACCTGCGCCTCCTGGTGCGAGAGCCGGAAGTGCCCGAACGCGTCACCGCCCGACGAGAACATCCCGCCGCGCTTGTCGGCCTCCAGGATCACGAACAGCTCGTGCGGCGACGCCACGAACGTCAGCTCGACCTGCTGGACGGCACCGGCGAACTGGGCCGGCGGGAAGAACTCGATCTCCTGGTAGAAACCGAGCTCCTGCGGCACGCCGTGCAGGCGGCCGGCCTCGACGTCCGCGCTGCGGAACGAGAACCCGAGCTGCCCGAAGGCGTTCAGCACCGCGTCCTGCGACGGCAGCGGGTGGACCAGGATCGGGTCGAGGTCGCCCTTGTCCGGCGCGCCCGCGATCACGAGCTCGGTCCGCACGCCCACGGTCATGCCGGGCAGCTGGCCGCCGCCGACCGCGGTGATCGGGGTCTCCCACGGGATCGGCAGCTGGAACGGGATCGCGACCAGCTGACCGGCCCCGACCCGCACACCCTGCTGCACGACGACCCGCAGGAACTCCGACACGCCGCCGTACTCGTGGTCACCGTGCTCGACCTCGACGCGGGTGACGAGCGACAGCACGACCTGGCCGATCTCGGCGTCCGCGCTGCCACCCTGGATGCGCACCTGCCCGGTGACGAGCTGGCCGGGCGTGGCGTGCGGCGAGTCCAGCACCGTGTCGACCGACGGGCCGCCGACGCCGAAGGCGCTGAGCATCCGTTTGAACATGTGTGTTTCCTCCCTGGGAAACTCCGGTCAGCGGACGCCGACCGGACGGGTGTCGGTTTCGTCCTCGAAGTCGCCGATCAGCTCTTCGAGGAGGTCTTCGAGTGCGGCAATACCGGAAATTGGCCGCTCCTCCGGAGACGGCGGCTCGTTCGCCGGCAAGTCGGCCGTCCGGCCACCGCTTCGGCCCGAATCGCCTTCGGCGGTTGACCCGAAGAGGCGACCGGAGGACCGACGCGAACTCGCATGATCGGCAGCCAGGGTGAGTTGTGCTCGTGCGTCGCGCGTCGTCGTCACGGCCGAGTCGTCGGCGACTAGCGCTAGTTGTGCTCGTGCTTCGCGCATCGCCGTCACGGCCTGGGCCACCGGCATCGACGCGGGCAGCGTCAGCACCGGGCCCATCAGCTCGCGGGCGGGCAGGTCCTCGCCGCGGTCCGTGGCGCGCATGGCCTCGCGGATGTGCACGAGTCCGACGTAGTCGCCGCGCTGGTCGGTGACCGGGAAGCGCGACCGTCCACACTGGAGGCTGCGGCGCTCGATCTCCTGTGCGGTGGTGTGCTCGGTGACCGTCGACGTCTCCTCGATCGGCACCATCACCTCGCTCACGGTCGTGCGCTGCACCTGCAGCATCCTCGTCAGCAACCGTTGCTGGGCCTCGGGGATGAGGCCGTGCTCGGCGGACTGGCGCAGCAGCATCCGCAGGTCGTCCGGCCGGTGCGCCTGCGCCAGCTCGTCCTGCGGCTCGACCTTCATCAGGCGCAGCAGCGAGTTCGTGACGCCGTTCAGTCCGCTGAGGAGCCAGCGGACCGAGCGGGCGAACGCGCGGAACGGCAGCGCCAGGATCAGCGCGGACCGCTCGGGGTTCGCGATGGCCCACGACTTCGGGGCCATCTCGCCGACGACCATGTGCAGGAACACCACCAGCACCAGGCTGATCGCGAACGCGATGCCGTAGGCGAACGCCTCCGGCAGGCCGGTCAGGCGGAGCGCCGGTTCCAGCAGGTCCGCGACGGCCGGTTTGGCCAGCGCGCCCAGGCCCAGGGTGCACAGCGTGATGCCGAGCTGGGCACCCGCGAGCATCAGCGACAGCTCGCGGACGCCTGCCACGGCGGCACGCGCCGCCCGTGACGTCTCGGCGGCCTGCTCCAGCCGGTGCCGCTTCGCCGCGATCAACGCGAACTCCGCGGCCACGAAGAAGCCGTTCAACGCCAGCAGCACGACGGAAATGACGATGCTCATCGGGACAGCACCACCGAGTCGGGCACGTTGCGCGCCACCGTCGTGACGACCAGCCGCACGCCGTTCATCTCGATCTCGTCTCCGGCCTGGGCCACCCTGCCCAGCTGATGCAGTACCAGACCGGACACCGTGTCGTAGGCGTCGTCTTCCGGGAGTTCCACGCCGGTGGCGTCCTCGACCTCGTCCAGCCTCATGCGGCCGGGCACGCGCCAGTCGTCGCCGACCTTCTCGATCATCTCGGCCACTCGGTCGTCCTCGTCGTGGATCTCACCGACGAGCTCCTCGGCCAGGTCCTCCAGCGAGATCACGCCGGCGAACCCGCCGAACTCGTCGACCACGCAGGCGAGCTGGCGGCGTTCGGTGCGCAGCCTCTCCAGCACCGCGGGCAACGGCAGCGTCGCCGGGACGACGAGCGCGGGCGAGGCGATCTTCTCGATCTCCGTCGAGGAACGCTTCTCCGGCGGCAGCGTCAGCACCTCGGCCAGCCCGACGACACCGCGCAGGTCGTCCAGGTCCTCGCCGACCACCGGGAAACGCGAGTTGCCGGTGTCCAGCAACGACACCACGCGCGCGGCGGGTTCGTCGAACCGCACGGTGTGGACGTTCACGCGGGGCGTCATCGCCTGTTCCGCGACGAGCTCGCGGAACCCGATGCCGTGCTCCAGCAGCCGGGTGAGCTCGGGGTCGAGGTGTCCCTGCTCCCCCGCCTCCTCGACGATCTGCCGGAAGTCCTCGGGCGTCGCACCCTGCGGCAGTTCCTCGACGGGCTCGATGCCGAGCGCGCGCAGCAGCCGGTTCGCGGCCGCGTCGAACAGCCGGATCACCGGTCCGGCGATCTTCAGGTAGAGCAGCGTGGAGGAGCTCAGGGCCAGGGCCAGCTTCTCGGGCCGCGCGATCGCGAGGTTCTTCGGCAGGAGCTCACCGAGCACCATCTGCACGAAGGTCGCGAAGACCAGCGCGATCACCATCGAGCCCGGCACACCGAGGCCCGTGCCGAGCAACGGCTCGGCCACGTATCCCACGAGCAGCGCCGTCACCGTGATGCCGAACTGGGCGCCGGACAGCATGAAGGAGAGCTTCTGGGTCACGCGGTAGGCACGTTCGGCGGCCTTCGAGCCGCCCTCGGCCAACTGCTGCAGGCGGCCGCGGTCGACCGCCATGTACGCGAACTCCTGCGCGACGAAATAGCCGGTGGCCACGGTGAGGGCCACGATGGCGAGCAAGCCGGATGCGATCAACAAGACGCACCCGGCCACGTACTACAGCCGTCTACATCGGCTTCTTCGGACATGTACCAACAGTAGCACGTAGCACTGTATGGTTCGCGGTGACGGGAGGTCATCGCCATGTCCGAAGCACTGCTGAAGATCGGCGAGCTCGCCGCCCGCGCCGGCGTGAGCATCCGCACCGTCGACTACTACACGACACTGGGCCTGATCAGCCCCGCCCAGCGCACCGCGAGCAACTACCGCCTCTACCGCGGCGACGACGTGGAGCGCATCCACCTCGTACAACGCCTGGAGGTCCACGGTCTTCCCCTGGAGGACATCGCCCGTGCGTTCACGGCCGGTCCCGCCGACACCGCGGCGGTGCTCGGGCAGATCGACACGGACCTGCGCACGCTCCAGGAAGCCGCCGACGCCGCGTCCCCGGAGATGCACGGCCTGCTGTCGGTGATCGCGAACCGGGTCCACTCGCTGATCACCATCGCCCTGCAGCTGCCGCCCGACCTGCCGATGTAGCTAAGGTCGAGGAGGACGGCCTTGGGAGGCGCGCAGTGGGGCTACGCAGCGAGCACTGGTACGCAGGTCAGGACCGCAACGCCTACATCCACCGAGCCTGGATGCGCCGCGGCGTTCCGGACGACGCCTTCTCCCGCCCGCAGATAGCCATCGCCAACACCGCCTCCGACCTCACCCCGTGCAACGCGCACCTGGACGAGGTCGCGAAGTCCGTCTCGAACGGCGTGTACGAGGCGGGCGGCATCCCGCTCAACCTGCCCGTGGTGTCGCTGGGCGAGACCAACGTCCGCCCCACCGCGATGCTGTGGCGCAACATGGCCGCGATGGCGGCCGAGGAGATGCTGCGCGCGAACCCCGTCGACGGCGTGGTCCTGCTCGGCGGGTGCGACAAGACGATTCCGGCACTGCTGATGGCGGCCGCGTCCGTCGACATCCCGGCGGTCGTGCTGCCGGGCGGGCCGATGCTGACCGGCACGTTCCGCGGCACTCCCCTGGGCTGCGGCACGGACGTCTGGCGGCTGTCCGAGGAGGTCCGCGCGGGCACGTTGTCGCAGGAGGCGTTCGCCCGCTCCGAGTCGGCGATGATCCGCAGCCGCGGCCACTGCAACACCATGGGCACCGCGTCGACGATGGCACTGGTCGCCGAGGCGCTCGGCACGGTCGTCCCCGGCGTGGCGGGCACCCCGGCACCGGACAGCAGGCTGCTGGAGGCCTCGCACGGCACCGGCAGGCTGGTCGTGGAGCTGATCGAGCAGGACCGGCGGCCGAGCACGTTCCTGACCAAGGCGTCCTTCCACAACGCGATCGTGGCGCTGGCGGCGATCGGCGGCTCGACCAACGCCGTCGTGCACCTGCTCGCGATCGCGGGCCGGCTCGGCGTCGACCTGACGCTGGACGACTTCGACCGCGTCGGCTCGGGCGTGCCGTTGCTGGTGGACCTGCAGCCGGCCGGCCGGTTCCTGATGGAGGACTTCCACCGCGCGGGCGGGCTTCTGGCCGTGCTGCGGGAAGTGCGCGACCTGCTCGACCCCGCCGGGCTCACGGTCACCGGACGGCCGCTCGTCGACCACCTGGGTGACGCGCCGATCTGGGATCCCGAAGTGATCAGGAGCAGGTCCGAACCGATCATCGCCGAGGGCGGCATCGCGGTGCTGCGCGGCAACCTGGCGCCGTCAGGAGCGTTGATCAAACCGGCGGCCGCGTCCGCGCACCTGTTGCGGCACCGCGGGAAGGCCGTGGTGTTCGACAGCATCGAGGACTTCCACGCCCGCGTCGACGACCCCGATCTCGACGTGGACGCGGACTCCGTGCTGGTGCTGCGGGGCTGCGGCCCGCGCGGCTATCCCGGCATGCCCGAGGTGTCGAACATGCCGTTGCCGAAGAAGCTGCTGGAACAGGGCGTGCGCGACATGGTCCGGATCTGCGACGGGCGCATGAGCGGCACGGCCTACGGCACGGTCGTCCTGCACGTGGCACCGGAGGCGGCCGCGGGCGGGCCGCTCGGCCTGGTGCGCACCGGTGACGTCATCGTGCTGGACGTGGAGAACCGCCGCATCGAGGTCGAGGCGCCGGACTTCCTGTCCCGCACGCCGAACGCGGCGATGACGTCGGCGTTCGCCTCACCGAAGCGCGGCTGGGAACGGCTCTACGTCGACCACGTCCTGGGCGCCGACACCGGAGCCGACCTCGACTTCCTCATCGGCTCCAGCGGCAGCGAAGTCGCCCGCGAATCGCACTAGTGCGAGTGCCCGTGCTCCTCGACGTGACCCGCGTCGTGCACATGCGTGTGTGAGTGCGTCTCGCCGCCGTGCGCGTGAGTGTGCTCGTGTTCAACGTGATCGTGCGCATGCTCCCCATGGGGATGCGTGTGAGTCGTATCTCCGTGGCTGTGCTCGTGAGTGTGCACTCCGTTGGTCATAACTCGATGCTGGCACGACTCCTCCTCAAGCGCGCACCTGCAAGGTCTTGCTTATTGCAACTTGCTTGCTGTTAGCTGCCTCTGGCAACACGGATACTGGGGAGGAACTGGATGCGGCGCGCGCTTCTGCTGGCCGTCGTCCTGCTGGCGGGGTGCTCGTCACCCGACGGCTCGACGACCGGATCGGCGACGTCCATCGTGATCGGCGCAGGCAGTGAGCCGGAGAACCTCAACCCCGTGCTCGGCTACGCACCGGACGGCGCCGCGAAGATCTTCGACGGACTCGTCTCGCGCGACGCCTCGCTGGCGCTGAAACCGGCTCTGGCCGCGGAACTGCCGACGGCGTCGGCGGACGGTCTGACGTGGACGGTCAGGCTGCGCAAGGACGTCACGTTCTCCGACGGCACCCCGCTGACCGCGGACGACGTCGTGTTCACCTACAAATCCGTGGTGGACAAGAAGGTGAACTCCACGATCGCCTCCCGGTTCGACCCGCTGGCCGGCGTCGTGGCGAAGGATCCGGCCACCGTCGAGTTCACGCTCTCCTACGCCTACGCACCGTTCGCACAGCAACTCGCGCTCGGCATCGTGCCCGCGGCGAAGCTCACCGGCGTCGACATCAACAGCGCTCTGTTCAACACCGCCCCGGTCGGCACCGGCCCGTACACGGTCGCCGAGTGGCGCAAGGGCGACCGGCTCATCTTGAAGGCCAACGAGAAGTACTGGGGCGGCGCGCCCGCGATCAAGTCCGTGACCGTGGTCTTCGTGCCGGACGACAACGCCCGCGCGACCCGCATGGCCGCCGGTGAGTTCGACGGCACGGTGCTGCCGCCCAAGCTCGCCAGGACCTACCGCGACAGGTCCGGGTACAGGATCGTGCAGAACCCGTCGGCCGACTACCGCGGTCTCGGCATCCCCTCCGAACTGCCGTTCACCTCGTCCCCGCAGGTCCGGCGCGCGATCAACCTCGGCATCAACCGCCAGGCCATGATCGACGCCGTGCTGGCCGGCTCCGGCAAACCCGCGTCCACGCCCATCTCGCCGTACCTCAAGGACTGGTACGACGAGAGCTCCGCGTTCGCGTACGACGTCGCCGAAGCGGAGAAGCTGCTCGACGAGGCGGGCTGGCGCAAGGGCGCGGACGGCAAGCGCGCCAAGGACGGCCAGGCCGCGAAGCTGCCGGTGCTCTACCCCGCTCCCGACGTGCTGCGCAAGGAACTCGCGCTCGCCACGGCCTCGGACATCGCGAAGCTCGGCATCGACGCCCCGGTCGAGGCGACCACGTTCGACGTCATGCTGCAGCGGCGCAAGGAAGCGGCGTCGGTCTGGGGCGGCGGCGACCCGTACGACCCGGACACGGCCGCGTACACGTTGCTGCACAGCAAGTACGCGGGTCAGGACGGCTACGTGAACATGACGCTGTACAGGAACTCCACTGTGGACAGCGCGCTCGACACCGCCCGCCGCAGCCTCGACCCGGCCGCGCGCAAGGGTGCCTACCAGGACTTCCAGGAGGCCTACGCCGCCGATCCCGGCTGGGCGTTCCTGGTGTTCCTCGACCACACCTACGTCCTGCGGGACAGGTGGAACGGCCAGGAGACCCAGGTCGAGCCGCACGACCACGGCCTCGTGCACGCGGTGTGGTGGAACCTCGAGCGCTGGACCCCGAAGCCGTGACGCGGCGGAAGGCGATCGGCACGCTGGCGCTGCGCCGGCTCGCGTTCGCGGTCCCGGTGCTGCTCGTGGTCAGCTTCGCGTTGTTCGTGCTGGCCAAGGCCTCACCGTTCGACCCGATCGAGCGCTACTTCGGCGTCCGGATCATCGGCGCCTCACCGGAACGCGTGGCCCAGCTGCGCGCGAACTGGGGAGTCGACGAACCCGTCGTGTCCCAGTACTGGGCCTGGCTGCGGCACGCGGTCACCGGCGACCTCGGCGACTCGTTGTCGTTGCAGCAACCCGTGTCGGCCGTGATCGGCGACCGTCTCGGATGGACGGTGCTGCTGGTGTCCGTCGGCTTCACCCTGGCGCTGGTGCTCGGACTGCTGCTGGGCACGCTCGCCGCGTGGCGGCAGGGCTCGTGGCTCGACCGGTCGATCACGGGCAGCTGTTACGCGCTGGAGGCCGCGCCGGTCTTCTGGGTGGGGCTCGCGGTGCTGTACGTGTTCGCGCTGCAGCTGCGATGGCTTCCCGGTGGCGGCGTGACGACCGGGTCCGAACCGGTGTCCGCCGGCGGCGTCGCGGTCCACATGGTGCTGCCGGTGGCCGTGCTGGCGATCTCGCAGGCGCCGTGGTTCGTGCTGTTCGTGCGGCAGAACCTCCTCGAATCGTTCACTCAGGACCACGTGATCGGCGCTCGGGCCCGCGGACTACCGGACCACCTGGTGGTGTCGGGGCATGCGCTGCGCACCTCGCTGCTGCCGTTCCTGACCCTCCTCGGCGCGCGACTGCCCGAGCTGATCACCGGGGCGTTGCTGGTGGAGACGGTCTTCTCGTGGCCGGGCATCGCGCGGGCGACGGTGGAGGCGGCGCTGAACGTCGACTTCGCCCTGCTGGGCGCGCTGACCGTGATGGCGACGGGCGTGGTGCTGGTGGGCAACCTGCTGGCCGACGTCCTGTACGCGCTGGCCGACCCGAGGGTGGCGCTCGATGGCTGACCTGACCTGGCGCCCCGCCCCGCGCAGCCGCCTCACCGCCGCGAGCCCGCCGCGATCGCCGAAGTGGCGGCTCCTGCCGTCCGCGGTCGTCCTGGGCGTCGTCGCGCTGGTGGTGCTGGTCGTGCCACTGTTCGTGGAGCTCAACGAGCAGTACGTCGACCTCGCGATCGCCAACCAGCCGCCGTCCGCCGCGCACCTGTTCGGCACCGACGAACTGGGCCGCGACGTGTTGCTGCGCTGCGTCTACGCCCTGCGCGTGTCCCTCACGGTCGGCGTGGTCGCGGCCGTGATCTCCGCGGTCGCCGGCACGGCGGTCGGTGCGCTCGCGGGGTCGATCGGCGGCTGGTTCGACCGGATCCTGATGCGCGTGGTCGACGCGATCGCCTCGGTGCCGCATCTGTTGCTGGGCATCGTGATCGTGGCGGTCCTGCGGCCCAGCCTCTCCGCCGTGATCATCTCGATCGCCCTCACGCACTGGCTCACGTCCGCCCGGATCGTGCGGTCGGAGGTGTTGTCGCTGCGCACGAGGCCGTTCATCGACGCGGCGATCGCCGGCGGCGCGAGCCGGACGCAGGTGCTCACCAGGCACCTGCTGCCGAACGTCGCCCCGCAGGTCCTGCTCGCGACCACGCTGATGGTGCCGCACGCGGTGTGGCACGAGACGGCGTTGTCGTTCCTGGGCCTCGGTCTGCCGCCGCACGCGGCCAGCGTCGGCAACATGATCAACGACGCCCAGCGCTCGTTGCTGGTCGGCGGCTGGTGGATGTCGCTGGCACCCGGACTGCTGCTGATCATCACGTCGCTGGCGGTCTCCGGGCTGAGCGGCGTGTGGCGGGACCGGCTGAACCCCAAGAGGCGCACGGAGTTGACGTGGTGAACCTGGAGATCGACCGGGTGTCGGTGCGGTTCGCGCTCAAGGGCGCGGTCGTCGAGGCCGTGAACGACGTGTCGTTGCTGATCAGGCCCGGTGAGTGCGTGGCGCTGGTCGGCGAGAGCGGCTGCGGCAAGACGGTGCTGGCCTCGGCGCTGCTCGGGTTCCTCCCGGGCAACGCGGAGACCTCGGGGAGCGCGCGGCTCGGTGACGTCGACCTGCTCGCGGCGACCGACCACGAGCTCGCGACCACGGTGCGCGGACGCCGCATCGGTCTCATCCCGCAGAGTCCCGCGAGCCACCTGACGCCGGTCCGCACCGCGCGGTCCCAGCTCGAGGAGGCCGCGCACGTCCTCGGCGGCGACGCCCGGCAGGCCGCCGAGCGAGCCGGTCTGCTGCCCGAACACCTCGACCGCTACCCGCACGAGCTGTCCGGTGGCATGGCGCAGCGCGTCGCGAACGCGCTGGCGCTCGTGGGCAACCCGCCGCTGCTCATCGCCGACGAACCCACCACCGGCCTCGACCGCGACCTCGTGGACGGGCTGCTCGACGAGTTCCGCAGGCTGGTCGACGACGGCCACGCCGTCCTGCTGATCACCCACGACCTCGCGGCGGCGCACAGGGTGGCCGACCGGATCGCGGTGATGTACGCGGGCCGGATCGTCGAGGTCGGCCCCGCGCACCAGGTGCTCGACCGCTCGAAGCACCCGTACAGCCGGGGGCTCGCGAACGCCCTGCCGGAGCGGGACTTCCTCCCGGTCCCCGGCCAGCCTCCCCTGCTCACCGACCTGCCGGCGGGGTGTGCGTTCGCCCCGCGCTGCGACCAGGCCACCGCGATCTGCGAGGACCGCCCCGTGCTCACCGACGACCCGCACGCCGTCGCGTGCCACCGCCCGTGCTGACCGGGCTGGGCATCACCGCGGGCTACGACGCCCCGGTGATCAACGACGTCAGCCTGACCGTCCGGCCAGGACAGACCGTGGGTCTCTCCGGGCCGAGCGGATCGGGCAAGTCCACTGTGGCGCGGGTGCTCGCGTTGCTGCACAAGCCGTTCGCCGGCACGGTGGAGATCGACGGCGAGACCGTCACCGGGTTCCGGTTCAAAGCGCGGCAACGCACGAAGATCGGCGTGCTGTTCCAGCAGCCGAGGATGTCCGTCGACCCGCGGTTCACCCTCCGCCAGGCGATCGCGGAACCCGGTGGGGACCGCGTCGGCGAACTGGCCGACCTGGTGATGCTCACCGACGACCTGCTGGGCCGCCGTCCGCACGAGGTCAGCGACGGCCAGTTGCAACGCGCCTGCCTGGCCCGTGCACTCGCGTTGAACCCGCGGTACCTGATCTGCGACGAGATGACGACGATGCTGGACGCCTCCACGACGGCGGCACTGGTCGGCGTGATCCGGGCGTACCAGCGCGAGTCCGGCGCGGGCGTGCTCGCGATCTCGCACGACACCACGCTGCTCACGAGGTGGGCGGACGAGACCGTCAGACTTTCAGCACCGCTTCCACGATGACGTTGTTCCGGTAGCTGCCCGCGACCCGGTCGAAGTCGCCCCCGCACGTCACGAGCCGCAGCTCGGACAACGGCGTCGGCCCGTACACCAGGGCGGTCGGGAACGCGGACTTCTCCATCGTCCGGGTGCTGTTCACGACGAACGTCAGCTTGCTGCCGTCCTCGCGCTCCACCAGCACCTCGGCACCGGGCTGCAGCTCGGGCAGCCGGTAGAACACGCCGGGCCCGGTCTTCGAGTCGACGTGCCCGGCGATCACGGCCGGGCCGGCGTCGCCCGGCGCGATGCCCTTGGCGTACCACCCGGCCTTGTCCGAGCGCGTCGGCGGCTCCAGCACCCCGGAGGAGTCGACCGCCAGCGCTTCGAGCGTGGTCTCGACGCCGATCGACGGGATCAGCACCGTCACCGGCTCCGGCACCTCGTCCGACCCGGGCCCTTTGACGACGTAGATGAGCGTGACCAGGACCGCCGCACCCATCAGGAGCTTGCCCCTGGCCATCAGCCGAACCGGAACAGCCGGCCGCGCACCGAGTACATCGCCACGCCCACGATGAGCGTGATCACCAGGGCGGTGAGCCAGTCCCAGCCGCCCGCCATGCCGCCGAACCCGGTCTCCTGCCCGCCGCCGGGCACGACCTCGGCGCCCTTGGCGTCGGTCCGCAGCTCGATGCGCCGTGCGTTGACCAGCAACGTGTAGACGCCGCCGGGTTCGATCGTGGCCTCCAGCGTCGTGGAGTCCTTGCCGCGCGGCACCACCTGCAGCCCGTCCGAGCCGGGGGCCAGCAGGACGTAGCCGGTCGTGGAGTTCGCCTGCACGCCGCGATGCACGGGCGCGCCGCCGCGCACCAGGTCCATGGCGGCGTCACCGGCGTTGATCACCCGCAGCCGCGCCTGCCCGTCCGGAGGCAGGCTGATGTCGTCCTCCAGCACCTTCATCGAGGAGGCGATGTCGATGACCGTGTAGGTCTTCCCGCTCTCGGCCCGCATCGTCACCGACCGCAGCAACGGGCTGCCCGGCTCGGCCATGCGGAACTCGACGACGTGCTCACCGGGCTCGATGCGGCGGTAGTCGTAGAGCTGGGCGTAGTCGAGGGTGCCGAGCTTGACCCCGTCGAGCGTGCCGTCGACGCGCGCCTGGTCCATCGAGAAGTGCCCGAGGCGCACGTACGTACCTGTCGCGGCGTGTGCGGGCGTGGCGGAGAGCAGCAGCAACAGCACTACGGCGAGTACTCGCACGCGGACCCCTCCCCTCGGTTGACGACTCAACGATAACGCGCCTGATCAGCTTGCAGTGAGGCTCGGCCGTCCCCCGGGATGGGTCACAGTGGCCCCCGAGGCCTCGACGGCGAGCCTCGCCGCCTCCTCGGGGCCGTCTCCACGCGTGAGGGCGAACGCCAGCGCCGCCACGAACGCGTCCCCGCCCCCGGTCGTGTCCACCACCTCCACGTCCCCGAGCGGCACGACCAGTTCTCCCCCGTCCCACGCGAACACGTTGCCCACACCGTCCACGGCGAACGCCACGAGCTCCTTCGGCATCAGCTCGCGGGCCGCGCCCAGCGCGTCCTCCGCGCTCGCGAACTTCCGGCCGGTCAGCTGCTCGGCCTCGCGGTGGTCCGCGCGCACCACATCGGCGCACGCCAGCAGTTCGTCTCGCAGCCGTTCGGGTGCGCCGTCGAGCACCACCCGCCCGGTTGCCGCCCGTGCCGCCTTGAGAGCCACCTCCGGCGGTTGCTGCAGCTGCACGACCACGGTGGCCGCACCCGCGATGGTGTCGATCGGCAGATCCTCCTCGCGCAGCAGCACGCCGTCCGGAACGTCCTCCAGGTACCGCCACCCGTCGGCGACCACGTCCACGAACAGCGCGGTGTCGCACTCGGGCCGCCGCACCACGCCCTCGGTGGCGATCCCGTCCGCCCCGGCCCGCGCGATCAGCCGGGCGCCCACGTCGTCGTCGCCGACCACACCGACGAGCGCGACCGGCGCACCCAGCTGCGCGAGCCCGACCGCGATGTTCGCGCCCTTGCCGCCCAGCATCTCCCGGCGTTCCCGCACGGGCGTCGTGCCTCCGGCGTCCGGCACCTCGTCCACGACGAGGACCAGGTCCCGTCCCACCTGCCCGACCACGACGACGTCGTCCATGGTGGAGGACTACCCAGGATCAACTCCGCGGGAACCGGTCGGTGACGTCGAGCCCGTCCGGCAGCACCGCGAACAGGTCGACCGGCGTCCGCTGCGACACCATCTCGCCGCGGTGCAGCCGCTTGAGCCGGTCCCTGGCCACGACGACCTGCTGGCTCGGGGCGGAGAGCACGATGACCGGCACCGCGCCCTGGGCGACGTGCGCGCTCACCCGGTCCGCGGTCCCGCGCCCGAACTTGAGCACCGTCCCGTACCGCACGAGGTAGAGCAGGTTCTCCTCGCCGCGCACGCGCTTGAGCTGCCGCACTTCGCCGGTCTCGTCGTCGCGGCCCCACGTGCCGTGCGACTTGGTCAGCCACCGGTACCCGGTCCACGGCAGCCCGTGCACGTCCGTCGCGAGCACGGTCCAGCCGGGCCGGAAGTACTTGGCGAGGCGGACCTTCACGGTCGTCGCGGCGATGAACTCCGAGTTCTCCCGCCAGGTGCCGTCGAGCTCCAGCCGGTGCGCGATCTTCTGCACCGCCGGGTCCGGCACGGACCTGTCGTCCAGGCACACCAGGCACCTCGTGCGCCAGCCGACGCCGCACGAGCGCGCGACACCGCACCAGCCGCACTGCTGGATCTGCACGGGCGCGCCACCGGGCCTGTCGTGCAGCACCTTCATCTGGTCGGACACGACCTGCAGACACGGCGCGCACAAAGCACACCACGCGACCTCGGTGACCTCCTTGCGCGGCAACCGGGTCATGCAGTTGATGCACTGCTTCACTTTGCCCTCCCCTGGCGGGAAAGCCTATTCCAGCGCCCTTCGCAGGCGCGAGGAGACGAGAGCGTGACGAGGATCCGTGACCGGGAGCAGCGAGTGCAGCCGTTCGAGCACCTCGGCGTCCTCACCGTTGTCCGCGAACGACAGCAGCGCGTCGAGATCTCCCCGCTCCAGCACGCCCTTGCGCACCGCGGCGGCGAGGTCGGCCCGCTCCTCGCGAATCGCCGGCGCGTCCGAACGGGGTAGCAGATCACCGCCGTAGTGCCGGGTCGCCCTGCCCGCGTCACCGGACCTGAGTGCGGTCCGCACGTCCAGGAAATCACCGCGCACCACGGCATCCAGCCGGTACGGCCTCGTCAGCAGGACACCACCGAGCTGCGCACGCAGCCTGTGCAGCTCCGCGCGGACCGTGGTCGGGTTCCCACGTTCACCATAGAGCAACAACGCGAGTTGTTCCGCCGTCAAGCCCTTGGGGTGCAGCGCGAGCGCCGTCAGGACCTCCGCGTTGCGCAACGTCAGCGCCAGCGGCCGTCCGTCGAGGTCGGCGCGCAGCCCGCCGAGGAAGCTCAGCGTCAGCACGTGCTGCCGCGGCGCGAACCGCTGCAGGTGGTGCTCGGCCAGCCGGGCGGCCGCGGACACGAGCTGCGCGACGGCCGGGTGCATCGTCTTCAACGGCCCGCTGACGTCGACGACCCCCAGCAGCAACCCGGTGTGGGGGTCGTGGATCGGGCTCGCCGCGCACGTCCAGCCGTGGTAGGTGCGCACGAGGTGTTCGCGGGAGTGGACGGTGACGGATTTCCCGGTCACCAGCGCGGTGCCCATCGCGTTCGTGCCGATGACGTCCTCGCTCCACCGCGACCCCTCGGTGAGGTGGACGCGTTCGGCCTTGTGCCGGACCTGGTTGTCGCCCTCGCACCACAGGACGTGGCCGCGGGTGTCGGTGACGATCATGATCGTGTCGTCCATCGACAGCGTGTGCGTGAGCAGCGGGACGGTCGCGGCCAGCGGGTGCGCGCCCCTCAGGTCCGCGACCTCGTCGAGCTCGTAGACGACCGGCGCCTCGTGCCTGTCCGGGTCCACGCGCGCGGCAAGGGAGCGCCGCCACGACTCGAAGATCACCGGACGCGCGGCACCCAGCTCGACTGGGTCCATCGGTCCAGGATGCAGTCCGCGCACCACACCGGCAAGCCCGTCGTTGCTCCGATCGGATGCAACGTGGGTGAAACGTTGCCGGTTCTACGTTCGCCGCCTGTTCGCAACGACGCGGGAGGCAGACCCCATGGCGAAGTACGCGGCTCCAGGACAACCGGACAGCGTGGTCACGTATCGCGACCGGTACGACCACTTCATCGGAGGCGAGTACGTGCCGCCCGCCAAGGGCCAGTACTTCGCCAACCCCACACCGGTCACCGGTGAGGACTTCACCGAGATCGCGCGGGGCACCGCCGAGGACGTCGAGCACGCGCTGGACGCGGCCCACGGCGCCGCCCGCGCGTGGGGCAGGACGTCCGTCGCGGACCGCGCCAACGTGCTCAACAAGATCGCCGACCGCATCGAGGCCAACCTGGAGATGCTCGCGGTCGCGGAGACCTGGGACAACGGCAAGGCCGTCCGCGAGACGCTGGCCGCCGACCTGCCGCTCGCCGTCGACCACTTCCGCTACTTCGCGGGCGCGCTGCGCGCCCAGGAGGGCGGCATCTCGCAGATCGACGAGGACCTGGTCGCCTACCACCTGCACGAACCGCTCGGCGTCGTCGCGCAGATCATCCCGTGGAACTTCCCGATCCTGATGGCGGTCTGGAAGCTCGCGCCCGCCCTGGCCGCGGGCAACGCGGTCGTGCTCAAGCCCGCCGAGCAGACTCCGGCGTCGATCCACGTCCTGATGGAACTGATCGCCGACCTCATCCCGCCGGGCGTGCTGAACGTCGTCAACGGTTTCGGCGTCGAGGCGGGCAAGCCGCTCGCGTCCTCGCGACGCGTCGCGAAGGTGGCGTTCACCGGCGAGACGACCACCGGCCGGTTGATCATGCAGTACGCCAGCGAGAACATCATCCCCGTCACGCTCGAGCTCGGCGGCAAGTCGCCGAACGTGTTCTTCTCCGACGTGGCCGCGCAGCGGGATGCCTTCTACGACAAGGCACTCGAAGGTTTCACGATGTTCGCCCTGAACCAGGGCGAGGTCTGCACGTGCCCGTCGCGGGCGCTGATCCAGAGCGACATCTACGACAGCTTCATGGGCGACGCCGTCGAGCGCACCAAGGCCATCAAGCAGGGCCACCCGCTCGACACCGAGACGATGATGGGCGCGCAGGCGTCCAACGACCAGCTCGAGAAGATCCTGTCCTACATCGACATCGGCAAGCAGGAAGGCGCCCGCGTGCTGACCGGCGGCGAGCGCGCCGACCTCGGTGGCGAACTGTCCGGCGGCTACTACGTGACGCCGACGATCTTCGAGGGCGACAACAAGATGCGGATCTTCCAGGAGGAGATCTTCGGCCCGGTCGTCTCGGTCACCCGGTTCGCCGACTACGACGACGCCATGAAGACCGCCAACGACACCCTGTACGGCCTGGGCGCCGGCGTGTGGTCGCGCGACGGGTCCGTCGCCTACCGCGCCGGCCGCGACATCCAGGCGGGCCGCGTGTGGGTGAACAACTACCACGCCTACCCGGCGCACGCGGCGTTCGGCGGCTACAAGCAGTCCGGCATCGGCCGCGAGAACCACCGCATGATGCTCGACCACTACCAGCAGACCAAGAACCTGCTCGTCAGCTACTCACCGAACGCCCTGGGCTTCTTCTGATGCCCCGCGTCGCACTGACCCCTGAGGCCGCGGACGTCCTCCGCGGCCTCAGGGCCGACCACGGCGACCTGATGTTCCACCAGTCCGGCGGCTGCTGCGACGGCTCGGCCCCGATGTGCTACCCCCTCGGGGAGTTCCGCACCGGATCGTCCGACGTCCACCTCGGGGACCTCGCGGTGGACGAGTTCGTCATTCCTGTGTGGATGTCCGCGGCGCAGTTCGAGTACTGGAGCCACACGCACCTGACGATCGACGTGGTGCCCGGCCGTGGGAGCGGTTTCTCGCTGGAGGCACCGCTGGGAGTGCGTTTTCTGGTGCGCTCCCGGCTGCTGACGGACGACGAGCTGCAACGCGGAGACCGCTGACCGGTGACGACCGCGGTCATCCCACTACCATGCGCGCATGACCGTCCAATGCGGATGCTGCGGAGCCGAGATCACCTCTACGGACCGCATCGACTACAGGTTGAACCGTCCGGAGCAACTGCTCGGGGTGCCCGGTGAGCGACTCGGCGCGCCCACCGGCGGCCTGCTCGTCGGACCGGACGGCGACTCCTACATCCGTTGCCTGCTCCCGGTTCGGCTGACCGGCGGAACCGAGATCGTGTTCGGCGCGTGGACGCAGATCAGCAAGGTCGACGCGATGTACGCCCACGCCGTGTGGGACAACGACGAGCAGTACGCGAACCTGCGTGTCACCGGCACGTTCGCGAACGTCATCAAGCCCTGGGACGTGCTCGGGGTGCCTGTCGAGGCCGCGGTGCTCAACACCGACGAGCTGCCGTACTTCACCGCGCACCCGTTGCTGGAGCGCGAATGGGACCGCGACGAGGTGCTGTGCCGCATCCGGCACCCGCTGCCCGTGCCGGTCCGCGAGACGCTCGGCGAGGTCTGGACCATCGAACGGACCGAGGGCATGCGCTGCGTCGTCGACGGCCGCACGGTCAGGTTCACGAGCCCGGACCGCCGGGTGGCGCTCGACGTCTACGCCGACCTCACCGGCGGCAGCGTGAGCGACTTCCTCGGCGCGGTCCTCGACGGCTACCCCGCGAGCGCCGAGCACTCCGTGGAGCACAACGGCCCTGAGTTGCGTCACGCGTTCTGGCTGAGCGAGGTGATCGACGGCCATGAGGAACAGGTGTTCCACGGGCACGTCGTCCGTCCTGGCACGATGATCTCCGTGCGCTGCGTGCACCGCTATCCGGTGGACAGGGCGTGGGCGCAGCACGTGCTCAACAGCGTCCGGTACATCGGGTGACGGCCTGCGACTGCTGCGGCACCGAGATCGACGATTCGGGCGCCATCGACCTGGACCTGGGTCTGCCGCCCGGCGTGCGCGCCCCCTCGCTCCTGGCCAACGGCAACGTGCTCCTGACCGACGACGCCGCGTACGTCCGGTGCGTGCTGCTCGTAGAGATGACCGGTGACCTGGAGCTGTGGTTCGGCGCCTGGATGCGGGTCGATCCGCAGGACGCCCGGTACGCGGCCGACTCGTGGGACGGCCCCGGTTACGCCTCGCTGAAGTTCACCGGCACGTTCGCGCACGACGTCAAGCCGTGGGACGGCCTGCGCGGCGCGGAGGTCGCCGCCGAGGTCCGCGAGCCCGAAGACCTGCCCGAGTACGTGCGGCACCCGTTGCTCGGGAAGGTCTGGGACCGCGACGAGGTGCTCAGCGGGTACCTGGTCGAGCTGCCGGTCTCGATCCAGCAGAAGCTGCCCGGCAGGTGGAGCATCGAGCGCACCGCGGGCCTCACCCCGCACGTGCTGGAGGAGGGCCTGCGGTTCGCCGGGCCCGGCCGCGCGGTGTTCGTCGACGTCCGCCGGGCCCAGGGCACGTCGGCCGACCGGTTCCTGGAGCTGGCGCTGGAGGGCGCCCCGGACGTGCCGGAGGAGCAGCGGTTCCAGGAACGCCACGGCGTCGAGTTGCGGCACGCCCTGTGGCTCACGTCCGCCTCGGGCCAGCACGAGTTCCACGGCCACGTCGCGCGGTTCGGCGAGATGGTCGTGGTGACCTGCGTGCACGACGACCCGGCCGACCACGTGTGGGCACGCCACGTGCTGAACAGCGTTCGCTTCCGCAGCGGACCGCGATCGTAACGTCAGGTAAATCCCAAGTTTGCGTGAGTGAGCTGGACCACTTGTCGAGCTCGACTCACGATTCCCGCCATGAACGTCCTGCTGGCATTCGCACTCACCGCGAGTCTCACGTCGCCGGTGCACCTGCCTCCGACCGCACCGTGCCCGGAGAACGTCCCCGCCGGCACCACCTGTTACGAAGGCCGGGATCCGAACGGCGCGTACTACACGATCGCCGTGCCGAAGAAGTGGAACAAGACGCTCGTCGTGCACTCGCACGGCGGCCCCGATCTGGGCGATCCCACGCCGGAGCGCACGCGCGACGACCTGAACCGCTGGTCGGTCATGGTCAAGGAGGGCTACGCGTGGGCCGGCACCTCGTACCGGCGGGGTGGTTACGGCACGCGGATGGCCGCCGAGGACACCGACAACCTGCGCAGGATGGTCGTCGGGATGCTCAAGCCGCACAAGGTGTACCTCCACGGGCAGTCGTGGGGCGGCAACGTCGCGGCGAAGACCATCGAGCTGTACAAGGGTTATGACGCGGCGCTGCTCACGAGCGGCGTACTCGCCGGCGGTTCGCGCGGGTACGACTACCGCGTCGACCTGCGCGTGGTCTACCAGTACTACTGCGGCAACCACCCGCGGCCGTCCGAGGTGCAGTACCCGCTGTGGCAGGGCCTGCGCCCCGGTTCGACGATGACGACCGCCGGCCTGCGCAGCAGGATCGAGGAATGCCTCGGCGTGGCAGGAAGTCGCACGCCCGAGCAGCAGCAGAAGCTGACGGACATCCTCACGGTCACGAAGATCCCCGAGGAGACGCTGAACTCGCACCTGAACTTCGCGACGTTCACGTTCCGCGACATCGTGCACAACCGCCTGGGCGACCGGAACCCCTGGAGCAACACGGGTGTGGTGTACAAGGGTTCGCACGACGACGCGGCGCTGAACGCGGGCGTCGAACGCTTCGCCGCCGACCCGGCGGCCCGCGCCGAACTGGCCTACGACAGCGACCTCACCGGCAAGATCGACATTCCGGTCCTGACGGTGCACGCGATCGGCGATCCCACCGCGTTCGTCGAGCACGAGTCGGCTTACCGCGACGTCGTGAAGAAGGCCGGCCGCTGGTACAACCTCGTGCAGACCTTCACGACCGAGGCGACGCACAGCGCGTTCAGCGACTCCGAGTACGCCGCGGCCATGCAGTCCCTGGCGACCTGGGAGAAGTTCGGCGTGCGTTCCAACCCGTTCCTGATCTCGTACGCCTGCCCCGGCCACGACCAGAAGTACGGCACGGGCTGCTTCTACAACCCTTGGTACCAGCCGAAGTCCTACGAGTCGCGGGTCGCGCCTCGCGAATGACCCGACGGGCTTGACCTCCAGCATGGTCGAGGTACGACGATCTTGGCCATGAACGACATCGCAGAGATCGAGAAGCTCGTCGCCACCGTCCAGCACTCGCAGCAGAACGAGCTTCCCGAGGAGTTCATCGGCCTCTTCCGCTCCGACGCGATCTGGACGACCGCGCACGGCAAGCGGCTCACCGGCCGTGACGAGATCGCCTCCTTCACCCGCCAGGTCCTGCCCGGCGCGGCGAAGGAGGCGACCGCCACGTACGAGGTGGCCCACGTGCTGTTCATCCGGCCCGACGTGGCGGCCGTCAAGATCCGCCAACGCCCCGTCCGGCCCGACGGCACTCCGATCCTCGACCAGAACGAGGGCTCACCGCTCTACGTCCTGTCCAAAGAGGACGGCGCCTGGCGGATCGCCGCCGGGCAGAACACCATCGTGCTCTAACGGCCCTGCAACGACTTCACCTTGTCGCCGAAGGTCCAGTTCTTCGAGCCGTCCCAGTTGATGGACCAGGTCATGAGTCCCTTGAGCTGGCCACCGAAGCTGTTCCACGCCTGCCCGACCAGTGTGGGGCTCATGTAGCCGCCACCGGCGCCGGGCTGCGCGGGCAGCCCGGGAACCTGCTTGTCGTAGGGCACCTTGATCGTGGTGCCCTGCACGACCAGCCCCTTGTTCAGGCACTGCGTCTGCGCCACGAACCCCTGCACGGTGCCGGCCGAGTAGCTGTCGCCGGAGCAGCCGTACATGGAACCGTTGTAGTACTGCATGTTCAGCCACCACAGACGACCGTTGTCCGCGTACTTCTTGATGATCGGCAGATAGGCACCCCAGATCGAGCCGTAGGCGACGCTGCCGCCCGTCACGTACGCGGTCTCCGGCGCCATGGTGAGCCCGAACCCGGCCGGCATGGCCGCCAGCACGCCGTCGATGATGCGGACGAGGTTCGCCTGCGACGCCGACAGCTGGTTGATGTTGCCGCTGCCGACCAGGCCTGTCTCGATGTCGATGTCGATCCCGTCGAAGTTGTACTTCTTCAGGATCGGTACGACGGTCGCGACGAACCGGTTGGCCACAGCGGCCGAACTCAGGTCGATGCCCGCCGTCGCACCACCGATCGACAGCAGGATGGTGGCCCCGTCCGCCTTCGCCGCACACATCTCGGCGGGCTTGGCGACCTTCACCCCGGCGTCCATGCCGTCCTCCCACAGCACGGTGCCGTCGGAGCGGATCACGGGGAACGCCGCGTTGATCACGTTGTAACCGTGCTGCTTGATGCGGCTGTCGGTGATCGGGGTCCAGCCGAACGGCGGGTGCACCCCGTTGGACGCGCCGTCCCAGTTCTCCCAGTACCCGTGCAGGACCTTGCCTGCCGGGCGGGGCTTGAGCGCGCACGTGTCGGCCGCCTGGGCGGTGGACGGGACGAGCAGGGTGCTCATGAGCAGAAGCAGGGCTGTCAGTGCCCTTGGCAACAAGCGGGCAGACATTCGCTCACCTTTCGCTTACAGGCGGCGACCCACTGTCATTGAAGCACGAAATGGTCCAGACCTCTACCGCGCCGATGCGGTCACCTCGGAGGCTTGGCCCCGGCTATATTTCCTTCGTGTCAGGACGCTTACGGGGTGCTTCCGACCTTTCGCCCAGCGGCAGGCGGGTCATGTCATGACGAGCGTGGGAACACCTGAGGCCGAAGGCCCGGTGAGTCGCCCGCCGGCCTTCTTCGAGCAACCGTTCTGGACCGCGCTCGGGCTCGCGGTCATGAGCGCCGGCCCCGTGGCCCTGGCGGCCGGCTTGGGCGGGTACGCCCCCGACGAAGACAAGCTGGCCGTCGTCGTGACCGGCCTCGTCCTGACCGCTGTCACCGTGGTCGTCACGACCATCGCCGTCGTCGGCACCGCGCGGGACCGGCGGGTGTGGCGTGAGCTGGACACGGCCGGCGTGCGCGTCCTGGGTCAGGTCACATCCGCCGAGCGCGTGTGGTGCGGCGAGGACCGCTGCACCAGGGTCCGGATGCTGGTCACCGTGCCGGGCCGGCCGCCGTTCACCACGAGCCACCTCGTCCACGGTGAGAAGATCGTCGAAGTCGGGGAGAGCTTCCTGGTCGACGTGCACCCGACGCGCAACCTCTTCCGCCTGGTCGACGACCTGCCCTCGGGTGAGACGTCCCGATAGCGCCTCACCCGGTCACAGGCTCGACCAGCACTCACCTCGACCGCGGCGACCTGGAGTTCGCCACAGACTCAGGCCGCCTTGAGCGACCAGAGGATCTCCTCGGAGACCCTCCACAGGCGGGCTGCCGCCTCCTGGTCCTGGGCGTACGGGGCCACGCCGCGCATGTGCGAGCCGCCCGAGACCGGCTCGGCCTCGTTGCAGTCCTCGAAGTACCTGCCCGAGATGCCGTCCAGCAGCGGGGTCGTGGCCACCACGAGGGTGGTCGCGGCGCCCTGTTCCGGCGTCTTGACGCGGCGGGTGGCCGCTGCGCCGCTGAGGCGGATGCGCTCCTGCAGCTCCTCCGTGGTGAGGTGGCGCTGGAGGTTGGTGGCGATGCTGCCGGGCATCAGGGCGTTCATGGTGATGCCCTCGTTCGCCCAGCGGGGGCCGGCCTCTACGCCGAAGAGGATGTTCGCGGTCTTGGACTGGCCGTAGGCCTGCCAGCGGTCGTACTCGCGGCGGGCGTAGTGGATGTCGTCGAACACGACCTCGCTCATCAGGTGGGCGGAGGAGCTGACGTTCACCACTCGGGCGCCCTCGGCTCGCAGGGAGTTGAAGAGGCCCAGGGTCAGGGTGAAGTGGCCGAAGTGGTTCGTGGCGAACTGGAGCTCCCAGCCCTCCGGCGTGCGCGTCAGCGGGGTGGCCATGACACCCGCGTTGTTGATCAGCAGGTGCAGCGGCCCGTCCCAGGTGCGGGCGAAGGCCTTCACGGAGGACTGCGAAGCCAAGTCCAGGTGGGCCACCGAGATGTGCTTGTTGCCGGTGGACCTGGACAGGGAGGCCGCCACGCGCTGGGCCGCGTCGATGTCGCGGGCCGCGATCGTCACCTCGGCGCCGGCCGTGGCCAGGGCCCGGACGGTTTCCACGCCGATGCCCGAGGCGCCGCCGGTGACGATGGCCCGGCGGCCGGCCAGGTCGGCGGTGGCCGCCACGTCCAGGGCCGTCGTGCCGAAGCCGAATCCTGTGGTGATCATGCCTGCACCTTCAGCGTTTCCTCGGAGACCTTCCACAGCTGAGCAGCGGCCTCGGGGTCGGCCGCGTAGGCGGCCAGGCCGTTGGTCGTGCCCTCGGCGTGCGGAAGTGCCTCGTTGCAGTCTTCGAAGTAGAGGCCCGAACGGCCCTCCACCAAGGGGGACACGGCGAGCACCAGCGTGGTGGCCGCGCCCTGCTCCGGCGTCTTGAGCCGGAGCGGGTTGTCGCCGCCGCCGCGCAGCCTGATGCGCTCCTGCAGCTCCTCCTGCGAGATGTGGCGCTGCAGCGCCGTCAGGATGCCGCCGGGCATCAGCGCGTTCATCGTGATGCCGTCGCCCGACCAGCGGCGGCCCGCCTCCACGCCGAACAGCACGTTGGCGGTCTTGGACTGGCCGTAGGCCTGCCAGCGGTCGTACTCGCGGCGCTCGAAGTGGATGTCCTCGAACACCACCGGGCTGCTCAGGTGGCCTGCCGAGCTGACGTTGACCACGCGGGCGCCCTCGGCGCGCAGCGCGTCGAACAGGCCGAGCGTCAGCGTGAAGTGGCCGAAGTGGTTCGTGGCGAACTGGAGCTCCCAGCCCTCCGGCGTGCGCGTCAGCGGGGTGGCCATCACGCCCGCGTTGTTGATCAGCAGGTGCAGCGGCCCGTCCCACGCCGCGGCGAAGGCCTTGACCGACTCCTGCGAGGTCAGCTCCAGAGGAGCGACCAGGACGCTGCTGTTGCCCGTGGTGGCGGAGACGTCGGCGGCGACCTCGCGGCCCGCCTCGACGTCGCGCGCCGCGATGGTGACCTCGGCTCCCGCGGCGGCCAGCGCCCGCACGGTCTCGACGCCGATGCCCGACGCCCCACCGGTGACCACGGCGCGACGGCCCGAGAGGTCGACGCCCTCGACGACCTCGAGAGCCGTGCTCCCGAAACCGAACGGGGTGGTGATGCGCTCACTCATCTGACTTCCCCAACCTGTGTCGTACACTGAAACGGAGGTGCCTCCGGTTCGAGTTCCACACTAAGCGGAGGACCCTCCGTTTAGCAAGTGGCGTGCCCCATGGGAGTGATGAAGTGCGTGCAGACGCGGTCCGCAACCGAGGGCTGCTGATCGAGGTGGCGCTCGACGCGTTCACCCACGAGAAGGACGTGACGCTCGGCGCCATCGCCAAGAAGGCGGGCGTCGGGATCGGCACGCTCTACCGCCACTTCCCCACCCGCGAGGCGCTGATCGAGGCCGTCTACCGCACCGAGCTGGAAAAGCTCTGCGACGCCGCGCCCGAACTGCTCGAGACCCACGAGCCCGCGGCGGCGCTGAGGGAGTGGATGGACCGCTTCATCGCCTACGCCGCGACGAAACGCGACCTCAAGGACGCGCTGCAGGCCGTGATCGCACTGGGCCTGAACCCGTTCGAGCACAGCCGCGCGAAGATGACCGAGGCCGTCAAGACCCTGCTGACCCCGCTGAACGCGCGCACCGAGCCCATGGACCTGATGGCGCTGCTGATCGGCGTCGCCCAGAACGGCGACCAGGATCAGGCGAAGCGGATGCTCGACCTGATCATGAACGGGGTTCTCCACGACGCTGCCGCTCGAAGCGCTCCACCAGCATCGGCGCCTCGTTGAGCAGGAACGTGTAGAAGTCCCGCATGTACTCGAGCCGGTCGTGCGCGCGACCGGGCCCGACCGCGTCGACCCCCTTCTCCACGGCACGCAGCACGTCGTCGACCACGGAGTGCTGCCGCGAGTAGAGCGTCGTCCAGGCGTTGTCGCGCATCCGGAAGTGCTCACGCCGGCTGCCCGCGACGTGGATCCGCTCGATCAGGCCCATCTGCGCGACCATCTTGATCGCGCCGGACACCGAGCCCGCGCTCACACCCAGTTCCTCGGCCAGATCGCCGGCGGTCAGCGTGTCCTTCTCGGCGAACAGGAACGCCGCCAGAGCCCGCGCCCCCATCCGCTGCATCCCGGCGCCGACCAGCGTGAGCGCCAGGTGCTCGGCGGCCTCCCTGCGCTCTGTCTCGCCCGTCACAGTCACCCTGTCTTCAGAAATTTCTGAACGTTCGCTAGCCTCAATCCTAGGGGGAAGGGGCTGGCCATGGCCACAGCGTTCACCGGCACAGCACTCGTCGTCGGCGCGGGGATCGCCGGTCTCGCCACCGCGCTCAGGCTCGCCCGCAGCAGGTGGGAGGTGGTCCTGCTGGACCACGGCGTCCCCTGCGAGCCCGTCCCGATCACCGGTCCGGACCGCCACGCGGCCAGACGGCTCGCGGCGCTTCCCCACGACCTGCACTACGAGACCCGCCACAGCAAGGTCACCGCACTGCACCCCGACCGGTTCGGCGTCACGGTCGCCTTCCACGACCACGACGACGAGTGGTTCGACATCGTCGTGTGCGCCCACCCGTGCTGCGAAGCCGAACGATTACCCGGCCTGTGCCTCGAAAACTGGTCCCGCGACCACGTCGCCCTGCTCTACCGCGCCGTCCGCGACACCGGCCTCCCGCTCAGCGCCGCCGAGCTGCTCGCCGACGCGTTCGACATCCACACCGACGACCGCGCTGCTCTTGGTTGGTGGGAAACCACTCTGAAGCCGCACACAATTAGGCGCGCCTTTACCCGCGTTCGGTAAGCCTGCGGGTCATGACCACGTTACGGAGACGCACCTTCATCGTGGGCGGCCTCGCGGGAGCGAGCGCCGCGGCCAGCATCGGATTGGCGTCCTCCGCCCCCGCGAACGCCATCAGCTATCCCTTCACCCTGGGAGTCGCATCCGGCGAACCGGCAGCCGACGGGTTCGTGATCTGGACCCGCCTCGCCCCGAACCCGCTGAACGCCGACGGTCTCGGCGGAATGCCCAACACCAACACCGCCGTCGACTGGCAGGTCGCCACCGACGAGCGCTTCACCGCCATCGTCCGCACCGGCACGTTCACCACCACCCAGGCAAGCGCTCACTCCGTGCACGTCACCCTGACCGGCCTGGAGCCGGGACGTGAGTACTGGTACCGCTTCCGCACCGGCGGCCACATCTCCCCCGCCGGCCGCGCCCTCACCGCACCGGCGGTCGGCACGCAACCCGAACTGACCATGCTCTTCGCCTCCTGCTCGCACTACGAGGAGGGCTACTTCACGGCCTACCGCCGGATGGCCGAGGAACACCCCGACCTGATCCTGCACCTCGGCGACTACATCTACGAAGGCGGCGCCACCACCACGAAGGTCCGCCAGTTCGCGCCCGCCACCGAGATCAGCACGCTCGCGAACTACCGCGTCCGCCACGCCCAGTACAAGACCGACCCGGACCTGCAGGCCGCGCACGCCACGGCGCCCTGGCTCGTCGTCTGGGACGACCACGAGGTCGAGAACAACTACGCCGACCTCGTCCGCAACGACAGCAGCCCGGCCGGTGACTTCACGGCACGCCGCGCGGCCGCCTACAAGGCCTACTACGAGCACATGCCGCTGCGCAGCGCCCAGGCGCCGACCGCGGAGAACATGCTGCTGCACCGCAGGGTCCGCTGGGGCAGCCTCGCCACGTTCCACATGCTCGACACCCGCCAGTACCGCAACGACCAGGCGTGCGGCGACGGCACGAAGGTCTGTCCCGCCGCCGACGACCCGGCACGCTCGCTCACCGGCACCTCGCAGGAGACGTGGCTGATCGACGGCCTGCGCCAGAAGCTCGGCACGTGGGACTTCCTGGGCCAGCAGGTGTTCTTCGCGCAGCGGCTCGCCGCCGCGGACGGGTCCAAGAGCATGGACTCGTGGGACGGCTACACCGCCAACCGCACCCGGATCCAGAACGCCTGGGACACCAACGGCAACAAGGGCACGGTCGTGCTCACCGGCGACGTGCACCGCAGCTGGGGCGCGAACCTCATGCAGAACTACGGGACCCAGAACCGGATCATCGGCACCGAGCTCGTCACCACCTCCATCACGTCCGGCGGTGACGGCAACGCGGCCGACAACAGCCTCAACCCGACGCTGAACCCGCACGTGAAGTACTTCAAGAACCTGCGCGGTTACGTCAAGACCCGCACCACCTCGGCCGAGATGCGCGTCGACTTCCGCGCCGTCGACAAGGTCACCGTCCGCGACTACCCGGTCAAGACGGTCGGCAGCTACGTCGTCGAGTCCACCAACCCCGGATTGCAGGCGCCGTGAAGACACTGCTGCTCGCGAGCCTGCTGCTCGCCCCGGTTCCGATGACGTGGTCCACGGTCAACAGCGAGTCGACCGGCGACCAGGACAACGCGTCCGTCTCGGCCTCCCGCAACGGCTACACCGCCGTCGTCTGGGAGGACGACCGCGACACCACCGCCCCCGAGGACCCGGTCCACTCCGACGTCTGGATCCGCCTCTACAAAGAGGGAACGTCGGTCTACGAGAAGAAGCTCTCCACCGGCGGCACCGGCACCTGGCGCCACTGGCAGCCGGACGTGTCGGTGCGCGAGGACGGCAGTGCCGTCGTCGTCTGGTCGGAGGACCCCGACGGCAACGGCTACTACAACATCGCCGTCCGCTCCGTCAGCGCGTCCGGAACCGTGTCGGGTTCCGGCACTGCCAACGCGAGCGCCGACGGCCAGCAGTACTTCCCCAGCGTCGCGGCGGATCCCGACAGCGGCGGCTTCGCGGTCACGTGGGAGGACAAGCAGGGCACCGCCGCACCCACCGTGCGGGTGAGCGTGTTCGCGTCGATCAGCTCCAAGTCCTACGAGGCGCAGGTCAACAACGTCGGCGGCACCCACGCCAAACCCCAGGTCGCGATGGGTGCGGCCGGCAACGCGATCGTGGTGTGGGAGGCGGACGCGAACGTCGCCCGCAAGATCGTCACCCCGGCCGGTGGCGTGAAGCAGGCGCAGACCACGACGGGGCAGGGAAAGCGCCCCGCCGTGGCGGCGAACTTCAACGGCGACTTCGCCGTCGCCTGGGAGCAGTCCGGCGTCCGCACGCAGTCGTTCACGGCGGCCGGGACCTCACGCGGTGCCGTGGCGCAGACCACCGGCACCGACCCGCAGATCGGCATCGACGACCAGCTCGGCGTCGCGGTGACCACGACGGAGGCCCAGGACGTCCACACCAGTGTCTACAACCCCGACGGGACCACCACGGGTCGTCCCGAACGGCAGCTCACGGTCTCGAACGCCACCGGCAGGCAGGACGAGCCCGCCGTGGGCGTCGACCCGTGGGGCCGCGTCACCGTCGTCTACACCGACGACAACGACGGCAACGGGCACGACCAGATCTACCTGGGCACCGGCCTGAGCACCCAGCAGTGGTGAGCTGGTGGTGCGGCTCGGAACGTCGCCGGGCCGCGCACCACTACCGCTGATCGAGCGGCCGGCGTCGCTGGTGGACCTCCAGCAGCGACGCCGGCTTCCAGAACCCGTGCACGTCGTAGGTGTCCACACCGGGCGGCACGATCTCGTCGATCCGGTCCAGCACGTCGTCGGAGAGCACCAGCGAAGCGCCCTCCAGCAACGACTCCAGCTGCTCCATCGTGCGCGGCCCGATGATCGCCGACGTCACCGCCGGATGCGTCGTCGTGAACGCGATCGCGAGCGCCGGCAACGACACCCCCATCTCGTCGGCGAGCTTCGCGAACTGCTCCACGGCCTCGAACTTCGCCGCGTTGCCCGGCAGCGACTCGTCGAACCGCTCCGGGGTCAGCGTCGCCCGGAACGCCTCGGCCGACGCGCCCCGCCGGTGCCTGCCCGACAGGAACCCGCTGGCGAGCGGGCTCCACACCAGCACGCCCATCCCGAGGCGCTGGGCGGTCGGCAGCACCGACCGTTCGATCCCGCGCGCCAGCATCGAGTACGGCGGCTGCTCGGTCCGGAACCGCATCAGCCCCCGGTTCAGCGCCACGTGGTGCGCCTCGACGATCTCCTCGGCCGGGAACGTCGAGCACCCGAACGCCCGGATCTTGCCCTGCCGCACCAGATCCGTCAGCACGGACAGCGTCTCCTCGACGTCGGTCCGGTAGTCCGGCCGGTGCACCTGGTAGACGTCGATCCAGTCGGTGTCGAGCCGCCGCAGGCTGTCCTCGACGGCCCGCACGACGTGGCGCCGCGAGTTGCCGCTGCGGTTGCGCCCCTCCCCCAGCGGGAAGTGCACCTTCGTGGCCAGCACGACGTCGTCGCGACGGTCCTTCAGCGCCTTCCCGACGATCTCCTCGGACTCCCCGGCCGAGTACATGTCGGCGGTGTCGACGAAGTTGATGCCCGCGTCGAGGGCGCGGTGGATGATCCGCACGCCCTCTTCGTGGTCGTTGTTGGCAACGGAGCCGAACATCATGGCCCCGAGGCAGTGGTGACTGACCTCGATGCCGGTTCCCCCGAGAACGCGATAGCGCATGTTCATGGCGCGAACCTACGAAGTAGAGCCGACTCCAGGTCAAGCCTATGCTCGACGACATGGGGTTGAGCATCGGGCAGGTGGCCGAACGCACCGGGCTGAGCGTGCACGCGCTGCGGTTCTACGAGAAGGAGGGCATCCTCGCGCGCCAGGTCCAAAGAGGTCCGGGAGGCCGCCGGGTGTACACGCAGCAGGACATCGACTGGCTGCGCATGTGCATCATGCTGCGCATGTCCGGGATGCCGGTGCCGGAGATCCGCCGCTACACCGAACTGGTCCGCCAGGGCGACGGCAACGAACTGCAGCGCCTGGACATCCTGAAAGAACACCAGGAACGCGTCCAGCAGCAGATGGTGCAGCTGCAGGAGTGCATGGACCTGATCACCTACAAGGTCGGCAAGTACGAGGACTACGTCAATTCGATCGCCGCCAAGGCGGTCGGCCAATAGTCTCGTGCCCATGCCTGTCGTGCTCTCGCTGAACGTCGCCCGCAGGGCGATCCCGGTCGACTACGCCCGCGCGGGCGCCACCGGCATCGACAAACGCCCGGTCGACGGGCCGCTGCGGGTCAGCCCGCAGGGCCCCAAGGGGTCGGCGGGCAGCGGCGTCGCCGGTGACTCGATCGCCGACCGGACCGTGCACGGCGGCGAGTACCAGGCCGTCTACGGCTACGCGCGCGAGGACCTCGACTGGTGGCAGTCCGAGCTGGACGTCCCGCTGCACAACGGCCAGTTCGGCGAGAACCTGACCACGCAGGGCATCGACCACACGACCGCGCTGGTCGGCGAGCACTGGCGGATCGGCTCGGCGCTGCTGGAGGTCACCGGGTCGCGCATCCCGTGCCGTACGTTCGCCGAGTTCCTCGGGCAGCGCGGCTGGGTGAAGCGGTTCACCCAGCAGGCCCGGCCCGGTGCGTACTTCCGCGTGCTCGAGGAAGGCCTGATCGGGCCGGGCGACGAGATCACCGTCGTGCACCGGCCCGCCCACGACGTCACGGTCGAGCTGTTCTTCCGCGCCCTGACCACGGAGCCCGCGTTGCTGCCCCGGCTGCTCGCGGCCGGCGACTCGGTGCCACCGGAGATCGTCGAGCTGGTGCACAAGCGCTCCGCGGTCGAGCTCGATTCCTAGACCGCGGAGTTCCTACGCGGGAAAGTTCCTGACCCACCGCTTCTGCCACGGCGTCTCGACGGCACGCCGGTGGTAGTTCGCGCGCGTCCACGCCACGGCCTCGGCCGCCGGGACTCCGGCGAGCACGGCCAGGCACGAGATCACCGTGCCGGTCCGGCCGATGCCGCCGCTGCACGCCACCTCGACCTGCTCGCCGGAGAGCGCCCTGGCGTGCAGGGAGCGGATCAGCCTGATCGCGGCGTCGTGGTCACGCGGAAGGCGGAAGTCCGGCCAGTCGATCCAGTCGTGCGGCCACGGCACGTCGACCGGCTTCGGCTGCAGGTACACCCCGTACTGCGGGTGTGGCTCCACGTTCTTCCCGTCACGCAGGCCGCGCCCGGTGATCACAGCGCCGTCGGGTAGCTCGATCTTCTTCAAGGAATGCGCCCCCAGGCTCCTAAGCGAACAGCAACACTACCAGCGGCGGAATCCCTTCCGCCGCAACGCCTCCCCACGCCTGGTTGCGCGGGCGGCTCAGCGCCAGCTGATCGGCCACCGCCAGCACGACGCTGCCCGCCAGCATGAACCACGAGACGTAGAAGACCAGCGTGCGCCCGACCAGCTCCTGCCCGCCGTGCACCGCGATCAGCCCGGCGATCAGGCCGCACGCCAGGAACAGGTTGTAGAACCCCACCCCGAACGCCCACAGCCGGATCGCCGGCACGTCCCGCGCGGGCTGCCCGAACATCGACTGGTGGACGCACCCGATCAGGAACGCCTCGCACACCCACACCACGAGGTGCACCAGGGCGGCGACCGCGGCGGCGATCTGCGCGACGACGCTCACAGCGTCACCCCGTGGCGGCCCAACGCCTCCATCCCGTTCTCGGACAGGTCGCGGAAGAACGCACCCATGACCTCTCCCACGGCGAACGCCAGGAACTGCACGGACGGCGTGTGCACGGTGAACGTGTGGGACGCGTTGGGCGGGATCGTGATGGCATCACCGGGAGACAGGTCGAACAGCTCGCCGTCGAGGAACACCGCCATGCGTCCGTGCAGGACGTAGTAGGCCTTCGGCCACGGCGTGCGGTGCGGCGGCGCGGCCTCTCCCCGTGGCGCGTCCACCTCGAACAACTCGTAGGCGCCGCCCGTGGACTTCGCCGGGATCCGGACCGTGATCGTCGCGTCGGGCACGGTGAGCACGTCGCCCTCGCCTGTGGTGGTCATCATGCGCCGAAGCCTCCGCGCGCCGGGCGAGCGGAGGTATCCCGGAAAACTGGGATCCCGGACCGCCGGAGGCGGGCGCATACTGCCAACCATGTGGGAGGGTCGGGCGCTCGGCGTGCGACGCGACGTCACGGCACTGGCGAGCGCGGGGCTCGACGTCGCGCGACTGCACGAGGCGGCCATCGCCCTGGTCGACCGGGTGGTCCCGTGCGACCTCACCTGCTGGGCGTCGATGGCCCCGGACTCGGGCGTCTTCAGCACCATGACCAGCGGCGTCAACCGCATCCCGCAGCAGTACGAGCCGGTGCTCGCGACCTGCGAGTACACGCCCGGCGAACCGCACACCTTCGCGTCGCTGGCGCAGCGCGGCGACACGGTGGCGAGGCTCGAGGACAAGCGGTCGGCACGGCTGAACGAGGTCTGGCGGCCACTCGGTCTCAGTCACGAGCTGCGGTCGTTGTTCCGCGCCGGCGACACCTGCTGGGGCGGGGCGGGAATGGTGCGCACCAAGGACTTCACCGACCGCGAACTGGAGTTCATGACGTGGGTGGCACCCGCTCTGGGAGCCGCCACCCAGGTCGCGGCGCGCACTTCGGCCCGCCGGACCGGCGCTCCGGCCATCGTCGTGGTCGCCGGTGACGGCACGATCCGGGCCTCGACCGCGTCCACCGCGCGGTGGCGCGACGAACTGGAGGACGTCGCGCCCGGACGGTTCGCGGTGATGCTGCGGGCCGCGGCGGCCGGAGCACGTTCGGGGACGTTCAAGGCGAGGCTCCGCGACGCGCACGGCGGCTGGATCCTGCTCGAAGCGAGCGAACTCGTGGGCGACGGCGGGACGGCCGTGACGATCAGCCGGGCGTCGGGCGCGGACCTGCTGGGACTGCTGCTCAAGGCGCACGGCGTCACCAGCCGCGAGGAGGACGTCTGCCACGAGATGCTGGCCGGGCAGCCGACGTCCGGGATCGCGGTGCGGCTGGCCATCTCGCCCTACACCGTGCAGGACCACCTCAAGTCGCTCTTCACCAAGTTCGGGGTGCGCAGCCGGGCGGAGCTGGTCGCGAAGCTGTCCTGACCGGTGGCGCGAACACAGGACTCTTGGCGGGTCCCCCGGGAGGGGCGCTCTGCCAGCATGACCGCCATGTACTCCGACCGCGCTCTCGTCATCGGCGCCGGCTTCGCGGGGCTGCTGGCGGCGAGGGTGTTGTCCGAGTCGTACGGCGACGTCGTGCTGGTCGAACGGGACACGCTCACCACCGACGCCGGCCACCGCGCCGGCATTCCCCGTGCCCACCACCCGCACCCGCTGCCGGCGCGCGGAGCGGAGGCGCTGGAAGCGCTCTTCCCGAGGATCGGCAGGGAGCTGGAGAACGCGGGAGCCGTCCGCGCGGACCTGGGCAGCGACTGCCTGCACCACTTCCCGGCCGGCCCGGCACCGCGCGATCACCTGGGCCTGAGCGTGCTGTCGGTGACACGCGTGACGCTCGACCGGATCATCCGGCGCCGGGTGCTGCGGCTCGCGAACGTGTCCCTTGTGGACGGTCTGACGATCGACGGCCTGCTGCACGACCGGGGCACGGTCACCGGAGTGCACGGCAGGCGCGGCGACCGCCCGTTCACCGACTACGCGGACCTCGTGGTGGACGCGTCGGGCCGCGACAGCAAGCTGGTGTCGTGGCTCGCGGAACTCGGCGTGCACTGTCCCGCGCCGAGGATCGTCCACGGCCACCTCGCCTGCTCCTCGCGCCTCTACGAGGTGAACCGGGACCTGGACCTCGGCTGGAAGAACGCCTGCGAGATCACCCACGTGCCCGGCACGACACGCGGCGGCGCGGTGTCCTCCGTGGATGGTTCACGCTGGCTCGTGACGCTGTTCGGCGCGGACGGCGACACCGCGCCGGCGGACGACGACGGTTTCCTCGACCACGCCACGAGTCTGCGGTGCCAGGACATCGCGGAGATCGTCAAAACGGCCACCCCGGCGTCGGCGATCCACCGCGCCGGCAACCCGCGCAACCGCTGGAACCGCTTCCACCAGGTCCCGGACTGGCCACGTGGCCTGCTCGCGCTCGGCGACGCCGTGGTCTCGCTCGATCCCGTGCACGGACACGGCCTGACGGTCACCGCCCTGAACTGCGCGGACCTGCGTGCGCTGTTGCGGGAGCACGACCTGGCTGGCGAGCCGCTGGTGTTCCAGCGCGCGGTCGCCAGGGCCGCCAGGTTCCCGTGGACGTTCGCGACGACCGCCGATCTCGGGCGGGGCACCAGGACACTCCCGCTGCGGGCGCGCCTGCTGCGGTGGTACTCCGGCCGCGTGCTCGGGGCGATCCCCGGCAACCGGCGGGTCTACCGCGCGTACGTCCGCGTCTCGCAGCTGGCCTGCCACCCGGTGGCCCTGCTCAGCCCGGCGGTGCTGGTCCGCGTGCTGCTGGCGAAGACGCTCAGCGGACGGCGCCCTCGGGCCACAGCACCGTGACCGGCACGCCCCTCGACCGCGCGTAGGCCACCACGTCGGCCGTTCCGCCGGGGCCGCGTCCCGGCAGCCCGTCCCACACCGCGAGCAAGGCGTCGGACTCGTCGACCATCCGCTTGCCCGCCTCCATGTAGGCGTGCGGGTCCGGCGTGACGTGCTCCAGCTGCACGACCTTGCCCGCCTGCGCGAGCAAGCTGTCGTAGACGGACCGGTAGGCCTCGGGCAACGTCTCGCGGTACCGCGCCGCCGGCAGCACCGCGACCAGTGCCCCGCCCGCGTCCAGCACGGCCTGCGCGAACACGGCGTCCGCGCCGTCCGCGAGGCACGACACTCCGATCACGGAGCCGTTCTCCGCCACCGCGGCACGGATCATCCGGTCGATCTCGGCCTCCAGTTCCGCGGTGAGCCCACGATGTCCGGTGATGGCGAGCCGCGTCGTCATCACCGGAGGATATGCCGACGACGGACCGCGTCGCCCGCAACTCCGGGTGCCCGCGTCATCCGTCGCTGCGGCCGGCCTGGTTCCGCTCGGCGATCGCCAGGTAGTGGGTGTTGGTCATGACCCCGAGGATGTTGCCGAACGGGTCGACCACCGACGCCGTCACGAACCCCTCGCCGCGCACACGGGGTTCGTCGTGGAGCTTGGCGCCCAGTTCCAGCAACCTCGCCAGCGTCCCGTCGAGGTCGTCGACCGCCCAGTAGAGGATCTGGCCCGCCGGTCCGTCGGACGGCGTGACCTCGAAGCGGCGGTGCACGATGCCCAGTTCGGCCTGGTAGTCGCCGATGCGGAACTCGACGTAGGCGAGCACGCCGTCCGGGGTGCTCCGCTCGAAGTACGCGTCGACGCCGAGGAACGACGCGTACCAGTCGCGGGCCTCGGTCAGGTCGTCGGCGAAGTAGGACACGGTCGACATGCCTCGCAACACAACTGCCTCCAGGTGGCTCTCGTTCGGTTGTGTTCTCAGCTTCCGCCGTAAAGTGCTCATCCAATGAGCACTTTTAGCGGAAATCTGGAGACATGCGCGCAGACCGTCTAGTCGCCACTTTGCTGCTGATGCAGGCCCGCGGCCGGGTGACCGCCGCCGAGCTGGCCGAAGAGCTCGAAGTCTCCAACGCCACCGCGAGGCGCGACCTCGAGGCGCTGTCCGCGGCGGGGGTACCCGTGTACCCCCAGCCGGGGAGAGGCGGGGGCTGGTCGCTGGTCGGCGGCGCCCGCACGGACCTGAGCGGCCTGACCTCGGCGGAGGCCCAGGCGTTGTTCCTGGTCGCCGGACCGGCCGCGTCCGTCGCACCGGAGATCAAGTCGGCCCTGCGCAAGCTGGTCCGCGCGCTGCCGCAGACGTTCCGCGCCGAGGCCGAGGCCGCCGCGGACGCGACGATCGTCGACACGGCGGCGTGGGGCGAGGACACCGAGGACAGGCCGGCCCTGGCCGGCACGCTGCAGCAGGCCGTCGTCAAACAGGTGCGGGTGCGCCTGACCTACCAGAAGCGGGGCGAGGCGCCGAAAGAGCGCGAGGTCGACCCGTGGGGACTCGTCGACAAGGACGGCACCTGGTACTTCATCGCCGGGACCAGCGACGGGCGGCGCACGTTCCGGCTCGATCGCGTCGTGGACGTCTCCCTCACCGGCACCCCGTCCTCCCGCCCCGCCGATTTCGAGCTCGCCGGCGCATGGGACGAGGTCGTCACGACGGTGGAGGCGAGACGGTCGCAGACGTCGGCGACCGTGCTCGTGCCCACGCGGTTCCTGGGCGTCTTCCAGCACCAGCACGGACGCCACTGCACGGTCCTCGATGAGCAGGGTGAGCACACGAAGGTGGAGCTGACGGCGCCGCGGCCGCTCGACATCGCCCGCAACGTGGCCGGGTGGGGCGGCCTGATCACCGTGGAGTCGCCGGAGGTGGAGGAACACCTGGCGCGCATCGGCGCCGAGCTCGTCAGCCGATACCCGCGTGCTGTTCCAGCCGGGCCAGCCGGGCCATGATCATCTCCAGGACCTTCGCCGCGTCCGGGACGGCCTGCTGCTGCTTCTTCAGGTGGACGATGCCCGCGAGTGCGGTCTGCACGGCTCGGCGCGTGCCCTTGATGTCCGCGCCCAGCTCGCGCAGTTCCTCGCCGCCCTTGCCGTCCGGTTCGGCCACGATGCCGAGCAGCAGGTGTTCGCAGCCCACGTAGTTGTGCCCGAGCGCGATCGATTCGGTGACGGCGAGTTCGAGTGCGGCGGCGCCGTCGTCGGCGAATCCGGGTTTCCCGCCCACGTCCGCGGGAATGGAGGAAGCGAGGCCGTCCGGCGTGATGTCGATCGCGCGGAGCACGTCCAGAGCCAGGTTCCCACCCTCCCCGACGATCCCGTGCAGGAGGTGGGACGTGCCGATCTTCCTGCCCTGGGAGCACTCCGCGGCGATCTGGAGCACCTTCCACGCGCGGTCGGTGAAGTGGGGGAACTTGTCGCGTCCGAGGTCTTCGACGGTGAGCGCCCGGATCGCCATGATCCGCTTGACCGAGCCTTCGAGGGCTCTTTGACAGATCGCCGAGACGGGAATGTTCATGTCTTTCACGGATTCGGCGAGGTCATCGGGGAGGTAGACGTTGATTTTCGGCATAACCCCATATATACCCCCAAATGGGGTTATGGTCAACGACGAACGCGGCAACCGTCACACTTGTGAGTGATCAGAGGGGACGGGAGCACCCGCGTGGAGGAGAGCAGCAGGCTGATCGGAAGCCGCTACCAGTTGAAGCAGAAGGTCGGCCAAGGGGCGATGGGAGTCGTCTGGCAGGCCTACGACGAGCAACTACACCGCGTTGTCGCGGCCAAGGAGTTGCTCGCGCTGGACGGTCTCGACGACGCCAGGGTGGAGCGCGCGAAGGTCAGGGCCATGCGCGAGGCCCGCCTCGCCGCCCGGCTGGAGCACCCGAACGCCATCCGCGTCTACGACGTCGTGGAGGAGGACGGCCGCCCCTGGCTGATCATGGAGTACCTCCCCTCGCGCAGCCTCGCGGCCGTGATCGCCGAGCAGGGCACGCTGCCACCGCGCGAGGTGGCCCGCATCGGGTGCTACACCGCCGCCGCCCTGGCCGCCGCGCACCGCCACGGCATCCAGCACCGCGACGTGAAGCCCGGCAACGTCCTGATCGGCGACCAGGAAGTCAAGATCACGGACTTCGGCATCTCCCGTGCCACCGGCGAGGACGCCACCGCAACCGCGACGGGCACCGTCGGCACCCCGGCCTTCTTCTCCCCCGAGGTGGCCCGCGGCGAGGACGCAGGCCTCCCCTCCGACGTCTTCTCGCTGGGCGCCACGCTCTACAACGCCGTCGAGGGCGGCCCGCCGTTCGGCACCGCGGACAACAACCTCGTGATGCTGCACCGCGTCGCCAGCGGCTCGATCATGCCGCCGGCCAACGCCGGCCCCCTGCTGTCCCCCGTGCTGTTCCGGCTGCTCGCGACCGACCCCGCACGCCGCCCGACCATGCAGGAGGCGGTCCACCTGCTGGCCGCCGTCGTGAACGAGACGCCGCAGGTCTCCGAGGCGACCGCCGTCATCCCGGCGACGGTCAAGCTCCCGATCGAGGCCCAGCCGGAGGAGAAGGCGAAGCAGGAGGCCGCGGCCGCCGCGGCGGGGCTGGTCGCGGGTGCCGCGGCCGTGGAGGCGGCCGGGCTGACGGCCCCACCCGCCAAGCCCGAACCGGAACCCGCGCCCGAGCCCGAGCCCGAGCCCGAGCCTGAGGCAACGCCCGAGCCTTCCGCCGCGGCCGCGGCGGACGCCGAACCGGCCGCGGCGCAGGAGACACCGGCAGCCGCACCGCCCGTCACCCCGGAACCCCAGCCGACCACCCCGGAGCCCCAGGCGGCCCCGCCCGTCATCCCGGCGCAGCCCACCACCCCGGCCCGCCAGACCCTCGTGGCGGGAGGCGCGGCGACCGCTGCCTCAGGCCCACCGGCACCGGTACCGCCGGCGGACCAGGACGAGAACCGTCGAAAGTTCCCGCTGGTCCCCATCGCGATCGTCCTGCTCGTGCTGGCCGTGGGCGTCGGCTCGTTCCTGCTGTGGCCCAAGGGCAACGGCGACCAGAACAACGCCCAGCCACCGGCCAGCAGCCAGACCGGCACCCCGTCGAACCAGCCGACGACAAGCCAGAGCCAGCCGCAGCAGCCGACGGACAGCCAGACCCCGCCACCGGCGAACTCCCAGACGACCCCTCCGGCCGGCACACCGAGCCAGGGCCAGCCGCAGCCGCCCGCCGGGCCGAAGAACGCACAGGAGGCGATCACCGCTTACTACGCGCTCATCCCTGGCGACCTGCAGACCGGCTGGACCCTGCTCACCGACAGCTTCAAGGCCGGGCGAGGGCTGACCTACGACGGCTACCAGTCGTTCTGGCGCAACTACACCTCGGTGCAGCTGTCGAACTTCGTGCCACAGGGCGACAACGCCGTGACTGTGACGTTGCAGTACATGCAGGGTGCGAACGTCGCCATGACCGAGACGCCGACGTTCACGTTCGTGCAGCAGAACGGCAAGTGGCTGATCAACAGCCAGGGATGATGGCGGCATGACTCGACGCGCACTCGTCACCGGAGCCTCTCGCGGCATCGGCGCCGCCATCGCCCACGCCCTCGCGACGGGCGGCCATCAGGTCGCCGTCCACTACCGCTCCGGCGCGGACGAGGCGCAGGCCGTGGCAGCAGGTCTTCCCGGCGACGGCCACGTCACCGTCCAGGGCGACCTGGGCGCGGACCAGGCCGAGCAGATCGTCAGCGAGACCGTCGAGAAGCTCGGCGGTCTCGACGTCCTGGTCAACAACGCGGGGATCTACTTCCACCACCCCATCGCCACCACGAGCTTCGAGGAGTGGCAGCAGGCCTGGCGCCGCACGATCGAGCTCAACCTGTACGGCCCGGCCGACCTCGCCTGGCACGCGGTCCGGCACATGCCCCGGGGCGGCCGCATCATCAACGTCGGCTCGCGGGGTGCCTACCGGGGTGAGCCCGACGCCCCGGCGTACGGCGCGGCGAAGGCGGGTCTGCACGCGATGACCCAGTCGCTCGCCCAGTCGCTGGCCCCGCAGGGCATCGCGGTCGCGGGCGTCGCACCGGGCTTCGTCAGGACCGACATGGTCACCGACCTCCTCGCGAGCCCGGAGGGCGAGCGGATCCGGGCGCAGAGCCCGTTCGGCCGCGTCGCCGAGCCGGAAGAGGTCGCCGCGGCCGTGGCGTGGCTGACCACGGAGAGCGCGTTGTGGGCCAGCGGCACGATCATCGACGTGAACGGCGCCTCCTACCTGCGGTGATTGCCTGAAAGCCGACCGGAACCAGTTCCGGTACCGAGTTGATCTTCCCGCAACCGGTCTAGACCACTAACGTCGCGGTGGGCGCTCGACGAAGTGGAAGGCCTCCCTGCAATGCGTTCATTCCGCTCACGCCTCGGTGCCGCCGGCCTAGCGCTGGCCGCCGCCGCGGCGACCTTGACAGTCATGGCGCCTGCCGCGCAGGCCGCCTATCCCGCCGGGTTCAAGAGCGTCGGCTACATGCCGTCGTGGTCCGGCAACGTCAGCACGCTCCCCTACAACAAGCTGACGCACATCAACTACTCGTTCGTGCTGCCGAACTCCAACGGCACGCTCCAGGGCGTGCCCGACCCCGGCAAGCTGCAGCAGCTGGTGAGCCTCGGCCACCAGAACGGCGTCAAGGTCTCGATCGCCGTCGGTGGCTGGAACAACGGCAACGACGACAACTTCGAGATCCTCGCGGCCAGCGCCAACGGCCGCACGACGTTCGTCAACGCGCTGATCAACCTGGTCAGCCAGTACAACCTCGACGGCGTCGACATGGACTGGGAGTACCCGGATCCGGGCGTCGAGGGCGACAACTACACGCTGCTGATGCGGCAGCTGGGCGACCAGCTGCACAGCCGCGGCAAGCTGCTCACCGCTGCGGTCGTGAGCGAGGGCGGCACGGCGAACGGCGTGCAGCCCGCGGTGTTCGGCATCGTCGACTGGCTGAACATCATGGCCTACGACGGCGGCAGCCCGCACGCGAACTACGACTGGTCGATCGCGTCGGTCAACTTCTGGAAGAACCGCGGCCTCCCGGCGAGCAAGGCGGTTCTCGGTGTGCCGTTCTACAGCCGGCCGACCTACATCTCCTACCGCGACCTCGTCGCGCAGGACCCGGCCAACGCCAACCGCGACAGCTACAACGGCAACTACTACAACGGTCTTCCGACGATCCGTCGCAAGACCCAGTGGGCGCTGGCCAACGCGGGCGGCATCATGAACTGGGAGCTCTCCCAGGACACGACCGGCAGCACCAGCCTGCTCAACGCCATCTGGGAGACCGCCGGCGGCGGCACCCAGAACCCGCCCACCGGTGGCACCCTCACCGGCATCGGCGGCAAGTGCGTGGACGTGGCCGCGGCGAACTCCGCCAACGGCACCGCGATCCAGCTCTACACCTGCAACGGCACCAACGCCCAGCAGTGGACTCGCAACGGAGCCACGTTGCGCGCCCTGGGCAAGTGCCTGGACGCGTCCGGCACCGCCAACGGCGCGGTGACCCAGTTGTGGGACTGCACGGGTGCGGGCAACCAGCAGTGGACGGCCGAGGCCAACGGCCAGCTGCGCAACGTGGCGTCAGGACGTTGTCTCGACGCCACCGGCAACAGCTCCGCCGACGGAACCAGGCTTCAGCTCTGGGACTGCGCCGGCACCGCGAACCAGCGGTGGACGCTGAACGCCTGAAGATCCTGACCTCAGGAACTTCAACCCGATGACGCAGGCGATGATCCCGGTGAGGAACACGATCTTCCAGACGGAGACCGCTTCCTCGCCGGTGATCATCGCCCACGTCACCGTCAGCGCCGCGCCGATGCCGACCCACACGGCATAGGCGGTCCCGACCGGGATTCGTTTCATGCCAACGGAAAGCCCGACCATGCTCAGCGTCGCGGCGACCACGAAGAGCACGTAGGCCCCTTGGGACAACGCCGTCGCCCACACCGCTTCGAGCACGGCACTGCCTATCAGCACGGCCCAGTGCATTCAGCTCACCACCTTCAGGCCCGCGACGCAGCCGATCAACGCGACCAGCAGCAGCGCCTTGGCCACCCCGAGCCTCTCCTCACCGCGCAGCACCGCGACGAGCACCGTGAGCACGGCCCCCACGCCGACCCACACCGCGTACGCCGTGCCGACCGGGATCCCGCGCATCGCCCACGCGAGGCCGACGACGCTCAACGTCATCGACACGGCGAACACCACCACCGGCCACGGCCTGCGGAAACCCTTCGACGCCGAGAGCGCCGTGGCCCACACGGCCTCCAGCACCCCGGACGCGATCAGTACCACCCAGTACATTAGTACGACCGTACCAGAAAAGCGCGGACCGGGCGGCTACGATCACGTGATGTGGCCCCCAGCCTGGAGAACCTGCTGGTCGTAGGCGTCGCGTCGAGCGCTCTGTTCGACCTGACCGCGTCCGACGCCGTCTTCCACGCCGAGGGCGAACAGGCCTACCGCGCCTACCAGGAAACGCACCTGGACGAACCGTTCGCCGCGGGCGTCGCGTTCCCGTTCCTCCGCCGCCTGCTGAGCCTCAACGCGCTGGCACCACTGGTCGAGGTGATCGTGCTGTCGCGCAACTCCCCCGACACGGGCCTGCGCATCCTGAGGTCGGCAGCCCACCACGGCCTCGGGATCACCCGCGCGATCTTCACCGAGGGCCGCGCACCGCACGAGTTCATGCCGGCCTTGAACATGTCGTTGTTCCTGTCCGCCAACGAGAACGACGTCCGCAAGGCGACCCTCGCCGGTCTGCCGGCCGGCCAGGTGCTCAAGTCGTCGTTCCGGGACGACGACGATCCGGCGCTGCGGATCGCGTTCGACTTCGACGGCGTGCTCGCCGACGACACGTCCGAGCGGATCTACCAGAGCGGCGGCCTCGACCAGTTCCAGCAGCACGAGGCCACGAACGTCGTCACACCACTGGATCCCGGTCCGCTGCGGAACTTCCTCGCGGGCGTGAACCGGATCCAGCGCCAGGCCGAGGACCGCATCCGGGTCTCGGTGGTGACCGCGCGCTCCGCCCCGGCCCACGAGCGCGCGATCAACAGCCTCAAGGCGTGGGGCCTCACGGTGAACGACGCGTTCTTCCTGGGAGGGTTGAAGAAGGCGCCGATCCTGGACGTGCTCAAGCCGCACATCTTCTTCGACGACCAGCGCGGGCACCTGATCCAGACGGTGCCGTGCGTGCACGTCCCGTTCGGCGTGACGAACGAGTGATCAGCCGAGTTGCCTGGCCGTGTCCGCGTGGAAGGCGAGGAGTTCGGGCATCGGTACGGATTTCCGGCTACTCCCCGCGATTGTCCGCGGAGCCCTCGGCCGACCACAGCGGCGGGTACGTCGTGCCCCGGAGGCCTGAGCACGTTGCCAGAGGTCCTGCTCTTCCTCACCAACCGACCGTCACCTGGCCCTGATGGCGTCTGCAAGTACCACCAACCCAACATCAACAGGCACTTAACTACCGCCAACAGCCTCAACCGGGCTTACTGGAACGGAATCGAGTTCGGCGGACAGCGAACAGGTTGGGTGTAGTTGACGGCGATTCGATCAAGAGTTGGTGGTACTTGCAGACGCCCGTAGCCACCTCAAGGAAAAGCCCGGCCATCCAGCGGATGACCGGGCTCCTCCTCAAGCGGCAGAACTACTTCGCGAGACCGTCCTCGATCGCCTTGATGATCGCCGGCCGCAGCTGCGCGGCCGAGATGATCGCGTCGACCGCCCCGACCTCGACCGCGCGCTGCACGCTGTGCACCCGGTCGAACTCGGCGGCCATCTCGTTCAGCTTCTCGGTCCGCACCGACTGCCGCGTCGACGCCAGCTCGGTGGTCAGGGCCGACCGCTCGGCACCGGAGGCCTCGGCCACCGCGGACTCCAGCTTCTTCACGCGCGGGTCGTTGGCCGTGCGGCCGTCCACCTCACGGGCGAACACCACGGCCGCGGCGGGCGCGCCACCGATGACCGAGGCGAACGAGCCCTCGACCGCGAGCACCGTCATGGACGGGTTCAGGGCCTTGGAGAAGACCACGAACGCGCCGCCGTGGTACCGCGAGATCACGGTGAACACGATCGGGCCGCGGAAGTTGACGATCGCGCGGCCGATCTCGGCGCCGTACTCCAGCTGCAGTTCCCGCATCGACTCCGGCGAGCCGTCGAAACCGGACAGGTTCGCCAGCACGACGAGCGGGCGGTTGCCCGAGGCCGCGTTGATCGCGCGGGCCGCCTTCTTCGACGACTTCGGGAACAACGTGCCGGCGGTGTAGGTGTCCGGGCCGTCGGTGGGCGGGAAGCCGGTGCGGGCGACACCGCGCGACTCGACGCCGAGCAGCGTCACCGGGATGCCGCCGAGGTGCACGTCCTGGACGACGGCGGTGTCGGCGTCGGCCATGCCGGCCCAGCGCTCCAGCACGTCGTGGTCCTGGTCGGACAGGGCGCGCATGACCGTGCGGATGTCGAACGGCTTCTTGCGGTCCGGGTTCGACTCGATCGAGAAGATCTCGCCGACGGTGTTGAACGGGCTGTCTCCCACCACGTGCGGGTACGAGGAGACATCGCGGTCGGACGGGTCCGAAGTGGACACACGGCGCGGACCGGTCTCGCCCGGTGCGATGTAGCTGTGCTCGTAGTGCCCGAGCAGCACGTCGAACGCCGACCGCAGGTTCGGGGCCCAGTACTGCGCCTGGCCGTTCGGGCCCATGACGCGGTCGTAGCCGCCGATGCCGTAGTTGTCCTCGGCCGAGACGCCACCGGAGAAGTCGAGCGCCTGCTTGCCGGTCAGCACCATCGCCGAGTCCGGGGTCATGACCAGGATGCCCTTGGTGTGCATGAGCATCGTGGCCTCGGCGTTCCAGTACGGCTGGGCGCCGACGTTGATGCCGTTGACGACGACGTTGATCTCGCCACCGTCCTGCGTGAACTCGACGATCCGCTTCAGCGCCGCGGCCACCCAGTCCATGTTCTCGACACCGGAGCTCATCGAGATCTTCGCGCCGGAGGACAGCGAGAACCACTCCAGCGGAACGGAGAGCTCCTCGGCGAGGTCGATGGCGTGGATCACCCGCGAGCACTCGGGCTCGGCCAGCGCACCCAGCGACTTCGTCGGGTCGCCGAGCAGCACCACGCGCTTCATGCCCTCGGGGTACGCGGGCGTCGGCGTCGTCACGACACCGACGACGATGCCGGCCTTGTTGCCACCGCGCGGGCGGTCGACCGGCACCAGCGCGCCGTCGACGAGGTCGTGCTCCACGAAGGACCCGCCGTCGCCGACGAGCATGTCGACCAGCTCGTACGGGTAGATCGTGCCACGCGACTGGGCACGCAGGACGTTCTGGCGGTAGTCGTCCAACGGCTGGATCGGGTTCGTCGGCGGCTGCACGAACGAGAACCGCACGCCGGAACCGGCGTCGTTCGCGATCCGCACCGCGATGTCGGAGACGTCACCGGACACGGGGTCGCGGCGGCGCGCCAGGAACAGGACCTCTTCGAGGTCCAGGCCGGCGGTCGTCGGCAGGACGCGCTGAGCCACCGCGTCCAGGTCCTTCGAGCCGAGCTCGGTGGGCGGCCACGCGTAGAGCACCACGCGGTTGGTGGCCAGGCGAGTGCGGCCACCGGCCTGCGCGCGAGCCCTGCGGATGCCGTCCAGGCAGGTCGCCAGGACGTCCTCGGCGGCGGGCAGGGCCACGATCCGGCCCTCGTCGTCGCGCAACGGCGTCAGGTCGCGGACCTGGCCCAGTGCGACGAGGCGCTCGTCGGACTTGTTCGCCTTGGCCACGGCGCGGAACAGGTAGACGTCCTCGTCCACAGAGGACAGCCGGGTGAGGTCGAACTCCCGCAGCCGCTCCAGCTGCATGCGTTCGGCGATGCGCGGGTGCAGCCCGCGCACCAGCCTCTCCTCCGCGAACCCGTTGGACGACGGGCGGAACGTGAAGTGGTGGTGCATCGACTCGCCGCGGCGGCCCGCCACCGTGGTGGTGATGCGGGTGATCGTCGGCGGCAGCTGGTGCGCGGCCAGGGCGGCGCCCAGGCCGGCGGCCATCTCGTCCTGGTCGGACGGACCGCCGGGCCAGTTGACGTAGAGGTCCGCGACGACCGCGCTTCCGGTGCCGTGCTTGACGACGTCACCGATGGCGTCGACCAGCGACGGGAACTCCACCGCGGTCGAGACGAGACGGGTCTGCTCCGGCTCGTTCTCCGCGATGAAGAACGCGCCGTGCACGCGCGGGTTCTCCAGCGCCTTCTTGGTGTAGTAGCGGCGGGCCAGCACCTCCAGCAGCGGGGTGTTGTCCGCGCCGGGCTTGCCGATGCGCTGGCCGAGCAGGCGCACCAGCGGTTCGGCCGACGCCACCATCGCGACGATCCGCTCCTCGCGGTCCGCCGCCCGCGGGTGCGCGTCGAGGTGGATCAGGTGCTTGCGGACCTCGCTGTGCACGCGGGCGCGGTTGCGGCGCACCAGCGGCTGGGCGAACCAGGTGAACACGACGCTGCGGGCGAGGTCGGCCACCGCCGGGTAGCGGACCTGCGTCGCGGCGACGATGTGCTCCAGCACCAGGCCGATCCGGACCCGCTCCGACTCGACCGGCGGCGCCTCCTGCACCCACTGGCGCAGCACGGTCGTCGCGACGGCCGCGTCGAACACGCCGCGGCGCAGCGCCACGAAGATGCGGAAGACGGCCTGCTCCAGCTCCGGGGTGCGGTCGAGCTCGGTGATGCCGTAGTGGCCGATCACGTTCTGGAGGCGGGCGCGGAAGCTCTCCGGCAGCGCCGCGCGGTCGGCGTCGAGCGTCTTCAGGTAGGTGTGGAAGTGCTCGCGCGGGGAGTGGATGTGGTTCTCCGGCTTGGAGTCCTCACCGGCGGGACGGTTGCGCGAGAGGTCGCACAGGTCGGCGAAGATGCCGAGCAGCTCGGCCTCCTGGACCAGCGGACGCTCCGGCAGGTCGTGCCGCGCGCTCATGTAGTTCTTCAGCACCCGCTCGGTGTCGGCGGCGGTGGTGTCGAAGCCCAGCAACAGGTTGCGCAGGTCGTCGATGCCGCTGGCGACGAGCTCCTCCGGCCGGACGTCCGTGCGCGGCGCGGGCAGCTCCAGCTCCACCGCCGACTCGGACTTCTGCTCCTCGACGGCGCCGGCCTCGTCCTCGATCTCCTCGAGCTTCAGCAACGCGCCACCGGCGGGCACCTGGGTGCCGACGACGACGTTCAGCTCCCTGAGGCGGGCGCGGAACGGCGCGCGCAGCACCGTCTCCATCTTCATCGCCTCGAGCACCAGGACCGGGGCCCCGGCCTCGACCTCGGCACCGACCGCGAGCGGCGTGGCGACGACGAGCGCGGGCATCGGCGAGCGCAGGACACCACCCTCGTCACGGGTGACCCGGTGGGTGACCCCGTCGACCTCCACCTGGTGGACCGGGCCGTGCGTGCCGGTGACGACGCGGAACCGCTCGCCGTTGACGGTGATCTGGCCGACGTGGTGGTCGAACCGCTCGACGTCGACGTCACCGGTCAGCACGGTGTCGGAGTCGGCGGCGGACACACCGACGCGGTAGCTCGCGGCGCCGACGCGGGCGACGGTCACGACGTACGGCTGACCGCGCAGCACGAACTCCAGCTTGACCGCGCCCTCGTGGTTCGTGCGCGGCTGGCCGCCACGGGCGGACGCCAGCAGCTCGGTGCGGTTGATCTGCTCCTCGTCCTCGTACACCTCGATGCCGGCGGCCGCCAGGGCGATCGCGGAGTGGCGGTGCGAGATCAGGCCGCCGTCGGCGCGGACGCGGTCGATCCACGAGGTGTCGGCGGAGCCGTCGATCACGGCGGGCTCGGCGAGCAGGTCGAGCACGAAGCTCTTGTTGGTCGTGCCGCCCTCGATGATGACGGTCGTCTCGGCCATGGCGCGGCGCAGCTTGCCCAGCGCCTCGTCGCGGTTGCGGCCGTACGCGATGATCTTCGCGATCATCGAGTCGAAGTCGGCGGGGATCTGCGAGCCCTCGGCCACGCCCGTGTCGACGCGGATGCCGGGGCCGGCGGGGAGCTCCAGCCGAACGATCGTGCCGGGGCACGGCGCGAAGTCGCGGTCCGGGTCCTCGGCGTTCAGGCGGGCCTCGACGGCGTGGCCGAGCTCGACCGGCTTCTCGCCTTCGAGCCTGCCGCCGCCCGCGACGTGCAGCTGCGCCTTGACCAGGTCGAAGCTCGTGGTGATCTCGGTGATCGGGTGCTCGACCTGCAGGCGGGTGTTGACCTCGAGGAACGCGAAGAGCTTCTCGCCGGGGTGGTAGAGGAACTCGACGGTGCACGCGCCGCGGTAGCCCACCGCGTTCGCGAGCCGTTCCGCCGACGCCTTCAGCTCGTCGACCTGGTGCGGCTCCAGCACGCAGGAGGCCGACTCCTCGATGATCTTCTGGTTGCGCCGCTGCACCGAGCAGTCGCGGACGCCGAGCGCCCACGCCGTGCCCTGGCCGTCGGCGATGACCTGCACCTCGACGTGCCGGGCGCCGGTGACCAGGCGCTCCAGGAACATCACGCCGGAGCCGAACGCGCGCTCGGCCTCCATGCTGGTGCGGTCGAAGTTCTCTTCCATCTCGGCAGGCGAGGTGATCTTGCGGATGCCGCGGCCACCACCACCGGCGGTCGCCTTGAGCATCAGCGGGTAGGTGACCTCCTCGGCCACCTTCAAGGCGTGCTCGAGGTTCTCGACGGCACCGCGCGACCACGGCGCGACCGGGACCCCGACCTCCTCGGCGATCAGCTTCGAGCCGATCTTGTCACCGAGTTTGCGCATGGCCTCGGCGGACGGGCCGACGAACGTGACGCCGACCTTCTCGCACAGTTCGGCGAACTCGGGGATCTCGGCGACGAAGCCCCAGCCGACCCACGCGGCGTCGGCCTTCGTCTCGACGAGCGCCTTCTCCAGCACCTGCAGGTTCAGGTACGGACGGTCCGCCGCCAGGCCGAGGTTGTAGGCGAGGTCGGCTTCTCGGACGAACGGCGCCGACTTGTCGACATCGGTGTACAGGGCGACGGTCTCGATCCGTTCCCCTGACTCGGCTGCGAGTTCACGGACGGCGTGGATCAGCCGCATTGCGGCTTCCCCGCGGTTGACGATCGCTACACGACTGAACAACGACTTCTCTCCTCGCGGACAGACAACCTCAGCGGCAGTCGCCGCCCAATCGATGTACACACTCTCGTCTACTACCCGGTAACAAAACCGCTGGAGCGGAACGAGTTGAGCAGCGTGCTTTGTATGAAACCAACAAGGCACCAGGTCCTCGGCACAGCTTCACTTGAGCCCGTGTCCGAACTCACGACCAGGTGTGTCGGCGCGATCACAGAGGTGTTCTGACCGAAAGAACGCGGGTCCTCCCCCTTGTCCGCGTCGAGGGAGGGCCCGCGGCGTTCAGGACTGCGGAACCCGGATCACGGTCCCAGGGGTGATCACGTTGGGATCCGTGATGACGTGCGGGTTGGCCCGCACCAGGCGCGGGTAGAGGTTGCCGGCGCCGTAGAACTGCGTCGCGATCCCCCACAGCGTGTCACCGGGCTTGATCTCGTACTCCTGGTAGACCCGGTAGCCGGGCACGATCCGCGGCCCGTACACGACCGGCACGATGATCTTGTCGAGTTCGGCGCCGTCCTTCGGCGACACCCAGAACACCTCGACGAAGAGCCGGTCGAGCGCGAACGACGCACCCGACACGTCGACCTGCACCTGGAACTGGCCGTGGCCGCCGGTCCCGTCCCCGGCCATGAACCCGCCCACGACCTCGTCGTGACCCTCGTGGATCCGGTAGTTGAACTGAGCCTCGAACGCTCCGCCCGCGGTGCCGGCGATGTGGACGCGGCTGCCGACCAGGCCCTGCGGCCGGGGCTGCTGGATGTCGATGGACATGTTTCCCCTTCCTCCACCTGTAGGTCGCGGGGAGGGAGGAGGGCGTTGCGGGCTTCACCCCGCTGGCGCAACGGCTGGTGGTGGAGGTCGGAGTCGAACCGACTCTGCGCGAGGCTCCCGTTTTACAGACGGGCGGGGCTCCACAGCCCCCTCTCCACCATTGTTCGACCACTTTTCGAGCACACGAAAAAGCCGCCCTCACCCGTTCTCACGGTGAGGGCGGCTCTCGACGTCGGCGAGGCCTTACGGCGTCACGACGGAGAGCCTGAGCTGGGCGGACAGCTGCGATAGCGGCGCATGCGGGCTACCTTGCCGGAGCGCGCGACCGGCGGTCAACCATTTATCGCGGTATTCGCAGGAAACGAGGTCGCACGGCGGAGCGATATCCAGGCGTGAAGGTCGTGGGGCGTGCTCGTGAGCTTGCCGCGGCACGGTCGTGGCTGGCGGCGGAGACCGGACGGCTGGTGCTCTGCGGCGGCGAGCCGGGCATCGGCAAGACGAGGCTGGCCCAGGAACTGGCCGGGCACGCGCTCGCGGTCGGCCGGGAGGTCGTGTGGGGGCATTGCGTCGAGACCGCGGGCGCACCGGCGTTCTGGCCGTGGCGGCAGGTGCTGAAGGCGGCCGGCGCGGATCCCGACCGGGTGCTCGCGCACGACGCCGAGGTGCCGCAGGACAGGTTCCGGGTGTTCGACGCGATCGCGTCCGCACTGGACCGCGACGGACTGGTGATCATCGTCGAGGACGTCCACTGGGCCGACGAGGCGTCGCTGCTCGTGCTCGCCCACCTCGCCACGCAACTGCGGAACGTGCTGCTGTTCGCGACCTTCCGCGATCCGTGCCCGGCGGTCGCGGACCTCATGCGCTCGGCCGACCGGATCGACCTGCACGGGCTGTCCGCCGACGAGGTCGCCGAACTGGCCGGTGCCGCGCACGCGGCCACGATCATGGAGTTGACCAGCGGTAACCCGTTGTTCGTCACGGAGATCGCCCGTGCGGTCGAGGACGGCACGTGGCGTGCGGACCAGCCGCCCCGCAGCGTCCGCGACATCGTCACCGCCCGGCTCGCCCGGCTCTCCCCCGACGCCCGTGAGCTGATCAAGACGGCGGCGCTGATCGGCCGTGACTTCGACCCCGGCCTCGCCGCGGCGGCCTCGGAACAGCCGCTCGGCGCGCTGGACGAGGCCATGACGCTGATCGACGCCACCGGGCACCGGTTCGTGCACGCGCTGACCAGGGACGCGGTCGAGGCCGCGCTCACCCCCGCCGAACGCCGCGCGCTCCACCGCCGGATCGCCGAGGCGATGGCGGGCAGCACGCGCTACGCGGACGTCGCCCGGCACTGGAGCGCCTGCGGTGCGACGGAGGAAACCCGTACCTGGACGATCCGCGCGGCGCAGGACGCGGTGACCCGGCTGGCCTACGAGGAGGGCGCACGCCTCTACCGCGCCGCGGCGGCTCTCGCCGACAGCCACGAGGTCCAGGTGGCACTGGGCCGGGCCGCCTACTTCGCCGGGGATCTCGCGGGGTGCGTCCAGGCCGCCCAGCGCGCCGCCGAACTGGCCGGCACGCCCGAGGAGATCGCGGAAGCCGCGCTGGTCCTCGAAGCAGCACCCGGCGCGGGCGTCAACGCGATCGCGACCCCGTTGTGCGACAACGCTCTTCGCCACGACGTCAGCCCGGCCACGCGCGCCCGCCTGCTCGCCCAGCGCAGCCACCTCGCGTTCTACCGCGGCGAACAGCACAGGCTCGACGAACTCAGCCGGGAGGCCCTGCGCCTGGCACGGGGCGACGACCGCGCGCTCGCGGAGGCGTTGCACGCCAGGCAGGAGGCGTGTCCCGGTCCGGCCGGTCGCGCCGAACGCCTCGGCCTCGCCACCGAGATGATCGCCCTCGCGCACCGCACGCACAGTCCGCGCGGCGCGATGTGGGGTTCGCTGTGGCGCATCCACGCGTTGGTCGAGAGCGGTGAACTCGCTGCCGCGCAAGAAGAACTGCCGGCGCTCAAGCTCGCCTGCGAACGCGTCGGCGGTCAGGTTCCGTTGTGGCACCTCGACGTCGTGACGGCGTGCATCGCCCAGGCACAGGGCCGTTTCGCGGAGGCCCAGGAGGTCGGGCGGCGGGGCTACGACCGGATGCGGGTGATCGAGCGCGAACCGGCGTCGGGCGCCTACTTCGCTTTGCAGTGCGGGCTTTCCTGCCACCTCGCCCCCACCGAGGACGGCCTGGCACTGGCCCGCCACTTCCACGACCCGCCGCCGCGGTTCCGGCTGATGTCGAAGCTCACGCGGGCGTTCCTGTTGCTGCGCGCGGGTCTGCGCGACGAGGCCCTGGAGTTCTACCGCCGCTCCGGCCCGATCGCCGAGTGGGACCTGCCCGCGTTCTTCGTGCTGCCCGGGCTGGTCGACGCCGTCCTGGTGACGGCGGGGCTCGGCCTGACCGACGACCTGCGCCTGATCCTGCCCCGGCTCGCGGAGTTCCGCGGCGAGCACGCGGCAGGCAACGGCGTCGCGTACATGGGTCCGGTGACCCTCGCGCTCGGCCGCGGTCACCTGGCGCTCGGCGAGCACGAGCAGGCCGTCGCCGAGCTCACCACCGCCGTCGACGAGGCCTCCCGGGCGGGAGCCCCCGCGTTCGCCGCCGAGGCCCGCTGGCATCTCGCGGCGGCGTTGCGCGCCCTGGGCCGCGACGCCGACGCCGTGCAGCGCGCGGCGGACCGGGTGATCCGCTCGCTGGGCATGACGGCGTTCACCACGACCGAGCTGAGCAGCCGCGAGCACGAGGTCGCGACGCTGGTCACCGAGGGCCTGACGAACCGGCAGATCGCGCGCCGGCTGGTGATCTCCGAACGGACCGCCCAGAACCACGTCCAGCACGTCCTCACCAAGCTCGGCTTCAGCACCCGCAGCCAGATCGCGGCGTGGATGAGTACCTCACCGAGTACTCCGGCGGATGGCTGACCAGCCAGAACTTCCTACCTTGGGAGCAACACCGACCGAGGAGGACCCCATGTGGCTCACCATCGCGACCCCGCCCACCCAGTCCCTCGACCAGCTCGACCAGGTGATGGGCTCGGCCACCCCCGACGGCCTGCGCGCCCGCTACGCCTGCCGGGCGGACGGCGAGTTCCGGGTCATCGCCGTGTGGGACAGCAAGGACCACGCCGACCGCTTCTTCCGCGAGGTGCTCGGCCCGATCCTGGCCCGCGTGCTCGGCCCCGAACCGGCCGGAGCACCCACGATGACCGGCATGGAGGTGCTGCGGGAGTTCATCCCGGCCGTCACCGGGTAGCCACCTCACATGCGACCAGTTCACACGGCAGCCTCAGTGGTGGGAGCGGCGTTCCTGCTCGTCGGTGTGCTCGGCTTCATCCCGGGCATCACCACGCAGTACGACGAGCTGAGCTTCGCGGGCCACTCAGGCGCCCTCCTGTTCGGCCTCTTCGCCGTCTCCGTGCTGCACAACCTCGTGCACCTGCTGTTCGGCGTCCTCGGCCTGCTCGCCGCGAAGCGGTCCCAGTTCGCCCGTGCGTTCCTGGTGGCGGGCGGCGGTGTCTACGTGTTCCTGTGGGTCTACGGCTCGGCCATCGGCGAACACACCGACGCGAACTTCCTGCCCGTCAACACGGCCGACAACTGGCTGCACCTCGGCCTGGGCGCGGGCATGATCGTGCTCGGCATCGCGACGACCGCGGTCGAACGGTCGCGCAGCAACTCGCCGGTCAATTGAGGACGGCGATCGACAGGTTCAGGGCCGCCGCGAAGCTCACCCAGCCCAGATAGGGCACGAGGAGCAGGCCGGCGGCCTTGCTGCGCCTGGTGAACACCACGATCACCGCGACGATCGCGAGCCACAGCACCAGGATCTCGGCGAACGCCACCCAGAACCACCCGAGGCCGAAGAACAACGGCGTCCAGGCCGCGTTCAGCACGAGCTGCACGCCGAACAGGGTCAGCTCGCGCCGTGTCGCCCCGGCCCGCCACGCCAGCCACCCGGCGAACGCGATCATCACGTAGAGCAGCGTCCACACCGGACCGAACAGCCACGAGGGCGGCGCCCAGGAAGGCTGCTCCAGCGCCATGTAGGTCGACCCGGCGGAGACGGAGAACAGCGACCCCACCACGGCGGTCACCAGCACGGCCGCCGCGAACAGGCCGAGAGCGCGGAGGGGATGGCGTTCGGATACCAGCGTCATGCCGGGGTTATACCCGTTCAGGACCTGGGTGAAGCCCGGACGGGAACAAAGGTGATGCCCGCTGATTACCTTCGAGCACGAATTTTCCCTGATCGGGAAACGATCGCGCGGCCCTGTGCGACAGGAGGTTCACACGAATCCCCGGAGGCGACAATGGCCTGGAACGGCAGACCCGCGAACTGCAGGAAGTGCCACGGCAGCACGATTCGCTGCGACACGTGCAAGGGCAACGGGAAGGTGCAGTGGATGTTCGGGGACTGCACCGTGTGCGACGGATCGGGCCACGTGTGCCCGACCGACGGGAAGTACTGGAAATGACGGCCGCCACTTCGGACCGTCCACGACGAACGGTCCGAAGTGGTCGCGCGACTACTTCCGCTTGCCGGTGAACAGGTCCTTGACCTGGTTGCCGCGGCGGCGCAGGCCCCACTTCGTCACGCGGATCAGCGCCTCGCGGACGATGTTGCCGCTCATCTTCGACTCGCCGAACTCGCGCTCGAGGAACGTGATCGGCACCTCGCGCACCCGGAAGCCCAGCTCCAGCGTCCGCCACAGCAGGTCGATCTGGAAGCAGTACCCGGCCGACGCGACGGAGGCGAGGTTCAGCTTGCGCAGGGTGTCCGCGCGGAACGCCCGGTAGCCACCCGTCATGTCGCGGATGTTCGCGCCCAGCGCGAGCCGCGAGTACAGCGAGCCGCCCAGCGACAGCAGCTTGCGCTGCGTCGGCCAGTTCACGACCTCGCCGCCCGGCACCCAGCGCGAGCCCAGCACCAGGTCGGCCTGCGGCAGGGCGTCGAGCAGCCGGTGCAGCTGCTCCGGGGCGTGCGAGCCGTCGGCGTCCATCTCGCAGATGACGCCGTAGTTGCGGTCGAGCGCCCACTGGAAGCCCGCGACGTACGCGGCGCCCAGCCCGGCCTTCTCGGTGCGGTGCATCACGTGGACGCGGTCGTCGGCGGCCGCCATCTCGTCGGCGAGCTGGCCGGTGCCATCGGGGCTGCCGTCGTCGACCACCAGCACGTGCACGTCGGGCAGTGCCGTGTGCAGCCTCTTGACGATCTTTCCGATGTTGTCCCGCTCGTTGTAGGTCGGGATCACCACCAGCACCTGCCCGAGTTCCTGGTCAGGCTGCTGCGCCATTCGAGTCCTTCCGTCGTCGGGTGAAGCCCAGCGCCAACGCCGCGAGGCCCGCAGCGGTCATCACCCACTCGGGCCAGGCTCCTAGCCAAGTCGCCAGCGTAGTCTGCGACCGCAGCGGCAGTGTCGCGACCAGGGCACCAGGCTCGAAAAGCCCAGTCTTCCGAGTGACGGAACCGTCGGGTTCGACGATCGCGCTGACACCTGAGGTGGCCGCCACGACCACGGCCCGGCCGTGCTCCACCGCCCGCAGTCTGGACATGGAAAGCTGCTGGTAGGTCATCTCCGTGTACCCGAACGTGGCGTTGTTCGTCGGGATCGCGATGATCGTCGCGCCGGCCGTCACGGAGTCGCGGACCACTGAGTCGAACGCCACTTCGTAACATGTGTCAAGTGCGACCTTCGCGGGCCCCATGACGAAACCCTCGGGGTCCGTGCCGGGCTGGAAGACGCCCGCCCGATCCACCTCCGAGGCGAACAGCCGGAAGAACGACCGCATCGGCATCGTCTCGCCGAACGGCTGCAGCTTGCGCTTCGTGTAGGTGTCCGTGGGCCCCTTGCCCGGCTCCCACAGCACCACGGTGTTGCGCGGCAGCCCGTCGTTCTTGTCGAGCACCACGGCGCCCACCGCGATCGGTGCCCTGATCGCGTCGGCGGCCGCGTCGAGCACCGAGGCGGCGTCGGGGTTGCGGAACGGGTCGATGTCCGACGAGTTCTCCGGCCAGATCACGACGTCGGGCTGCTTCTCCCTGCCCGCGGCGACGTCGGCGGCCAGTTGCAGGGTGCGCTTGGCGTGGTTGTCGAGCACGGCCCGGCGCTGCGCGTTGAAGTCGAGCCCGGCGCGCGGCACGTTGCCCTGGATCGCGGCGACGGTGACGGTCCCGGCGGAGGCGTCCACGCCCACGGGCACCACCAGGCCCACCACCAGCGGCACGACGAACAGCGGCAGGCCGAGCCTCCAGTTCTTCGTGAGCCAGAACAGCCCGAAGCCGGTCAGCACCACCGCGAACGTCACCAGCGGCGCCCCGCCCAGCGACGCGAGCGGCAGGAACCAGCCCTCCGGCTGCCCGAACGCGACCTTGCCCCAGGTGAAGCCGCCGAACGGGACCACGCCGCGCAACGCCTCGTCCGCCACCCACAGGCACGCGGCCCACAGCGGCCATCCCGGCACGCGCGAGGCGAACGCCATCGCGGCGGTGCCGATCGAGATCATCAGGGCGCACACCAGCGCCAGCGGCAGCCACGCGATCAGGCCGACGAACTCACCGGTCCACCGCAGCAGCGGCACCATGAACCCGAGCCCGAACAGCAGCCCGTACCCGAACCCGGCGCGCGCACGCCGGTCGTAGATCACGTACGCGAGGAGCGCGAACCCGACCGGCGCCAGGAACCACAGCGGACGCGGCGGAAAGCTCAGGTAGATCAGCACGCCGCCGGCGACGGCGAGTGCCATGCGCGACAACACCGGACGGCTCACTCTTCGCCTGCGCGCGGACAGTTCCGGCGATTCCGGCGCGATGGGGGGTGCGACCACCGGATCAGCGTACGAGCCCTGGGCGTGCACTGGACGTACGCCCCATGTCGATCTCGAGTGGAGCGGCCGTCCACGGACGGTCGGCTGTGGACGGCCGAAGGGCCGAACCCCGGTTGAGCGAAACGGCCGATGCCGGGTTGGACACCGGCGAAAGTCCGGATGTCGATGTCGACAGGATTCGTGATTCGGTGGTGGTCGAACTGGGTGAGCATCACCAGCCCAGAGGGGTGATGATCGTTCCCGCGTCGTTCCTTCACCGAGGCGGAAAAGGTCGACAAGCGCAAGCTCCGCTCCCTGTTTCGGTAAGGTTCGGGCTAAATCAGGAGGTGACGGATGCCCCGTCCAAGCGTGGAAGCCGAACGCAAGGCGCAGATCCTCGCGTCCACCTGCAAGGTGATCGCGGCTGAGGGCTTCCGCCATCTCCGGGTGTCCGACGTGGCCAAGGACGCCGGCGTGTCCGGCGGCACGGTGCACTACTACTTCGAGACCAAGCGCGAGCTCACCGACGCGGCCTTCGAGCACTGCTTCGAGGTTTCGGTGGCGCGCCGCCGCTGGATCCTCGAGTCCGACGAGCCGCCGCTCTCGCGCCTGCGCATGGTGGTCGAGTCGTACCTGCCCGAGGGGGCCGAGACCGTCGAGGCGTGGAAGGTCTGGGTCGAGCTCTGGGTCGAGGCCATCCGCAACCCGGAGCTGCAGGAGCTCAACGAGCGCTTCTACGGCGAGTGGCGCGACATCGTGGCGAGCATCTTCCGCGACGGCCAGGCCTCCGGCGACATCCACCCGTCCGGCGACCCGCTCGAACTGGCGAACATGATGGTCAGCATGCTCGACGGCCTCGCACTCCAGGTGCTGGCGGGCTCGCGGGCCATGACGGTGGACACCATGCGCACCACGTGCCTCAGGTTCGTCGACCAGCTCTCGACCGCCAACGTCGGACAGCCCGTCGCTGTTGCAGTCCGGACCCCTGGGATCGGGTGACGTGCCTCATCCGGGTCAAACCAGGGTTCGTCCCGATGCGAGAAACGGCTGACAGCGGGCATCCTGGGTCTATGACCACGACAGTTGCTTTGAGCAGGCCCAGGACCAACCGGATGATCGCGGGTGTCTGCGCGGGGCTCGCCCAGCGCTGGGGGATGAAGGCGGGCACCGTGCGCCTTCTGTTCTTGCTGTCCTGCCTTCTGCCCGGACCGCAGTTCGTCGTCTACCTCGTGCTCTGGGTGATGCTGCCCGACCGCGGCTACTGACCGGCGGCCATCAGCTCGCGGTAGCCGGGGATCGCGGCGCCGCCGGCCTTCTCGAACAGGAGCGCCTCGCTGAGGCCGACGCGCGTGCCGTCGCCCAGGCTCCTGTTCGAGGTCCACAGGTTCGCGCGCAGTCCCTCGTTCTCGACGGACAGGACGTCCTCGGTGGACCGCAGCGGCTCGCCGGTGCCCCGGCGCCACTCGGCGACCGCCGTCCAGAACCTGTCCACCGCCTCCCACACGACGAGGCAGCGCGGCCCGAGGACCGCCTTGATCTCCTCGGCCGTGCGCAGCTGTTCCAGGCCGTGGGAGGCGAGGTTCTGCAGGTCCTCGACCAGCGCCACCACGAGGTCGTGGTTGGCTTCCTCGGCGGCCAGCTTCTCCGCGACCCTGCCGACCATCGGCAGCACGTCGTCGGGCGCCGCCCGGTTCGCGGCCACGTACGCCGCCATCGTGGCGACGTTCAGCTCGCTCTGGTCCTCGACGTGCTTCCAGGCGAACCCGGCCGACTCGGCCAGCCGCTGCGGCGCGGTCCTGCGTCCCCACATGTGCTTCCCCCAGGTCAGGCTTGTCGGGGGATCATCTCAGACGCCTCAGCCGGTGTGGTCGGTGACCAGGCGCAGGAACGCCTCCCACGTGGCCGGTTCGACCGGCAGGTGGGCGGCGGGAGCCTTGGAGTCCCGGATGCCGACGCCGTGCCCGATCTCGACGCAGTCGGAATCGGTCGCGCTGTAGCTGCTCTTCCGCCACTCGGTCATCCAAGCCTCCTCAGGACGCGATGCTGGTGATCAACTCCCTCGATTCTTCCCTACCGAGAGCAACGCGGTCCATCGTCTTCACCACATCCTGGTAGAGCCCGATTGATGCCCTGTCATCGAGAAAGAGCGCCGAGTTCAGACTCCCCTGGTAGACAACGGGCTCGTACTTCTCGAACTTCAAAAAGCTGAAGTCGCCGGTCAACGCGCGCCCCGCAGGCAGGACCCGCAGGGTGATGTACGGCCTGATCAACATGCGCAACAGCTCGTGAAGCTGCTCCGTCATCACGTCCGCGCCCCCGACCTGCGAGTACAGGACCGGCTCGTACACGTAGAAGATGAACTTCCTGTGCCCTGCCACGACAGTTCGCCGTTCCATCCGCGCGGCCACCCACCTCGGGACCTCTTCAGCCTCGATGAACGGTGAGTCCTCAGCGACAGCGCGCGCATACGGCTCGATCTGCAGCAGACCTGGCAGGTAGAGCGAGCTCCAATGCACGATCTCCTTGGCGAGCCGCTCGTGCTGGATCAGCGTCCGAACGTGAGGCGGCAGCACCGACTCGTAAAGCTGCAGCCAGCCCTTCTCCCTCGACTCCAGGAAGAGTCCCTTGAGGTATTGGAACTCGTCCGGCTTCACCCCGCACACACCCAGCAGGTAGGTGAACTCCTCCAGCGAGGTGCCGCCTTTGCCGTTGACCAGGTCCGACAACTTGGCGTGCTCCCAGCCGAGCCGTCGCGCCAGCTCGGCTTCCTTCAGGCCGGTGCGGGCGATCATGGCGCGCAGGTTGTCGCCGAACTCGCGACCCAGCACAGTGGACACTCTTTTTGGCATGGCCGAGAAATTAGTCCCGCCGGTCCCTCCTCCTACATCATTTCGGATCCGAATTGACTCGAAAGAAGCAGGCGTAGAAGGGTTCTACGAATTTCACCGGTTCTCCTCCACCGGTATGCCGGCCAACTCCTCCGTGAGGCTCGTGAACGCCTCCGGGTGCACCCGGAACCACCCGTCGAACGGCTGGGTCATCCCCGCGCACAGCACGCATACGAACGCCAGCACGGCCGAGGTCAGGCTCATCTGCAGGATGTGGCGCTTGCGCGCGGTGAATCCGATCAGCACCGGGAAGAGGATCATGGCGACGGCACCCGCGATCGTCCCGATCAGCATGACCCTGCCGGTGTTGTCCAGCCCACCGGCCGAATCCAGCCGGTCGCGCCTCAGGTCGGTGATCTCCCGCATCCGCTCCAGCGACCGCTCGCGCGCGCTCTTCACCTCGTCCGGTGACGCGGGCAGCGACAGGATCTCGGTGTGCAGCGAGTTCAGCGACTCGGTCGTCGTGTCGTCGGGCTCCCCCACCGCCAGCTTGGGCCATTCCTTGTCCGCCACCAGTTTCGGGTACTCGGTGAGCAGCGAGCGGATGTGGTCGCGCTGCGGCTGCGGCATGACGGCGGTCTGCCAGTAGACGTCGGCCACCGCCGCGGCCTCGCGGGCGGCGTTGTCCTCGGCGGCGCCGCTCTCCTCCCAGACGATCACCACGTAGAACGCCAGCGCGACGATGAACAGGCCGCTGATCACCGCGCCGAGGAAACCGCGCGAGTCCGCGTCCCTGTCGTCGGCCTGCTCGTGGGCACGGGAACGCCCGAACAGGATGCAGGCGATCACCGTGACGACCACCGACGCGAGAGTGATGACTAGCGCGGTCCACATGGTTCCAATCTCCCCACAGCGGACACCGTTTGACCACTAACACCACGCTTCCCGGCACTCTTCCCCGCCCGACAAGAGCAACGGCGGTTGATCAAGCACCACAGCACGTCCACTTCGCACCGCCGACTCGGAAGCCTTGGACACGAACAGGAGAACCGATGACGACAGTCCTCAACGGAGAGTGAGGACGCGGTGATCAACGCGCGGTGACAACGCCGTCCAACCGTGCCAACCTGTGGCCGACCCGACCGGAAGGCCTGGCATGCGTGTACCGATCCTCATCGCCGTCGTGCTGCTGGTTCCTCTGCTCACCCCGGGCCCACCGGTCGCCGCGGCCGAGGTGTGGCGCACCCAGTTCACCGAGGCGGTGTACGGAGACGTCACGGTCGTCGGCAACTCCGTCCTGACCTGCCCGACGCCGGAGCAGGCGGGACCGGACCCCAAGTATCCTCCGTGGTCCTGTGTGGACGCGTTGCACCGCAAGGGGCACGGGCCGTCCGCGCTGAACAACAGCCACCGCATGTCGTGGACCGACGTCGACGACGACCCGGCGACGTTCACCTCGTCCAGTGCCCAGCTCAGCATCCCCACCGGGGCGACGGTCGCCTACGCCAAGCTCGGCTGGGCGGGCAGCGCCACCTGCCGCGACGGCGTGAGCCCACCCGGCACGCCACGCGACCCCGTCATCTTCAACGGCACCCGCGTCAGCCCCGGCCGGTTCGTCCTCGACGGCCCGGACGACCTCTCCCACACCGACAACGCCTTCTACAGCGCCGAAGCCGACGTCACGCGCGCATTGACCAGCGGCACCGTGACGGTCGGCAACGTCTGGGCGCCGCAGGGGTTCGACTGCTTCGGCGGCTGGTCTCTGACGGTCGTGTGGAAGTTCCCGAACGCCACCGCGGCAGCGCCCGCGAAACGGCACGTCACAGTGCACGGCGGCCACGTCCGGCTCCCCACGAGGAAGCCGGTGCTGCACACCCCGATCGCGCCGACGCACCCCACCGGCGGTGTCGTCCGGGTGGGCATGACCGCGTACGAGGGCGACTGGGCCACGGACGACGACCAGATGCTGATCAACGGTGCGGCGGTCGGCGGGCGCAACGCGTTCGTGTCGTCCGCGCAGGGCGCCGCGTATCCCAACAACATGAGCGTCGACGCGCGCACGGTCACCGTCGACGCGAACGTCCTCAAGCCCGGCACGAAGAGCGCCGAGCTGGCGTTCAAGAGGGCGGAGGACGCGTTCCTCGTCCAGAGCATCGCGTGGTCGTTCCCGCTCCCCGAGCTCACCCTCACCGTCGACCCCGGCAGGCCCGCCGCGCACCCGAAGGGCACCGTCACGCAGACCGCGACGGTCACCAACGCCGGTGACGCGCCCGCCACCAGCGTGACCGTGTGCGGTCAGCAGGTCGGCACGATCGCCCCACACGCCACGGCAACGCAAACGTGCTCGTCCACGGCCGCCGACGACGACTACCCCACGACGGTCGCGGTGAGCGGCACCAGTCTCGCGGGCGATCCGCTCACGGCGCAGCACTCGTCGACCGTGGACGTGCTGCACCCGGCGTTGCGCGCGACCACCACGTCCGAACCGATGACGGCGCTCCCGGGCCAGGCCGTGAAGTTCACGACGACGGTCACCAACACCGGCGACACCCCGCTCTACGGGCTCACCGCTCGCGCGGCCGCCGGGTGTGACCCGATGCAGGGTCAGCTCGACCCCGGTGCCGCCTCCGCGGTCACCTGCACGTCCCCGGCGGGCGACGCGAGCGGCGCGCTGACCGCGACCGTCTCGGCCGCCGACAGGATCGGCGGCAAGGTCGAGGCGTCGGCGTCCGTGCGGGTCGAGGTCGTCTACCCGCGACTGACCATCGGCGCGACCTGGTCGAAGGACCGCGCGCGGGACGGCGAGGTCGTCACCGTCACGGTCACGGTCGGCAACCCGTCCGCCCTGCCGATCGCCGACGTCCAGGTGAACGGCGAGCCCGCCGCGTGCCGCCGGACGTTCCCGGTGCTGGCACCCCGCTCCCGCGTCACCTACACCTGCCAGGTCACCGCCCCGATGAACTCCCGGCTGACGGTGTCCGGCGCGGGCGCCGGCGGCGCGATCAGCGAGAGCGCGGTCGTCCGGATCGAGTCGGTCGACGCCCCGCTCCCGCCCGCTCCCGAACCACCAGCGCCGACACGTGACGAACCAGCTCCGCCGCGGCCGGTCGCGCACGTCCAGCAGGTGTCGAAACCCGCGGTCGGCGGCGTGGCGGCGGTGATCGGGATGATCGGCATGGTGGTCGTCGCGAGCGCGCTGTCCGGGCTGGGACGTCGCTGAGGTTCGGACCGGTTCCCGTTCGTGGGTGTGAACGCGGGCGTGTCGCTTCAGAGCCGGATGCGGTAGAAGGGTCCTGTGGAAATCACCGCCTTCCTCGACCGCAAGCTCGCCCGCCGGTTCCGCACCTACGACACCGACGGCGACGGGTTCATCGAGCGGGAGGACTTCACACAGGCGGGCGAACGCACCACGAAGGCGTTCGGGCTGGCCGTGGACGATCCGAAGGCCGTGCGGTTCCACGACATGCTGATCGGGCTGTGGGAGCACCTGTCGTCGGTCGCCGACCGGGACCGCGATGGGCGCATCAGCGTCGACGAGTACAAGAACGCGTTCGCGAACGGGCTGCTGGAGACGCCGGAGTCGTTCGACGAGGGTTATGTGCCGTTCCTGGACGCGCTGATGTCGATCGCGGACGAGGACGACGACGGCAAACTGACTCTCGAAGAGCACGTGAAGTGGACCGGCGCGTTGCTGCACCTCTCGGAGCGCGACGCGCGTGGGATCCACGACCTGCTGTCCGACGAGGACGGACTGCTGTCCACAGAGGCCTTGCTGGCGGCCATCCGCGAGTTCTACTTCTCGGAGGATCCCGCCGAGGCGGGCAACTGGCTGCTGGGGTCGTTGGACTGACGTGCTGCTGAAGACGCTGCAGGAGTGCGCGGCGCGCGCCCAGCCCGCCGCGCACGTCGAAGAGGCGGGCGGCTGGTGGCTGCGGCACTCCCCCGGCGACGCCTGGTGGGTGAGCGCGGTGCTGCCGCACGACCGCGAGAACCGGGTGGCGCGGGCCGAGGAGTTCTGCACCGAACGCGGGTCCGGGGCGCGGTTCCAGATCACGCCGGGCGTGTGCGCGGACGATCTCGACCGGATGCTGGACGCCAGGGGCTACGCGCGAGGCCACGACATGTCCCTGCAGATCGCGTCGACCTCCGAGGTGCTGCGCCAGTCCCACTCGGACGCGGGCGAGGTGACGGCGCGGCCGACCGACGAGTGGCTCGCGGCGTGGCAGGCGGTGACCACGCGGGACGTCAGCGCCGAACGCGACCTGCTCAGCCGCGTGGAGCATCCGTCCGCTTACGCGTCCGCCGAGGTGGACGGCCAGGTGGTGGCCGTGGGGCGTGCGGTGACCGAGGAGGGCTGGGCCGGGGTGTTCGGCATGGCGACACTTCCCCACGCACGAGGTCAGGGCGCCGCACGGTCCGTGCTCGCCGCGCTGGCCTCGTGGGCGGCCGCGCACGAGGCGAACCACATGTACCTGCAGATGGAGAAGGCGAACACCACCGCGTTCCGGCTGTACGAACGGACGGGGTTCCGCGAGGTGTGCACGTACCACTACCGGATTCGTTGACAACCGATCAGGAATCAAGAAGGCAGAGCCGAGTGGCGCGAGCTAGTTTTGCGCCATGACCAGGACAGCACCGGCGGCGCACGATGCCGACACCCACGACCTGATCCGCGTGCAGGGCGCGCGGGTCAACAACCTGCGCGACGTCGACGTGGAGATCCCGAAGCGCCGGCTGACGGTCTTCACCGGTGTCTCCGGGTCCGGCAAGAGCTCGCTGGTGTTCGGCACCATCGCCGCGGAGTCGCAGCGGCTGATCAACGAGACCTACAGCGCGTTCATCCAGGGGTTCATGCCGACGCTGCCGCGTCCCGAGGTGTACCTGCTGGAGGGCATCACCACGGCGATCCTGGTCGACCAGCAGCGGATGGGCGCCGACCCGCGCTCGACCGTCGGCACCGCGACCGACGTGCACGCGATGCTGCGCATCCTGTTCAGCCGCCTCGGCGCGCCGCACGTCGGCGGCCCGCAGGCGTTCTCGTTCAACGTCGCCTCGATCTCCGGCGCGGGCGCCGTGACGATCGAGAAGGGCGGCCAGAAGGTCAAGGAGCGCCGCGAGTTCTCCATCACCGGCGGCATGTGCCCTCGGTGCGAGGGCCGCGGGCAGGTCTCCGACATCGACCTGACCGAGGTCTACGACGAGTCGAAGTCGATCCTCGAAGGCGCGATCAAGGTGCCCGGCTACAACGTCGACAACCAGTGGACCGTGCAGACGTTCACGCAGTCCGGTTTCATCGACCCGGCCAAGCCGATCCGCAAGTACACCAAGAAGGAACTGCACGACTTCCTGTACCGGGACCCGGTCAAGATCAAGGTCAACGGCATCAACCTGACCTACGAGGGCCTGATCCCGAAGCTGCAGAAGTCCATGCTGTCCAAGGACCGCGAGGCGCTGCAGCCGCACATCCGCGCGTTCGTGGACCGCGCGGCGACGTTCGGCACCTGCCCCGAGTGCTCCGGTACCCGCCTGACCGAGGCGGCGCGGTCATCCAAGATCAAGGGCGTGTCGATCGCGGACCTGTGCGACATGCAGATCACGGACCTGGCGGACTGGATCCGCGGCGTGAAGGACAAGTCCGTCGCGCCGCTGGTGGACAAGCTCGCGCACACCCTGGACTCGTTCGTGGAGATCGGTCTCGGGTACCTGTCGCTGAACCGGCCGGCGGGCACGCTGTCCGGTGGTGAGGCGCAGCGCGTCAAGATGATCCGGCACCTCGGGTCCGCGCTGACCGACGTGACGTACGTGTTCGACGAGCCGACGATCGGGCTGCACCCGCACGACATCGAGCGGATGAACAACCTGTTGCTCCGCCTGCGGGACAAGGGCAACACCGTCCTCGTCGTGGAGCACAAGCCCGAGACGATCGCGATCGCCGACCACGTCGTCGACCTCGGTCCCGGCGCCGGGCGGGGCGGCGGCACGATCTGCTTCGAGGGAACGCTGGAGGGGTTGCGCAAGAGCGACACCGTGACCGGCCGCCACCTCGACGACCGCGCGTCGCTGAAGCCGTCGGTGCGGGAGAGGACCGGCGTCCTGGAGATCCGCGGGGCGTCCGCGAACAACCTGCGCGACGTCGACGTCGACATCCCGCTCGGGGTGCTGACCGTGGTCACGGGTGTGGCGGGCTCGGGCAAGTCGTCGCTGATCCACCGGTCGCTGCCGCGCGACGCCGGGGCGATCGTGGTCGACCAGACGCCCATCAAGGGTTCGCGCCGGTCCAACCCCGCGACCTACACCGGCCTGCTGGAGCCGATCCGCAAGGCGTTCGCCAAGGCCAACGGCGTGAAGCCCGCGTTGTTCAGCGCGAACTCCGAGGGCGCGTGCCCGAACTGCAACGGCGCCGGCGTGGTGTTCACCGACCTCGGCATCATGGCGACGATCGAGTCCCCCTGCGACGTCTGCGAGGGCAAGCGGTTCGACCAGGCCGTGCTGGAGTTCAAGTTCGGCGGCCGCGACATCTCCGAGGTGCTCGCGATGCCCGTCGCCGAGGCCGTCGAGTTCTTCGGCTCCGGTGAGGCCCGCACGCCCGCCGCGCACGCGATCCTGGAGCGGCTCAACGACGTCGGCCTCGGCTACCTGTCGCTGGGCCAGCCGCTCACGACCCTGTCCGGCGGCGAGCGGCAGCGCCTGAAGCTCGCCACGCACATGGCGGACAAGGGCGGCGTCTACGTCCTGGACGAGCCGACGACCGGCCTGCACCTGGCCGACGTCCAACAGCTCCTGGCGCTCCTGGACCGCCTCGTCGAGTCGGGCAAGTCGGTGATCGTGATCGAGCACCACCAGGCCGTGATGGCGCACGCCGACTGGATCATCGACCTGGGCCCCGGCGCCGGCCACGACGGCGGCAAGGTGGTCTTCGAGGGCACCCCGGCCGACCTGGTAGCCGGCCGCTCGACGCTGACCGGCGAACACCTCGCGGACTACGTGGGCGCCCCGGCACGCAAGAAGAAGCGCTGACGGGGTACACAAGGGGCATGAAGATCACGCCGTTCCTGGACCGCAGGCTCACCCGCAGGTTCGAGACCTACGACAGCGACCGGGACGGGTACGTCGAGCGCAAGGACTTCGACCTGGCGAGCACCCGGCTGACCTCGGCGTTCGGCCTGACCGACGACGACGTGCGCGCGAAGCGGCTGCACGAGCAGCTGCTGGGCGTGTGGGACCACCTGGTCGCCGTGACGGACACGAACGACGACGACCGGATCAGCCTGGCCGAGTACCGGACGGCGTTCGTGCTCGGCCTGCTGGGACGTCCCGAGGCGTTCGACGACGTCTACGTGCCGTACCTCGACGCGCTGCTGGCCGTCGCCGACCACGACGGCGACGGCCGGCTCGGCGTGGACGAGCACGTGCGGTGGTCCACGGCGTTGATGCACGTGTCCGAGGCCGACGCACGGGCCGTGCACGCGCGGCTCGACCACGACGGTGACGGGCTGATCGGGACCGAGGACCTGCTCGCCGCTTGGCGGGCGTTCTACTTCTCGGAGGACGAGGACGGGCCGGGAGGCTGGCTGCTCGGCCCGCTCTAAGCACCTGACCAGAGGTGTTGTCCGGAACATCTGGGCTCGGTGGCGCCGAGTGCGCCTGCAAGTACCACCAACTCATGATCGAATCGCCGTCAACCACCCCCAACCCGCCGGACCGTTGTACCTCCCTCAGGCCAGAACAGGCCTGTTGGTGGTAGCGAAGTGCCTGTTGATGTTGAGTTGGTGGTACTTGCAGACGCCAGGGAGCCGGACGCATGTCCGCCGGGCGAGTAACGGACACAGCTTCCGGCAACCTGCTTATGCTTAGTTCTCGCCCTGCTCCGCGACCTTCTTGATCGAGGCGGCCTCGGTCTCGACGTACCGCTTGGCCCGCGCCTTCGTCATCAGCCAGCCGACCCCCGCGAGCGGGCCGGACACGGTCACCGCGAGGGTGAGCCGGGTGCCTTCGGGATGCGGCTCGACGACGTGCGAGGCGACGCCGAGGACGCCGGGGGACTTCGACTCCCAGGTGTACGAGGTGCCGTCGGTCAGTTCGGTCACCGTCCACACGGCCTCGGGCAGCTTCGGTTGCCGGAGGCGGGCGCTGGAGCCGACGGTGAACGGGCCTTCGTCGAGACGTTCCACGGAGTCGACCGTCGGGATGCGTTCGGGCCAGCGCTCGACGTCGACGAGCACCGCCCAGACGCGTTCGGGCGGGGCCGCGATCGTGATGGTGTGCTCCAGGCCTGGCATGTGCCGAGTCTACGACCGGAACCGCTGCTCGATCTCGTCCAGCGCGGTGGCCGCGAGTCGTCGCGCTGCCGCGCGTGGTGACTCGGGGTCGTCGAGGATCTTCGCGACGAGCCGGCGCATGGTCGTGCCGATCTTCTCGAACGCCGATTCGGCCGTGGCGTCGATGTCGCCGAACAGGGTCCACCACCACCAGGAGTTCGTGGCGGAGTTCGCGACGACGTCCGGGATGATCAACGCGTCGGTCATCGCCTCCGCCTCGGGCGTCACGGGCATGTTCGCCGCTTCGACGATCAGCCTGGCGTTGACCCTGTTCGCGTTGTGCTCGTCGATCGCGTAGCTCGTGGCGGCGGGGACCAGGACGTCCGCCTCGACGTCGAGCCACCGTGCGCCGTCGAGTTCGCGGTCTTCGGCACGCAGTCTCGTCCGGTCGATGGCTCCGTGCGCGTCCCGGGACAGCAGAAGGGTTTCCACGTCAAGCCCGGCAGGGTTGGCCACGACACCGTGGACGTCCGCGAGACCGACGACCTTGACGCCGGCCTGGGCGAGGTAGCGCGCGGTGGCGCCGCCCATCGAGCCGAAGCCCTGCACGAACGCGGTGGGGTTGTGCAGGTGGAGATGCTCCACACCGGCGAGCGCGGCCTCGGCGACGCCGTAGCCGCCGACCAGTTCGTCCAGACTGACACCGTCGACGGTGACCTCGAAGGCGTCCGCGAGGCGTTGCCTGGCCTTGCGTTCGTCGTCGAGCAGCGGGTAGACGGCCTGGATGGACGACTGGAGGCCGATCTTCTCGATGGCCTCGTCGATGGTGGACTGCCGCAGCCCCAGGTCCTCACCCATCGTCCAGAAGCGTTCGATGTAGGGGGACATGGCGTACAGGTAGGCCGTGAGAACGTCCTTCGCCCGCGGGTCGTAGGGGTCGAAGTCGATACCGCCCTTCGCGCCGCCCAGCGGGACGTAACGCGCGTCGGGGTCGTAGTTGAGGGCTTCCTTGGCGGTCATCCCCTCCGCCAGCCCGCGGACCTCGTCGAGCGTGCAGCCCGCGCGCATCCGCAGACCCCCGCTGCTGACCCCGCGCACCAGCCGGTCGATGACCAGGTAGCCGCGCGCTCGGGTTGCCGGATCGGTCCACGTGATCTGGAGGAAGCTCATCGCCGCCAGTCAACCACCTGCAGCGTCACCTGGACATCTGCATGAGGAACTCCGCGTTGCTCTGCGTCTTGCGCAGCCCGTCGACGATCACGTCGATGTCCCGGTCCGCCATGGCCCGGCGCAACGCGTCCGTGATGGTGAGTTCCTGCTGTGACACCAGCAGTTCCGCCTTGCGCGTGCTCGACTGCTGGAGGTCGATCGCGGGGTAGATCCGCCGCTGCGCCGCCTTGCGGTCGAGCTTCAGCTCGGCGTTGCCGGTGCTCTTGAGCTCCTCGAAGATGGCCGTGTCCGCGAGCGACCCGGTCTCGACGAGCGCGGTGGCGAAGATCGTGAGACTGCCGCCGCTCTCGATGTTCCGTGCCGCACCGAGGAACTGCTTCGGCGGCGTCAGCGCACGAGCGTCGATCCCGCCGCTGAGAATGCGCCCGCCGTTGGGCTGCGCGAGGTTGTAGGCACGCCCCAGCCGCGTCAGCGAGTCGAGCAGGATCACCACGTCCTGACCGTCCTCCACGAGCCGCTTGGCCCGCTCGACCGCGAGCTCGGCGACCCGGATGTGCTCGCCAGGGTGCTCGTCGAAGGTCGAGGTGAACATCTCGCCCGGAATCGTGGTGCGCATGTCGGTCACCTCCTCCGGCCGTTCGCCGACGAGCGCGACGATGAGGTGGGCCTCGGGGTGGTTCTTGGCGATCGCGGCCGCGATCTGTTGCAGCACAATGGTCTTACCGGCCTTGGGCGGCGCGACGATCAGCGCCCGCTGCCCCTTGCCGACCGGCATGACCAGGTCGATCGCCCGGCTGGTGAGCTCGTTCGGATCGTGCTCCAGCCGCAGCCGCTCGTTGGGGTAAAGAGGCGTCAGGTCCTCGAACCGGGGCCGCTTGTGCGGCGCACGTCCGTTGACCGTGTCGACGCTGACGAGCTTGTCGTTCTCCGCTTCGCCGCTGATCTGGTCGCCGCGGCGCAGGTCGTACTGCCTGACGAGACTCTGCGGAACCTGCGGTCCGTCCACGAGAAACGCCTTGTTGTTACGTACGTCGAGTACACCGATGTGCATCGGGTCTGTCCTTTCAGGAGGGTTGTTCGAAGCGCGCTTCGTCGACTCCGCGCACGAGGTGCGACGGGAGGAGAGCGCTGCAGATGCCGTTGATCCGACTGCATCTGATGTTGGGTCCACCGGCGTGAGAAGCCGGGGTGTCGGCTGCGGCGTTGTGATCGTCCAGCAGCTGGTCGGAACTTACGTGCGCTTACCTGCGCACCGCCGGGTACGAACGGACTGTAGCAGAGAACGTCAACAGCGCGCTGGTTATTCCGCGCACTTCTTCCACGAGAGCCGGAACGTCGTGCTCACACTCGAGTCGGTCGAGTCCATGGTCATGAAGCTGCCGGCCCCCTTGCCGGTGAGCTTCAGCTCGGTCTCCACGGTCAACGGCTTGCGATCCTTGCACGGCCCGTGCGCCACGCCACTGGGCGTGTCGGTCACCTGCCAGTTGTCACTCATCGGCGCCTGATACGTGCGACTGCTGTGCCGCGTGGGAAAACCGGGGAACCAGTAGTCGTTGCGCACCACACCGCGCGCCTTGTCGGTCAGGTGCGCGAACCCCCGGTAGTCCGTGGCCGCGATGCCGAACGTGTACCCGGCCGCGTGGTTGATCCGCAGGGCGATCGTGCAGCTCCGCTTGGCCTCGCTCCCGTTGCCCTGCACCAGGAAGTCGCTGTAGGTGACCGTGAACGCCTCGTTGTCCAGCGACATGGCGACGTTCGCCGTGCCGGCCGGGCACCCCGAGCCGCCCACGCTGACGACGTCGATCGTCACCGGGCCGGGCGGGGGCACGAGGAAGGCCAGCAGCGCCACCACAACCAGCATCGAGGCCTCCTCACGTCACTGCAGGAGAACCTATCGGGGCCCGCAATCCCGCAATCGGACCAGCCGGGAGGTCAGGCCACGCGCTGTCCGCCCGTGTCGTTCACCGCTTCCTCCGAAGGGACGATCAGCGCGTCGACGGCCAGCACGCCGTCGGGACCCACGCGCACGGGGTTCAGCTCGATCTCGGCGAGGTCCGGCCTGGCCGCGAGCGTCTCGGAGATCTGGGCGATCACCTCGGCCAACGCCGCCACGTCGGGTGCCGGGGCGCCACGCCAGCCCGACAGCAGCGGGGCGGAGACCAGGCGGGCCAGCATGTCCCGTGCCGTGGCAGGGGTCACCGGGGCGAGCTCGACCGCGGTGTCCCTGAACAGCTCCGCATGAACGCCGCCCGCGCCGACGAGAACGACCGGGCCGAACGAGTGGTCGCGCTTCGCGCCGATGATCAGTTCGACGGCGTGCTCGCGCGTGTCCATCTCCTCGAGGACGTACGTGCCGGGGCCGAGTCCTGCCCGCATCTCCTCGAACGCCGCCGCGGGGTCGGTGAGGTTGATCCGCACTCCACCGTGCTCACTCTTGTGGGGCAGCCAGTCGGCCTTGAGTGCGAAGGGACCCCGCAAAGCGGTCGCGGTGACCTCGGCGACGGTCGTGACGGCGTGGGCCCTGGGGAACTGCACGAAGCTCAGCAGTTCGCGGGCCGCGAGGTAACCGGGGCGGAAGGGGGTGACGGCCACCGCGCGCGGCACCACCTCCAGCGAGGTCCTGCCCAGCCGGTTCGCGTGGCCCAGCGCGGCGACGGTGCGTTCGATCGTGTGCTGCACTGGGATGCCGCCCGTCCGCAGCGCACGTACCGCGGCGGAGTCCTCGCACATGCTGTGCACGACGACGGTGACACCGGTTTCCTTTGCCAGGGCACAGATCCGGGATGCCACCGACACTTCCGCGGACTCCAGCGAGGGTGCGTCCGACCCGTAGCTGCCGAAGTAACCCGACAGCACGACCGCGTCGACCTCACCCCCGCGCGCCAGCACCTCGACCGCCCGGAAGTAGTTCGCCAGGTCCTGCTCCCCCGCTCCGGCGAGGTCGATCGGGTTGCGCGTCGACGCACCCGCCGGCAGACCGTCCACAACGGACAGCGCGGGCATCGTCAGGCCGGCCGCCACCGCGAGGTCCGCGGCGATCGCGCCCTGCCCGCCCGAGTCGGAGACGACCCCCACCCTGCCCCCGCGCGGCACCCCGGACGTCAGCACCGCCGCCAGGTCCACCAGAGCCGCGGGTGTCGTCACGCGGACCGCACCCGCCCGGCGGCAGGCCGCGTCCACCACGTCCGACGACGACGTCAGGGCACCAGTGTGCGTGCGGGCGGCTTCGCGGGCGGCGACCGAGGACCCGACGGTCAGCAGCACCACGGGCTTGCCGGCCGCGCGCAGTTCCGACATGGCCGCCACGGTCCCGGGGCCGAAGCTCTCCAGGTAGACCCCCACCACGGTGGTCAGGTCGTGGGACACCAGGTCCAGCAACGCTTCCGTGGCCGTCACGTCCGCCTGGTTGCCCACCGAGACGAACCGCGAGACCCCCGTGCCCGAGGACGCCGCGAGCCCGGCGATCTCCAGCCCGACCTGCCCGCTCTGCGACACCACGCCCAGCGAGCCCGCCTGGAACCGGCCCCAGGCGAGGTGCAGCGACGTCGCCGCGTCGAACACGCCCAGGCAGTTCGGCCCGAGCAGCCGCGCGCCCGCGTCACGGATCCGGCGGATGACGCGATCGTCGATTCCCGAGGTGATGCCGACGAAACCGCGCACGCCGGCGGCCAGCGCCTCGTCCACCACGGCGGGCACGTGCGCCGCGGGCACGGCGAGCACGACCAGTTCGGGGGCCTCGGCGAGTTCGGAGAGCGAGCGCACGGTGGGCTGCCCCAGAACGGCGCCACCGCCCCGGTTCACCAGGTGCACGGCGCGGCGATCATGACCGACGAGGGCGCCGCGCGCGAGCCAGTGGCCCCACTTGGCGGGGTCGTCGCTGGCGCCGACGACGGCGACGGACGCGGGATCGGAGAAGATCATCTCGCACCGAGGCCGCGGGAGATGATCAGGCGCTGGATGTCCGAGGTGCCCTCTTCGATCTCCTCGAGCTTCGCGTCGCGCATCCAGCGCTCGACGGGGTAGTCACGGGAGTACCCGTTGCCCCCCAACGTCTGCACGGCCGCGTGCGTGCACCACATGGCGTTCTCGGAGCCGACGAGCTTGGCCATCGCCGACTCCTGACCCACCGCGTGCCCCGCGTCGTACAAGGTCGCCGCGCGCACGGTCAGCAGGTGCGAGGTGTCGACGCGCGTGGCCATGTCCGCGAGCCGGAACGCCACCGCCTGGTGCCGGATGATCGGCACCCCGAACTGCACGCGCTCCGCCGCGTAGGAGGTGGCGAAGTCCAGCGCGGCACGGGCGAGCCCCGTCGTGGCGGCGCCGATGAGGATGCGCGACGCGTCGAACGTCCGCATCAGCCCGGCGAAGCCCTGCCCCTCGTCGCCGAGCCGGTCCTCCACGGGCACGCGCACGTCGTCCAGGAACACCTCGGCGTTGACGATCGCGCGCTGCCCCATCTTCCGGAACGGCGGCCCGACCGTCAGCCCCGCCGCGGAGCGCGGCACGACGAATGCCGTGACACCGCGGGACCTCAGCGACGGGTCCACCGTCGCGAAGATCACGAACATCTCGGCGTACGGGGCGTTCGAGATCCAGGTCTTCTGTCCGTTGAGGACGTACTCGTCACCCTCGCGCCGCGCCGACGTCCGGATGCCCGCCGCGTCCGATCCGCTGCCGGGCTCGGTCACGGCGACGGCGGTGAGCGGCGGGCACGCGGCCGCCAGCGGGCTGAGGAACCGGTCCTGCTGCTCGGGCGTGCCGAGGTGCTCGATCGGCGCACCGAAGAAGCCGTTGGAGGTGACCAGGTTGCCGATGCCGATGTCGCCGTGGCACAGCTCCTGCTGGACCAGCACCTGGGTCAGCAGGTCGGTGACACCACCGCCGCCGATCTTCTCGGGGAGCATGAACGAGGTCAGCCCGAGCGCGGACGCCTTCTCCCACACGTCGAGCGGCGACTCGGTGTCCGCCTCGTCGACGGCGCGCCCCCGCGGCCGGATCTCCCTGGCTGCGAACTCCCTCGCCAGTTCGACGAACTGCTCCTGCTCGGCCGTGAGCCGCAGCCCGTCGCGGACGGTCCGCCCCATCGCGCTCTCCTAGCTTGACTGACGAATCAGTTATTCAGGATCCACGGGGCAGCCTAGCTGCGCCGAAGCGCGTGGGCAGGGTCGCGAATGGGTGACTACCAGGGCAAATGCACAACGGTGAGTCGGTCCGGCCGACCCGGCGCGAGCCCCGAAGGAGTACTGATCACCTGCATGGAGCAGCCCGGGGTCCAGCAGGACCTGACGTGGCACGAGAGCGCGATGACCGGCCTGCGCGGAGGAGCCGGCTCGACTACCTCCGCGCGACGATCGGGCAGCGGTTCCACGAACCGCGATACACCCGGGAGAGTGACTACGTCCGCAGGGCCGCGCGAACGATCTCCATGGCCTCCTGCGACGACAGGCCCAGCTCGGCGGACATCGCCGCGTACTGGGCCGCCGCCGCGCGGACGCGCTCGCGGTTGCTGTCACCGTTGGCACTGACCACGGTGCCCGCGCGGCCCCTGGTCTCCACGAGCCCGGCTTCTTCCAGCTCACGGTAGGCGCGGGCGACCGTGTTCACCGCCAGACCCAGGTCTTTCGCCAGAGCACGCACCGTGGGCAGTTTCGCGCCCACCGGCAGTTCTCGATTCGAGATCGCGTGCGCGTAGTGCACGCGCACCTGCTCGTAGGGAGGTGTCTCCCCCTGGTGGTCGATCTTCACCACGCCGCATCCTCCCCGCATGTAGCTACTTCTGTATTGACCAACGGAAGAAGGCGGCGAAGGTTGCGGTCGATTCAGCGCAAATTGGTCTGATCCGCTCCCATCTGCACGTAGAGCCTGCGCCAGGCCTGGTCGGCACCGGTGGCCGCTTTGCCGTCGCAGTACGGCTTTGTGCCGTTCGCCGTGTAGTACCGGAGCAGTGATAACGAGACGACGGTGTCCCAGTTCCCCTCGTCGAAGTACTCCTCCCCCGGTGTCTGCTCCTGGTGCTTCATGCAGGAGACGTCGGACTGCAGCTCGTCGTCGAACCGCGCGGTGGCGGTGCCCTGCGTGGTGCACGCGGTCAACGCCAGCGCGGCCAGCACGATCAACTTCTTCATGTTCTTCCTCCTCGACTGACGACTAACCGGCCAGCGCACGCGCGGCCAGACCGACTCCGACGAGCGTCACCAGCGCCGCGGTGCCGAACGGTGTGAAGTCCGTGAACCCGCGGAACCGGGCCAGCCGCGGCCCGAAGCGGTCCCGCAGCGAGACGAGCAGCAGCCCGGCGGCGGTCAGCGTCGCCGCCATGCCCAGGCCGTACGCGAGCACCAGCACCACCCCGAACCAGGTGCGGCCGAGCGCGATGGCACCGAGCAGCACGACGAGCGCGGAGGGGGACGGCACCAACCCTCCCGCCACCCCCATGCCGACGAGCCCCGCCCGGCGGTGCCGATGACCATGACCGCGGCCGTGTCCATGACCGTGTCCATGACCATGTCCCAGGTCGTGCCGCTGACGACCACGGGACCGCACCGCCGAGCGGAGCAGCACCCCTCCGATCACCGCGACCAGCAGACCGCTCGCCAGGCCGAGCCAGCGCAACACCGACTCACCCGCGATCGCACTGGACGCGCTGAGCAGCAGCCCCAGCACCAGGACACCCGCCGTGTGGGTGATGGTGACGGTGGCGCCGACGAGGAGTGCGTCGCGGCGGGTTCCCCTCGAACCCGCCAGGTAGGCGGCCATCACGGTCTTGCCGTGGCCGGGCAGCGCGGCATGTGACGCGCCCAGCACCAGAGACAGCAGGACCGCACCGACTCCGACCACCGGGGTGAGATCACCCACCAGTCCGACGGCCGCCTTCGTGGCTTCACCCAGGACACCAGGTGGGGTCACGGCTGACCCTTCACCTGGTTGTGCGAGGAATCGCACCGCCCGGACGTCCAGCGGCGACGAGAGCAGGTCGTCCGGGTAGGTGCGCAGTTCGTTGCTCACGGACTCGGCGGGCGCCCCGGACACCGAGACGTCGACACCGACGACGGTGATCTCGCGCCAGCCCGGCTTGTCCTTGAGGTAGGAGTCGCTGAACGTCACCTCGACCTCACCCCGCGACGGCAGCGGCGCGGTGTACTCACAGGTCAGGCGCATCGTGGGCAGGCCGGCCTCGCCCGGCGGGCGCACGACACCGGAGTCGCGCACCTCGAACCGCAGTTCCTGCTCGTCGGCCATCGCGGTCAACGACTTCGCGCGTTCCGCGCACCGCTTGCGGGCGTCGACGAACTCGCGGTCCTGCAGGGTCGGGATCTCCGCACTGTCCACAACGGACCGCAGCTCGATCCGGTCCGCGAACACCCTCAGCCCGTCGTAGTGGTTCACGCTGAGGTTGCTCAACGGGTGCGCCTGCGCCACCCCGCCCGTCAGCAGCATCCCGAACAGCACCAGCAGGAAGACCCTCATCGCAGTGCCCCCAGAATCGCCTCGCGGTGCCGCAGCACGTCGGGGTCGCGCCAGCCCAGCGCGACCGCCCGATCCGAGTACGGCAGCGCTTCCGCGGACCGCTTGTTGACGTGCAGAGCCCAGGCGAGGGCATCGGCGGTGAAGACGCTCTGCCGCTTGGCCCACTCCTTCTCCGCGAACCGCAACGCCTCGACGGGATCGCCGTGATCAGCTGCGATCAAGGCCGCAGTCAGGTCGTCACCGCCCAACGCGCGCAACTGCTGCAACGCGAGGTCGTACTGCACCCGAGCCTCGGCAGACTTCCCCGCCCGGTCCAGGGCCTCGCCGTACTGCACGAGGTGTTCGGGCGACGGCACCTTCGACACCAGCCCGCGAGAGGTCTCGAGCGACTTGTCGGCCCGCCCTTCCAGCTCGTCCAGGTGCAGGCGGCAGAAGGCGACCTCGTCAGGCGAGGAAGCCGACTCCAGCGCCCGCTCCCAAGCCCCGCGGGCGTCGTCCATCCGGCCGTGCAGCTCGAAGTGGTAGGCGGCGCGGCTGAACGACGCGACACCCGGTCGCAGGTCCAGCATCCGTTGCAGTGCAACGGACGCGCCCGCGTCGTCACCGAGCTGCGTCAGCGCGTCGACCAGAACTCCCTGAGCGGAAGCGGAATCCGGCAACGCCGCCGCGGCGCGCAGGCCCCACTCGCGGGCCGCGGCGAAGTCGTGCTGGGCGTTGGCGAGTGCGCCCCGCCCGATGAACGCCTCCCCGTTGCCGTCCGGCCTGAGCCGTAACGACTCGGTGAGCGCCTTGTCGGCTCGGGAGTGGTGCTGGGGGTCGAAGGTGACGCGAGCGAGCTCCACGTGCGTGGTCCCGAGCTGGGCCCAGGCGGAAGCGTCCTGAGGCGATCGGCGGAGCTTGGCCTGCAACGACTCTGCGTTGCGCTGCAAGGAGGTGGTCTGCGTGGCGGCGGGTGTCGCCGCCTGCGGGGAGGCGCAGGCGGCGACCGCGAAGAGGGCAGCCAGCAGCGGAAGTACTTTCCACATGGGAGGCACCCTCATCTAGCGGGAGTTGACCGCCTGGTTGCTCGGCAGTCCGACGTACGGGAACCGGTCACCGAAGCGAACGTCGTTGCCGTTCACCCGGTCACCCTTGGCGAGCGCCGGCACGAGCTTGCCGGTCAACGCCGCGCCGACCACGGCCTGGATCTCGATGTCCACGACGTCGTCGGTGAGCCTGCGCCCGTTCGGGAACCCCTGCAGGTCCCCGCCCAGCACCCCGAGCCGGTTCGGGTTCCGGGTCACCGGCGTGGACATGTTGAGCCGCAACATCTCCGACGGCTGGAACCTCTTCGGGTCCACGTCCGCGTTGTTCAGCTGCGAGTTGAGGTCGGCCTTGATCGGGCCGCCCGCCTTCGTGGTGATGCCGGTCAGGAAGATCTCCACGAGGTCGGCGCGCGGGGTCTTCGGCGCCGGGATGCCGTAGATCGCCTGGATCAGCCGCGCCAGTTCCGGGTCGTTCACCCGGTCCAGCAACGCCTGGACCCGCGCGTCCCCCACGGGTTCGAGCCCGTTGAACGCGTCCTTCAGCGGCGCGGACGACACCACCTCGTTGACCAGCGGGTTGCCGAGCCTCGACACCTGCACGAAGTTGCCCTGCGGGGTCGCCTTGCCGGGGTCGAGCTTCAGCGTGCGGCGCTCGGTGTCGCTCCACACGCCGATCACCGGGTTGCGCTTCGGGTCGCCCTTCAGCGCGAGCATCGTCTTGGGCACCTGGATGGCGATGGTGTTGACGTTGTAGCCCATCAGGGTGTCCTGGTTGACCTCCTTCAGGTTTCCGCCGTAGAGGAGGTCGAACACCCGCAGGTCCAGGAAGAACGAGTCCTCGGACGGTCCGATGTAGACCTGGCCGCCTCCGGGGATCTTCACCGTCGCCTGGTCCCTGATCGCGCGGAAGTCCGGGAACGACGCGGGTCCGGTGTTCGACGGCGCCGCGCGGCCGTCCTTCACGAGCCGGGTGGTCCTGCCCGGTTCGATCAGCTCGAGGGTGTAGTTCTGGCGGAACAGCAGGTTGTCGTCGTTGATCGACGTGACCGGCCCGTTGTTGTAGAGGAAGGTGTTCGCCCTGCCCCGCCGGTCGTCCGTGCGGAACGTGACCCGGAACGTCCTGTCCGGCACCGCGTCGCCGTCCGCGTCGATGTTGATGTCGTACCGCGCGTCCGTGGCCCACGGGTAGTAGTTGGGGCCGCCGTTGGGTTCCTGCAGCCCGAACCAGTTCGCGACGAGTGTGACCGTGTCGGGCTTGTCGGGGCTGGTGAAGGCGTACACGTCGGTGTTGTCGACGGCCGGGTCCGCCGCGATCAGTGGTGCCTCGCGGTGACTGGAGGCCTGTGCCGCCGGTATCGCCGCCGCCACCGCGACCACTGCCGCGGCGATCGCACCCCGGCGTAATCGTTCCTTGTTGCTACTTGGCATTGTCCTGCTCCCTTCCCACGGCGGGGATTCGAAGCAGGACGCCAACCGGTTCGGACCAGATTTTCCAGGTTATTCAGCGGCTTTCGGAGCAACGACCGTGCCGCGGGCACGCGTTACGACGATCGGCTCAACGAGCAGATCGGCCGCCGACGGACCGCGTTCGGGCGCCGAACGGCACACGACGCGCGCCTCGAACTCGATCTCGCGCGACCGCTTCCCGATGCGCACCAGCGTCGCGGACGCCTCGATGACGTCACCGGCCTGGATCGGCGCCACGAACTCCACGGAGCTGTACCCCGCGAACAACCCCTCGTCGGAGTCCGTGTGGATGAGCAGCTCGGTGGCGACGTCGCCGAACATGCCGAGCCCGTAGGCCCCGTCGACCAGATTGCCTCCGTAGTGCGCGTGCGAGTGCGGGACGTAACGGCGGTGCGTCACCGAGAAACCTTCGACCAAAGCCCCGCTCACGCGGCAACCCCCTTCTTCGCCTGCATCGCGTGCACCAGGTAGCTCGCGACCTCACCCGGGGTGGTACCCCGGGAGAACACTCGATCGACCCCCAGTTCGCCCGCCATCAACGGGTCGAACCGCGGACCGCCGGCCACCAGCAACGGCCTGCGGTCCCCCATCGCCTCGCGGAACGCCGCCGACATCTCCTGCGTGTTCAGGATGTGCGCGTCGCGCTGGGTCACGACCTGGGAGATCAGCACCGCGTCGGCCTTCTCGGCACGGGCGGAACGGACCAGCTCCGGTACCGAGACCTGGGCGCCGAGGTTCACGACCTTCAGCTCCCGGTAGTACTCCAGGCCCTTCTCGCCCGCGAAGCCCTTGATGTTGAGGATCGCGTCGATGCCGACCGTGTGCGCGTCCGTGCCGATGCACCCGCCGACCACGACCAGCTTGCGCCGCAACACCTTCTTGAGCACCGAGTTCACCTCGGCCGGCGTCAGGAGCGGGTACTCGCGCTCGACGACCTTGACCTCGTCGAGGTCCACGAGGTGCTTCACCGACCCGTAGACGACGAAGAACGTGAAGTCGTCGCCGATCGGGTTCGAGTGGACCACCATCGCGGGGTCCATGCCCATCTTGTTCGCGAGCTGCAGCGCCGCGCCGTCCGCCTTGGGGCCGAAGGGGATCGGCAGCGTGAACGACGTCTGGATCATGCCGTCGCCGGTGGTGTCGCCGTAGGGCCGCACGTACCTCTTCGCGTCAGGCACCCTGGGCCTCCAGCATCTCGCTCGCGGGGTTGAAGTACTCGGGCGCCTTCTCGACGACGCCGTCCGCGCCCTTGCCCTTGTCCGCCGGGCGCTTCATCAGGCCGAACGTGCCGTCCGCGATGGCGTTGAGCAGCCCGTCGTCGACGATGCGCTCCAGCAGGTCGACGGCCTCGCCGAGCACCTGGTGCGCGCGCTTGACGATCAGACCGTCCGGCGCGGGGCGGAAGTCCTCGGCGAGGCTACCCGCCGCGTTCAGCACGTACCGGACGCTCTTCAGAGCCAGGTCGCGGTCCGACAGGAACGGTGTCACGACGGCCTCGGTCATCATGCCGACGAGCAGGATGGACTGTCCTGTGAGGACACCCGCGAGGTTGAAGAACCCGTCCAGCAGATAGCCGTCGAAGACGTCGCCGGTCATGTGCTTGGTCGGCGGCATCCACTTCAGCGGCGCGTCCGGGAAGAGTTCGCGGGCCAGCAACGCGTGCGCGAGCTCGAGCCGGAACGAGTCGGGCACCTTAGGGTTGATCTCGAAGGCGTGACCGAGGCCCAGCAGGTGGTCGGGCAGTCCCGCCTCGTGGGCGAAGTGCTCGTTGAGGAGCTGCGAGACGGTGACGGTGTGCGCGGCGTCGACGGCGTCCGCGGTGGTGAGGTAGTTGTCCTCGCCGGTGTTGATGATGATGCCGGCGCGCGCGTGCACCTGACGGGAGAAGCGCTGGTCGACGAACGTGCGGATCGGGTTGATGTCGCGGAACAGGATGCCGTACATCGAGTCGTTCAGCATCATGTCCAGGCGCTGAAGCCCTGCCAGAACGGCGATTTCCGGCATGCACAGGCCGGACGCGTAGTTGGTCAGCCGCACGTACCGGCCGACCTCCTTCGACACGTCGTCGAGCGCCGCGCGCATGATCCGGAAGTTCTCCTGCGTGGCGTACGTGCCCGCGAACCCGTGGTGCGTGGCGCCTTCCGGGACGTAGTCGAGCAGCGACTGCCCGGTCGAGCGGATCACCGCGATGATGTCGGCGCCCGCGCGGGCCGCGTTCTGGGCCTGGACGACGTCCTCGTCGATGTCGCCGGTCGCGACGATCAGGTAGATCCACGGGCGTTGCGCGGGATCACCCAGCTTGGTGATCAGCTTGTCGCGCTGGGCCCGGTTGCGGTCGACCGACTTGAGGCCCTTGGCGACGGCGGACGTCGAGGCCTTGCGCGCCGCCGTCAGGTCCTTGCCGGTGGGGATCCTGAACTGGATCTGACCCGCCGCGGTGGCCTCGGCCAGTTCGGTGAGGGTGCTGAGATCGTGCTCGCGCAGCGCGTGGAACGCCGGCAGCACCACACCGTGCTCCAACCCGCACTGCTCGCGGACCGTGTCGATCACGCGGTTGACCCACGGGACGTCACCGGCGCGGTGCGTGGAGTCCGCGCCGGTGATGCCCGCCAGGCGGAGTGTGGCGCGCTCGACGGCGACGGTGGTGTGCGCCTTCGCGAGGGACACCACCGGTTCGGCCGCCCGCGCCGCGAGTGCGCGCGCGGTGGCGACCACCGAGGGGTCGAGGTCGAGCAACGCCATGAGTCACTTCCTCTCGTAAATCGTCCGGCCGTTCAGGACGGTTCGCACGCAGACCGGCGCCGGGCCGGTGAGGTCGGGCAGTCCGGGCACGCCGGAACGCGGGTCGGTGGACCAGCGCTGCACCCGCGCGTCGCTGCCCGCGACGACCAGGTCACCGGTCTCCCACACCGCGTACGTCGCGGGGGCGCCGGGCTGCAGGGTGCCGGTCAGGCCGTCGTTCACGCCCGCCGCACGCCAGCCACCACGCGTGTGCGCGGTGAAGGCAGCACGCGGGGAAACGCCGTGACCATCGGTCTTGTGGTGCACCGCCGCGCGCACGGCGGCCCACGGGTCGATGGCGGTCACCGGGGTGTCCGAACCGAACGCGAGCACCACGCCCGCGGCGGCGAGCCGCGAAAAGGGGTTCAGCCCCACACCGCGCTCCGCACCGAGTCGCTGCGCGTACATCCCGGCCGGGCCGCCCCACTCGGCGTCGAACAGCGGCTGGACGGAGGCGACGACGCCCCACCCGGCCAGTTTCTCCGCCTGCTCCTTCGACACCATCTCGACGTGTTCGAGGCGGTGGCGGGCCGAGGCGAGCTCGGGGGTGCCGAGTGCCTTCTCCGCGAGCGAGAAGCCCTCGATCACGGCGGCCATCGCGGCGTCGCCGATGACGTGGAACCCCGCCTGCAGTCCCAGCTCGGTGCACTTGACCAGGTGGTCGGCGATCTGACGGCCGTCGAGGTAGAGCGCTCCGGACGTGTCGGCGTCGGCGTAGGGCTCGGTCAGCGCGGCCGTGCGGGAGCCGATGGCACCGTCGACGAAGTGGTCGCCGGCGAGTCCGCGGACCGGAACGTCCGGCAGGTCGTGGGAACCCCAGTAGGCCACCACCTCGGGGCCTTCGGTGAGCGCGAGCAGTTCGCGCAGGTCGTCCTCGCCGGAGATGTCCGGGCCGGCGCACTCGTGCACGGACGCGATGCCTTTTGACGCCGCGTAGTTCAGGAACGCGAGTTGTGCGGCCTGGCGCTTTTCGGGCGTGATGGCGGCTTTCGCCGTGCCGCGCACGTGGTGGTGTGCGGCACGCGAGAGAGGGCCGTCGGCGGAGAAGCCGTCGGCGGCACGGGCCTCGTCGCTGATCAGGTCCGAGGAGACCAGGGCGGAGTGCACGTCGATGCGCGACAGGTACACCGTCTTGCCCTGAGCGGCCTCGTCGATCTCGGCGCGCGTCGGCGGGCGGTTCTCCGGCCAGCGCGTCTCGTCCCACCCGTGACCCCACACCAGGGGGCCCTCGGCGGAGCGCACCTGGTCGAGCAGTTCGTCCACGGAGGACGTCTTCGTCAGGTCGAGGCCGGTCAGGAGCAGGCCCGCGGACGTGGCGTGCACGTGCGCGTCGACGAACGCGGGCGCGACGAAGGCGCCGCCGAGCTCGACGACCTCGGCGTCCGGGTGCAGCGCGTGCCCGACCGAGTCCTGTCCGATCCACACGACGACACCGTCCGTGACGGCCATCGCCGTCGCATCCGGTGCGTAGATGCGACCGCCGACCAAAAGTTGCGTACTCACGTCACGCAGTCTGCCGTTGCTCGAACAACGCCCGCACACCCGCCCGGGTCCGGACCAGGTCCAGCGCGAACTGGGCGTGACCAGGCACATACCCGTTGCCGACGATCATCTCCACGTCCGCGGCGAGACCCTCCGCTCCCAAAGCGGCGGCACTGAACGAGGTCGCCATCGAGAAGAAGATCACGGTGCCGCCGTCCGCGGTCGCGAGGATGGCACCGTGCTCGCACCCCGGCACGTCCACACACACGACCGTGACATCGACCTGCTTGCCCACGGCTTCGGCCACGGCCACCGGATTGCGTGCGTCCGCGATCACGACCTCGTCCGCGAGACCGGCTTCAAGCACCTGCGCTGCCTCACGTTCGGTCGGCACCAACGCGACGAGGCGCGACGCACCGGCCTGACGCGCGGCCGCGAGAGAAAGCGACCCGGACTTGCCGCCACCACCAAGCACGAGTACCGAGCCACCAGGGTGCTTGCGCACGACACGGTCGGTCAGCGCCGGTGCACCGCACACGTCGAGCACGGACAACGCCAGCTCGTTCGGCATGTCGTCCGGCAGCACGGCCGCGATGGACCGCCCGAACAGCACCGCGGTCCCCCGGCACGGCACCTGCTCGTCCTCGCCGTCCCAGTCCTGCAGGCCGTCGTTGATCCGCAGCGGCGTCAGCGTGAGGCTGACCAGCGTCGCGATCCGGTCGCCGGCCTTGAGGCCGAGCGGCGACTCCGGCCCCACCTCGAGCACGGTGCCGAGCAGCATGCCGCCCGAGCCGGTGACCGGGTTCTGCATCTTGCCGCGCTCGCCGACGATGTCGAGCACGGCCTGCCGGACCGCCGCGCCGCTGCCGTGCTGCTCCCTGAGCTGCCGGAACGAGGCGGCGTCCAGGTTGAGCCGCTCGACCGCGACGATCACCTCGTCGGCAGCGGGCACGGGTTCCGCGTCGAGCCGCCAGGCCTGCTGCGGCAGAACACCGGCGGGCTCGATGACGCGGTGCAGTCCGTACGCGCTCACGCGAAAATCCTTCGGTCGACGACGCTGTCTCGAAGATATCTTCACGTGAGGCGTCAAGATTGCGCAAGTATCACTCAGTTATCAGGCGGTACCAGCGGCAGTCGTAGGGCCCGAGGTCGACCTTGGCGCCGATCTTCGCGGGCTTCACGCGGCCGCCCGTCAGCAGATCGGCGAGCACGCCTTCGGCCGGGACCCGCACGGTGACGTCCCGATCCGCGAGGTTGTGCACGGCGATCACAGAGCCGCCGTCGCAGTCGGCGCGGTGAGCGAACACGCACGGCTCACCTGTGTCGAGCACCTGGAACGTGCCCCACGAGAGCTCCGGGCACTCCCGGTACCGCGCGATCATCAGCCGCATCCAGGACAGCAACGACTCCGGGTCGTGGCGCTGATCGCCCGCGGCGTCCCAGTCCATCGGCACGCGCACCGCCATCCTGCCCTCCAGCGACAGGTCCTCCTCCAGTCCGATCTCCTCGCCGTAGAACAGCACCGGCGTCCCCGGCAGCGTGAAGAGCAGGCTGTAGACCATCCGGATGCGGCGCTGGTCGCCGTCGAGCATGCCGGGCAGCCGACGGCGCAGGCCGCGTCCGTAGAGCTGCATGGACTTCTCCGGCCCGAAGGCGTCGAAGACCTCCTGGCGTTCGTCGGTGGGCAGCTTGTCCAGGGTCAGCTCGTCGTGGTTGCGCACGAACGTCGCCCAGTGCCCGTCCCGTGGCGGCTCCGGGCGTTCCTGCAGCGCCTTGACCATTGGTCCACTCGACCGCCGTGCCAGCGACAGGAACATCGCCTGCATCCCGACGAAGTCGAAGCACATGGTCAGCTCGTCGCCGACGCCCTGGCCGTAGAAGGCCATCGTGTCCTTGTACGGCAGGTTCACCTCGCCCAGCAGCACGCCCTCACCGTTGCGGCGGTTGAGGAACGCCCTCAGGTCGGTGAGGTAGTCGTGCGGGTCGGGCAGCGCAGCCGCGTCCATGGGGTCGTTCTGCTCCAGAAGGAACGGCACGGCGTCCACGCGGAAGCCGCTCAGGCCCAGTTCCATCCAGAAGCCCATGATGCGGGCGATCTCGTCGCGCACCTCGGGGTTGGTCACGTTGAGGTCGGGCTGGTGCTTGTAGAAGCGGTGCAGGTAGTACTTCCCGACCTCCTCGGAGTACTCCCAGAGCGAGTCCTCCTTGTCCGGGAACGTGATCCCCTGCGGTCCGTCGCTCTGGGGCTCGTCCGCCCACACGTACCAGTCGCGTTTCTCCGGGTCGTGGAACCACGGGTGCTGGTCGGAGGTGTGGTTGACCACAAGGTCGGCGATCACGCGCATGCCTCGGTCCCGTGCGGCGCGCACGAACTCCACGAAGTCGCCGAGCGAGCCCAGTCTTGGGTCGACGGAGTAGAAGTCGGTGATGTCGTAGCCATCGTCGCGTTCGGCGGTGGGATAGAACGGCATCAACCACACACACGTGACGCCTAACGCGTGGAGGTGGTCGAGGCGTTCGGTTGCGCCGCGGAAGCCCTCGCCGGAGAAGGTCTCCACGTCCAGGCAGTACAGAACGGCGTTCTTCCACCAAACGTCGGACGTGCGGATCACGCGGTCACCTCCGGCAACACGTGCTCGCCGAACGCGTCGACGAACGGGATCAGGTCCTGGCCCACGTGGTGGAGGTAGATCTCCTCAAACCCCAGCGACGCGTACTCGGTCAGCCGCTCGGCGTGCCACTTCAGGTCGGAGGACACGTTCACGACCTCGGCCACCTCGGCCGGCGTGACGCGCTCGGAGACCACGTCGAAGTGCTCGGCCAGTTCCAGGTCCCAGCAGACCGGTGGGCGGAAGATGTTGGAGCGCCACTGGTCGTGCGCGATCGCGAGAGCCGTGTCGTCGTCCTCGGCCCAGCTCAGGTGCACCTGCAGGTGCAGCTTGCCCTTGCCGCCCGCGTCCCGATAGGCGTCCGCGACCTCGCGCAGCCGGTCGGGCGGCGCGTTGACCGTGATCAGCCCGTCGGCCCACTCGGCACACCAGCGGGCGGTCTGCGGGCTCACGGCGGCGCCGATCAGCAGGGGCACCTCGTCGGGCAACGTCCACAACCGGGCGCGGTCGACCGTGACCAGGCCCTCGTGGCTGACCTCCTCGCCGGACAGGAGCGCGCGGATCACGTCGACGCACTCACGCAACCGTGCGGTGCGCACGTCCTTGCGGGGCCAGCCGTCGCCGGTGATGTGCTCGTTGCTCGCCTCGCCGGTGCCGAGCGCGGCCCAGAACCGGCCGGGGTTCATCGCGGCCAGCGTGCCGATCGCCTGGGCGGTGATCGCCGGGTGGTAGCGCTGCCCCGGGGCCGTGACCACGCCGAACGGCAGTTCGGTGGCCTGCAGTGCCGCGCCGAGCCAGGACCAGGCGAACCCGGACTGTCCCTGACGTGCGCTCCAGGGTGAGAAGTGGTCTGAGCTCATCGCCGCGCCGAACCCTGCCTCCTCAGCCCTGCGCACGGCGGTAAGCAGGTCTGCGGGGTGTATCTGCTCGTGTGACGCATGGATGCCATAGACCGTCATGGGACTTCAGGTACCCAATGAAGAAGTTCGGGAAAGCTTTGAACCGACTCCGAACGGCGTCCGTGTTGAGTGCAGCACCCTCACCGCGGAGGAGGAACGGCGATGTTCAACGAGACCCGGGTCGGCACAGCCACCGTCGTTGAGTTCATTCGGCCGGACGGCTCGGTCGAGCCGATGAACGTCGACTTCCAGTACCGATCAGACGATCCGCACGCCGTGACCTTGCGTTTTCAGGCGCGGGACCAGGAGTCGACCTGGCTCGTCGGCCGCGAGCTGCTCGCCGAGGGGCTGCTGTCCCCGACCGGGCTCGGGGACGTGCGGCTGCGGCCGGGCGACGGCGACGTGCTCGTGCTGGAGTTGCTGACCGAGGACTCGCACGCGGTGTTCCACCTGTCGGCGGCCGAGCTGCAGCGGTTCCTCGACTCGACCTACGCGGCGGTCCCGGCCGGGCGTGAGGTCGTCGACTTCGACCTGCTGGTGAAGGACCTCCTCGGCTGACCTGTCACCACACCTGACGAGGGCGGTCCACGCCGGGTGCTTCCGGTCGGCAGATCGTGTCGTTCGACCTGACGAGGTCTCCTGCTGCGGAGATGACGGCGAGTTCCCCGTTCATGACCGCACTGCGCACAAGGGTCGCGAGCTGCTCAGTCGTGGCGTGCGGGCTGTTGATCGCGATCTCACGGCCGACCGCGTTGTTGTGCAGGTCCATCGCGTGTGCGGTCGCCGAGTTGCCGCCGCTCTGCTCGTGCGCCGTCGTGAACCTTTCGGAGAACTCAGGACTGATGTGGTGCGCCAACAGCGCACTCGCGTAGGCGTGCCGGAACGCGTCAGCCTTGTTGTCGGCAACAACGCCGCTCTCGTAGTAGCCGTAATAGGCGCCGTCACCGCCTTTGTCGGCGAACAGGTCGATCGCAACCTGCTCCGAGTGGTGCTTGATCCAGCCGGCAACGATCTTCTCCGCATCGGTGAGGCCGAAGAAGAGATCCGCCTCTACATGATTGAAGTCGGATACCGGCAGCAAGTTCCAGAGGAAGCCCTGGAAGCCAGGTTCCCTGGAGTCTTCCGAAACGTGGAAGTCTCGGAGAAGAGTCTCGTCGAACGCGTTGTCACGAGCCATCGCCGCCGCGCGTCCGAACTGCTTGCTGGAGTCGACGTCGAGGTCCACAGCCTCTGTCAAGATCGCCTCCACGTGTCCCTTCACCTCGTAGTACGCGAACGGACCTCCTCCCTTGATGAGGTCGAGGAAGCTTGAGAGATCCGCCTTCGGCACCACCTCACCGTCATCCTGGATGCGAAACCCTTTCTCTGTGGCCAAGTCCTCGGCCCTGCGGACCTGACAGCGCAGCTTCAGGACGCGGTGTTTCGTTTCCGAAAGCGTCCTGCGAATCTGGATCATCGCTTCCTCGATCCGTTCGAGCCTCTCGACCAGCTCACGCTGCCTGGCGGCCGCCAGTTCAGCGCTCGCGGACGCCCAGGACTTGAACGGCTGACGGCGGAGGAAGTCGTCGAGCACCGCCCTGAGCTGCCCGATGCTGCGGTCCAGACGGGTCATCATTTCGTCAAGCGGACGGGCGTCCCACTCACGCACGTTTCCGTAGGTGATCATTTGCCGTTCCCCTCACGCCGTAGAGCATCGGCGCGCTCCTCATCGACCCGTTCGTAGGTTTCCGCGGTGCCGGACATCTTCTCCTCGTAGTCGGCGACGTCCCTGGACCACCTGATGAGCTCCTCATGCCAGAGAGTTTCGAGGCCAGCCGCGTACCTGGCCGTCCTCGAGCCCTTCAAAGCGCGCTCGACCGTCTCCCCGAAGTCAGCCAACTCCCCGGCTTTGACGATCGTCTCGCTCGCCTCACGAGCTGCGGACGCAGCGCCGCGCAGCGCCGCCGCGTCCACATCGATGCAGTCGAACACCCGAGTCCTCCTCAACTACCCGCCTTGTGCCGAGCACAGTGAACGAAAGACGAGGGGGTGTGCGAAACAGCTTGGCGAATAGCCACACAACCCCACACCGTCAGCAGATGGCCCGGAACTCCTCACCAGGGACGTGCTTGCGCCACTCGTCTCGGGTGATCAGCAGACCTGCCGAGTCGCAAATTGTCCGAGCCACCCGATCGGGGTCGGGATCCAGCACTGCAGTGACGTTGCCCAGTACCGTGGCGAGTGAACTGCCGTCCGGGCTGAACGTCACCTTCCACGTACCCTCCGTGGGTCCCTGCACGAGAGCGACGACCGTCGGCGCGTCGCGGTCGGTGATGTCCCACAACCACACCTGGCCAGTGCTGGTGCCGGCGGCGAGCGTCCGGTTGTCCGGACTGAAGGCGACGCTGTGCACGTAACCGTCCGGCCCGGTGATCGGCTCACCGAGCTTGGTCATCCGTTGTTGGGCGTCCACCGAGTAGAGCTGAACAACTCCCGTCGCCGTGCCGGCGGCTATCAGGGACGAGTCGGAGGTGTAATCCACGGAGTAGAGATAGTCCGACGACACAACGACGGGTTCGAGCTCACGCGGCGCGTCGGGGTTCGTGACGTCCCACCTCAGCAAACGACCGGACTGGGTAGCTGCGGCGATCGTGTTGCCGTCCGGGCTGAACACGATGGTGAAGACGTTGCGTGCGTTGGGCTCGAGCAAGGCGTGCTGAAGCGGGTTCGCGGGGTCGGTGACATTCCACAACGCGATCCGTCCGTCATCGCCGCCGGTGGCCAGCAGCCGCCGGATGGGGCTGAAGACGACCGCTTCCACCAAGGCGGTGTGTGCGCGCAGCGGCTTTGGCTGCAAACGAGGAGCTGCGGGATCGCGTATGTCCCAGAGCCACACGTCGAAGGTGTCGCGTGCGCTCGACACGAACAGGGTGCTGTCGTCGTCGATCTCCGCCAGTCCAGCCATCGCGGTGACGCCTGCGGGCAGTGGCAACGGACCTGCCAGCCGCGAAGGAGTTCTCCCGGCACCGAGATCCCAAATCCGGACGTCTGTGCCCGCGTCCGCGATCAGCGTGCCCTTGCCGTCGAACGTGACACCGGTCGTCTTTCTTCCCGCACCGGGGATCGAGGGAGACGGGAACGGCCACACCCGCGCCACGCCGTCCGCCCCACTGGTGATGAGCGTGTGCCGGCCGCGCAACGCCACACCTGTCGTAGGTTCTGGGTGAGGCAGCACGACGAGCTCGCTCCGAGTCTCCAGATCCCACGCGTGCACCTTGTGATCCGCGCTCGCAACCGCGACGACGTCCCCGTCGAACGCCACCGCGTTGATCCAACCGCTGGCAGCCGCGAGCGGTTCGGCCGCCGGACGCGGCGATTCCGGGACAGACACGTCCCAGAACCGCAGCAACGTGTCGTTGCCACCAGCCACCAGTACGCCCGTGCCCGGTTGGAAGGCGACAACGTTCACCTTGGTCGGTACCGGGATCGAAGGCAGGCGGTCGCCGAGCCGGCCACCGTCAACCCGCCAGAGGTGAACGGCCCTCTTGGCGTCGGCCGCCGCGAGCAGCGGTAATTCCGTGTGGAACGCCAGTGACTGCAGCGCCTCACCCCCGCCGCTCACCGGACCGGCCAAGTGCTTCACCTGATCACGAACCGACACATCCCACACCCACAGCTCGGCGTTGCGCGTTCCCGCCGCCAGCATCCGACCGTCGGGAGAGAACTCGACGGAGAGAAGCCTGTCTGTGGGCCCGGTGAGCGCTTCACCGAGCTTTGCAGGACGCTCACGATCACGTACGTCCCACAATCGCACGGTCCGATCGTCAGACGCCGTCGCCACAAGCTGCCCGTCGGGCGAGAACGCAACGGCGTAGATGCCACTGCTGTGGCCCTTCAGCGGGTTCGGCGCGGAGCGGGTGGTGCCTGCGGTGCGGAGGTCCCACAACAGCAAGTCCGCATCGGTGGTCGTGGCCCCGGCCGCGGCGAGCAGCGTGCCGTCCGGGCTCACCGCCATCGACTGCTTCCCGCCACTCGGACGGGGCAGCCTGGTGCCGATCGGAATGGTGGTCGCGGTGACCAGCGCGGACCTCGCCTCAACCGTCGGTGCGACGCGTAGTGCGGCCACAGCGAGTTGCGCGGCGAGCGCCGGGTCGGTCTCCCTCAGCCTGTCAGCGGTTCCGGCAATCTGACGCGACACCGCCAGTTCACGTGCTTGGTCCGCACGGGCGCGTTCCACGAAGGACAACGTGGCGGCGCTGGCCGCGACCAGTACCAGCACCGCCAGCACTGACACGAGGACTCGCAGCACGCGATTGTTGCGCCGTTCCCGGAAGCGTTCCGCGTCCACAGCTGCGGCGCTCTGCTCCAAGAACCTCTGTTCCAACGCGTTCAGCTGCCAATCAGCGCTGGCCGAGTCACGCCATTCCAGCACCATGGCGAGCCGTTGCCCGCGGTACAGCATTCCCGCGTCCTCACCCGCCTCGTCCCAGCGGGTCGCATCGCTGGTGAGCGAGGTACGAATGCGGTGGCCCGCACGGTCCGCATCGATCCACTCACGCAGTCGCGGCCACGCTGAGAGCAAGGCCTCGTGGCTGATCTCGACGAAGTCGAAGTCCGCTGTGATGAGGCGGGCGTCGACATAGCGACGCAACACGGCCATCCTTCTCGTGCGGGATTGCTCGTCTTCACCGCCCACCAGTTCGCTCAGCCGCACCCGCCGTCGCGTGTCGGGAGCATCGTCGCTGACGTGCACCAGACGCACGAACTGCTGCCGGGCGATCGCCTGTTCATGACCGGTCAACTCGGAGAAGACCGCGTCCGCCGAGTGGGCGATCGCGCTGTTGATGCCTCCCGCGTCGATGTAGTTCTGGACAGTCATCCTCTTCGAGTTGCCGCGCTTCCAGGTCGCCAGCAAGGCGTAGGAGAGCATCGGCAACGCTCCAGCGTCGTGCCCAGATCCACCATGCGATGAAGCCAGGTCGCGCAGGATCAGGTGGACGAGCCCGCCGTCGATTGTCACGCTCGCCTTGGCCGCCGGGCCCGCAATCGCTTCACGCAACTCGTCCCGTGTCATCGCTCCAACGAGGACTTGACGCGCCTGCAGGGACTCCCGCAGTTCCGGAATCTGCAGAGCAGCGTCGTAGAAGTCCGACCGCAGAGACGCCAGCACCTGCACGCGGTGCCCATCGGACGTGATCGAGGAGATCGAGTGCAACACCGAAACGAACTCGCTCCGACCGGCCACGTCGACGTCGTGCGTGAAGAGCTCCTCCAACTGGTCGACGAGTACCAGCACGGATGACTGCCGCTGCCTCAGCACCGTGGCGATGACCCCGGGGAGATCACCTTGGCCGGTCACCGGATCGGTCTCGTCGCTCAGCAACGTGAACTGCTCTGCCAGCGCCGTCATCGGATCAGGGCCGGGCTTCAGCAATGCCAGCTGCCAGCCAGGCTCGGTGTTCGCGAGCCGCCCGGCGACGCCTGCTCGCAACAGTGAGGACTTGCCGGAACCCGACGGTCCGACGACCAAGACCGGCCCTTCCGTGGTGGGGTCGGTCGTAGTCGCCACCAGCCGTTCTGTGAGCGCCGTTCTGCCGAAGAACCACTCCTGGTCTTCGAGCTGGAACGATTCCAAGCCGCGATACGGAGGTGTTCCCGACCGCGACGGCTTTCCGAGCGGAGCCCGTACTCGCAAGAGGCAGTCGACCCATTGCAGGACCCGCACTGGATCTTCGACACCGCACGCACGGAGAATGTCGCGCAGCACGTTCGCGTCACGGGGAAGGTGACGACCAGATGAGTAGCTGCCCAGTGTGCCGGATGCGACACCAGATTTCTTCGCCAGCTCCCGGATGGAGAGGCCCGCCCAGTTGCGCAGCCTGGTGAGGGTCGCACCGAACTCCTCCGGACTGGACACCCGATCCAGGTCAAGCGGGTACTCCTCCGGCACGTGAACACACTCCTCGACGATGAACCATCCAGAGCCAGAGCATCGTGCGGGATCGTATGGGAAATCAAAGGTTACTCACGAGTTTGCCCACTACTTGTCCTTGACTGAGCTTGACTCGCCCGCAGCATGAAACCCGGATGATTACAACCGGCCGAGAAAACGCCAGGATCGTGCGGATTCGTGTGGGATTTACACGTCACCAAGTGGCCTCATGCGGAATTTTCTTCCGCACTTCTAACTCGCCGCGCCAGTTGCTTGACTTCGAGGAGGAAGCCGCCACGAGCAGGAGAGACCCATGCAGGCGACATCGATTCCACTTCCCCGCTGCGCGCAGGGGAGCGCCGCTCTGGATCAGAGCAGGCCCTTCGACGTCTTCGTCGCTTACAACTCGGCCGACCTGACCGCGGTGCTGGATGTGTGCGCCGCGTTGCGAGAGCAGGACATCAACCCATGGATCGACGTGGAGCGGGTTCGTCCCGGCACCTGGGTGCAGGACGCGATCGAGGAGGCCATCAGCTCTACCCGCACCGCTGCAGTGTTCCTCGGGCAGTGCGGAGCCGGGAGGTGGCAGCGGCTGGAGATCAGGGCGTTCGTCGAACGATGCGCGACCGACGGCATTCCACTGGTGCCGGTGCTGCTTCCGGAAGCGGGCGAACTCCCTTTAGAGCTCTTGTTGTTGCGTCAGCTCAACTTCGTTCAGTTCCGTGGATCTGTACGTGACCCAGAGGCGCTGCGACGGCTTCGCTGGGGTATCACCGGAGTCAACCCCAGCGTCTGAAGGCGGGACCGAGCACCGCTGGACGTGCGGCGCGAGCTAGAGGCGCAGTCCCAGGACGAGCTTCTCCGCGGAGTCGACCACGCGGAAGCCCATGTGCTCCCAGAAGCCGACCGCGTGTGCGTTGTGGTGCCGCACGTGCACATGAACGCCCTTCTCCAAGCGTTCGAGCACGCTGCGGACGAGCGCGCCACCGAACCCCTTGCCCTTCGCGCGGGGCAGCAGGTTCGCGTGCATGTGCGCCGGATAGTCGCTAGCGACCATCAGATCGACACGGGCGGGGTGGTGGATCTGCTGCACGATCCGGTTCGCGTTCGGTGTCAACGGGTAGCGGATGCGCAGGTCAGGCCACCAGTCGCGGTCGCAGCGGTCCTCGAAGGCCTCCGTGTCGGACGCCGCGAGCGCGTAGCCGCAGATCCCCTCGTCGTCCTCCGCCACGAACACCAGGTCGGGTTCGAACGCCACGTACGGGCCGACGTAGGCGTGGCCCATCAGGCGTGGATCGTCGAACAGGTGACGCGCGCCGAGGCCACCGTTGCCGGTGTCGAGGCAGATGTCGTACAGCGCGTCCAGGTCGGCGGGCCGGTACGCGCGGATCACCGGATCTCGCGCCGCTCCGTGATGACGACCGGGTCGGTGTCGACGTCGATGACCTCGCCCTCGACGACCTGACCGGCGCCGAAGCGCCTTTCGTGCTCGAACTTGAGCGCCGCCGCCTCCGCCTTGCGCGCGATCCGCCGGCTCACGAGCTTGCGCGTGGGCGGGAAGAGCAGGAACAACGCGGCGACGTCGCTGATGAAGCCCGGAACCATGATCAACGCGCCGGCCGCCGCGATCAGCACGCCGTCCGCCATCTCCTGGTGGGGCTGCTGGCGCTTGAACACCGACTCGGAGAACGCGGCCATCGTCTGCGCGCCCTGACGGCGCACCAGCGACAGTCCGACGAGGGTGCCGAGCAGGAGCAACGCGATCATCCAGAGCCCGCCGATGGCGTTGCCGACGGCGACCATGACCGCGATCTCGGCGAACATCCCGAGCAGCAGCAGCGCGAAGAGGGGCATGCCCGTTCAACGCACAACAGCGCGTCTTTGCTCCCGACCGGCCCTCGACCAGGGCTTGATCTGAAATATTTACGGCGAGCTAGCGATATGACAGGATATCTTTACGCGACCTCGACGCAGAGGAGTACGGATGACCGCGGTGCACGACGCCCCCACGGCGCTGGAGCGGCTGGACCGCCAGCCGTACACGTACGTCCGCCGTGAGCTGGTCGAACCAGACTGGCGACGCTTTCCCGGCTGGTCACACGTGACCGAGGCGCAGTGGCGCGACGCCCAGTGGCAGCGGGTGAACTGCGTCAAGAACGTGAAGCAGCTCCGCAAGGTCGCGGGCGACCTGCTGACCGACCGGTTCTACGACGACCTCGCCAAGGACATGGACGCCTTCGCGACGATGTCGATGCTGATCCCGCCGCAGATGTTCAACACGATGGCGGTCGACGCCGAACTTTCTCCCGACGCCTTCACCGAGGCGTTCCTGAACGACCCGGTCCGCCGCTACATGCTGCCGGTCTCCTCGGACCGCGACCCCGACTGGCCGTCGCACCCGCACTCCCAGCGCGACTCGCTGCACGAGGCGGAGATGTGGGTGGTGGAGGGCCTCACCCACCGCTACCCCACCAAGGTCCTGGCCGAGATGGTGTCGACCTGCCCGCAGTACTGCGGGCACTGCACCCGCATGGACCTGGTCGGCAACTCCACGCCGTTGATCGACAAGCACAAGCTCTCGCTGAAGCCGGTCGACCGCCAGGACCAGATGATCGAGTACCTGAAGAAGACCCCGGGCGTCCGCGACGTCGTGGTCTCCGGAGGCGACGTGGCGAACGTGCCGTGGCCACAACTCGAGTCGTTCCTCATGCGCCTGCTCGACATCGAGACGGTGCGTGATGTCCGCCTGGCCACCAAGGCCCTGGCCGGTCTACCCCAGCACTGGCTCCAGCCGCGCGTGGTCGAGGGCCTGGAGCGTGTCGCGCGCACGGCTTCCCGGCGTGGAGTGAACCTCGCGATCCACACGCACGTGAACCACGCGCAGTCCGTGACCCCCCTCGTCGCCGAGGCCGCGCGCACCGCGCTGGAAGTCGGCGTGCGGGATGTGCGCAACCAGGGCGTTCTGATGAAGGGCGTCAACGCGACGTCGGACGACCTGCTGGATCTTTGCTTTGCGCTGCAAGGGGAAGCGAACATCCTGCCGTACTACTTCTACATGTGCGACATGATCCCCAACGCAGAACATTGGAGGGTGTCCGTCTGGGAAGCGCAGGAGCTGCAGCACGCGATCATGGGCTACTTGCCTGGGTACGCGACCCCTCGGATCGTCTGCGACGTGCCGTACGTGGGCAAGCGGTGGGTGCACCAGCTCGCCGAATATGACCGTGAGCTGGGCATTTCCTACTGGACCAAGAACTACCGCACCGGGATCGAGCTGGAGGACCCGGAGGCGTTGGACCGCCGCTACCCCTACTACGACCCGATCTCCACGCTCGGCGCGGCCGGCCAGAAGTGGTGGGCCGACCAGAGCTGACAGGTCGCGATGGGGCCGTTTTCGGGGACATCTTCCGAAGACGGCCCCATCGGCATGTTTCGCCTGGTCAGACCCCATAGAGTCCCATTGGGCCTCGACGTCGAATGGCCCCACAATGACCCAGGAAGTCTATTGTGGACTTTCAATAAGTCCACAATGGATAGACTAAGACTGTAATTGGTCTACCTTCGCGGCGCTCGCGTGGGCCGACTTCGGACTTGAGTGACACGCGGAGACGCGGCACGCCAGAGGGGCACACGATGGTCGGCGAATAGGCCAAACACAGGAGGACACCTGTGATGAAGAGCGCCGGGGTGAGGTACGTACAGATCCGACGAGCGTTCTGAGGCGAATCGCTTCAGTCGGAGTGCGTGGCACGCCGATCTACTGAACCTTCTATCGAAATTCCGGGACGCGTGCGAAGATCGCCATCCGTTCACACCACTGAGCCGCGGTGGCAGGCGCTGGCGATAGGACGACTGAGCGAATGGCTGGCGTAGATCTACTTCGCCCGAGCAGGGATGGCGACCAGTTTCACTATCGTTGGGCTGCCCGCCAGTCACTTCGACTTCTGCGCCCGAGTTCAGAGCTGACAGCGATTCACGTTGAGGGTGCCGCCGTCGAAGACCCCGACCTCGGTGACGGCGAGGAGGTAATCGATCTTGCCGACTACTACGGAGGAACAGCTCTCGCGGATGCCAACCGGGTCGTGTACCGCCAGCTCAAACACTCGACTCGCCAGACAGAGGACGAGTTCACCGTCTCTGGGCTGAAGAAGACACTCCAGGGGTTTGGAACGATCTACCGAAAGATCAAGGCTGAAAACGCCGACGAGTTGCACAAGGTCCGCTTCGAGTTCGTCTCCAACCGGCAAGTCCGCTCGTCGGTACTCGAAGCGATCAACCTCCTTGCGTCCGGCGCCGCAGCAGATCCGGAAGATCACGACGTCCGCTACCTAAGGCAGTACTCCGGATTCTCAGCTGACGCTGGCGACGAAGCTGCGTTCTTTAAACGCTTCAGCATCGACACCTCTGCGCCGGGTCTGCTGCGGCTGGACTCGATATTCCACGTGGAAGTGGGCTCCTACCTTCCTCACGCCTCAGACGTCGAGCACATCTTGCTGAAGGAGATGATCGAGCGTCGCGCAACGTCGCTGGAGCCGGATTCGCTTGTGACACGCTCGACGGTCTTGATGGCGTTGAGAACCAGCGAAGTTGATCTGTTGCCATGCCCGAGCTTGATCGAGGCTCCCGAGCACCTCATCGTGACGGAGCAAGCCGAAGAGACGATCCAGCGGATCGTCGAGATCTCAGATCGGCCTGTGATCGTGCATGCGGCCGGAGGTGTGGGGAAGTCGGTTCTCACCACAAGGATCCAGCAAGGCATGCCGGACGGCTCCTTGGCCCTTGTGTTCGACTGCTTCGGCAACGGTGACTACCGGCGCACCAGCCAGCCTCGACATCCGCACAGAAAAGGCCTCTTGCACCTGGCGAACGAGCTGGCAACGCATTCGCTGTGCGATCCATTGATCCCGGTGAGGACCGCACAGCCGGAGGACTACAGCCGGGCCTTTCTCGCGCGTGTGCGCACCGCTGCCGCGGCTTTGGAGGCGCGCACTCCTGGCGCACTGCTCGCGATCGTCATCGACGCCGCCGACAACGCCGCTCAAGTCGCGGGCGACATCGGCGAACGAACCTTCGTCACCGACATGATGCTGGAGTCGATGCCGGCGAACGTGCGGCTGGTCATGTTGTGCCGAACAGAACGGATCGACCTGCTCAAACCACCGGCCGGCACGCCGCGGCTGGAGCTGACCGGATTTACCCTTCAGTACACCCACGGCTACCTCAACGCGACGTTTGACTCCGTCTCAGACGCACAAGCCACCGAGTTCCACAGGCGTACAGGCGGCAATCCGCGTATTCAAGCCTTCGCAGCAGAGACCAGCTTTGCGAGCGGTCACGATGACATCGAGAGCTGTTTGCTCGCTCTGGGAGAGCCTCGCCCTGGTTACCCAGTGGACCTCGACGACCTGCTTCAAGACAGGCTCGACGCCTGCAAGAACGAGCACCCCGCAGCCAGCGCCTCCGTCCTCAGCTTCGGGGGAACGGAGAGGACCATCACGCGCTCACGCAGGCCGCACCACACGGTCCGGGCGAGCGATGACCTCTCGTGCGCTGATGTTCCGCGACTTCGCCGTCCACATCCATTCCCCACGCGAGCCGCTTTGCAGCCCACCACCGCAACCGCTATGGCCAACTGCCCAGCCAGACCCTCCGCGACTGAACTGCCGCTGCTCTCACATCAACAGGTTCGCACCGACGCGGGCCGGATGTCTGTCCAGTGGGTGTTGACGTACTCGAGGGCCTCGGTCCGGCGGACACCAGGCAGGGCCACGCGCCAACCATCAGGCACCGAGATCTCCGCGGGCCACAGGGAGTGCTGCTGCTCGTCATTGACGAGGACGTGGAAGATGCCGTCAGGATCGTCGAAGGGGTTCTCGGTCACGATGGGCCTGCTTTCCCGGCAGTGGTTTGCCGCGCGGTGAGTTGTGCGACGCAGAGCGGGAGGAGATCAGCTGTCGGGGGTGTACCAGCGGGGCCGCCCGCCGCGCTGACCGCCTCCCAGGTGCGGGCGCAGTGCAGCACCGGCATGCGGTCTTCCAGATAGAACTCCACAACGGTGAGGTTGTGCGGTGTCCACCGTTCGGTGAACAGCGGCACGAAAGGCGCAATGGCCGTCTCCGGGTGCTGCTCGCAGTGAGTGATGAGGCGGCGCACCCACTCGTCCATCGAGACCAACGCCACGTGATGGCCGACCGTGCCGAGCTGCTCGACGAACTCGCCGAGCAGCGCGTACCGGGGATTGTTCAGGTGCCACGTCCCGCTGGCCGTCCCCTGGTGCAGCGACAACCGGACCAGCGACCTGGCTACGAGGTCGACCGGGGTGAAGTCGAGCGGGAGCCGGGCATCCGGCGCGGCCCCGATGTCCACGAAGGACCGTAGGAGCCCGCTCAGGAAGCTGTCGTGTGGCCACGAGCCGGTTTCCGTGCTGCCGGTGATGTCGTGGGGGCGGTAGATGTTCAGCGGCATGCCTCGTCCGGCTGCGGCGCGGAGCATGGTCTCGGCCACCCATTTGGTTTCCGGGTAGCCCATGAACAGCTGCTCCGGGCACGCGGGAAGGGTGCTCTCGTCCACGCTCCGCACCCCGGCCAGTCCCAGGGAGGAGAACACCGCCTGGGTAGAGACGAAGTGCACCGGTACGCCCCCGCCCGCCGACGACAGGTGGATGATCTCCCTGGTGCCGTCGACGTTGACCTGTTTCAGCGCGTGGTAAGGGTAGAGGAAGTTGACCTGTGCGCCGTTGTGGTAGATCAGGTCGGCCTCAGCGAGGCTCCAGTAGTGATCGTCCGGCAGGCCGAACCGAGACAGCCCGAGGTCGGCGGCGATCGCGCCGACCCTGCTCTCGTCGATGACAGGCACGCCCCACCGGCGGGCGCTGCCGAGGATTCGGTGCCGCGCTTCGTGGTCGTCGCGGGCGCGAACGAGACAGCTGACGGTCGCCGGTGTGGTGTCGAGCAGTTCTCGCAGCAGGTGGATACCGAGGAATCCGGTGGCACCGGTCAGCACAACGTGCCGGGGTTCGGTGTTCCGCGCCGTGGCCTGCGCGAAGTGGATGTCCGGCGCCAGTTCGGCGTCGGTGGCGAAGTCGGGCACCTCGCGCCGCCCGGTCGCGGCTACCGGTCGTGCCGACAGGAGGGTCCTGGCCTCTTCCGCGATGGCGGAGACCGTGGGTGTGTGCAGCAGGGCACGCATCAGGCGACCGCTGTGGTCCGGGGCGATCCCGAGTGCCCGCACCGTTTCCGCGGTGAGCCGGGCGGCGTGCAGTGAGTTGCCGCCGATGTCGAACAGGTTGTCGTGCACGCCGATACGGTCGCGTTCGAGGATCCGGGACCAGACGCCGACGACGCGTTCCTCGATCGGATCGCGGGGACTCGTGGTCGTCGGCCGTGCCCTCGCCTCGTCAGCGCGCCGGGCCAGGGCCGCTCTGTCCGTCTTGCCGTGTGGTGTCAGCGGCAGCGCGTCCAGTTGCACCAGTGCCGAGGGCACCAGGTACCCCGGAAGTGTGCCGGTGAGCCGGCGTCGCAGGGCGTCGAGGTCGAGTCGCGCCGCACCGGAGGACACGACGTAGCCGACGAGCCGGCGTCCGCCGGTGCCGTCCGGTCGCACGACCACGGCGGCGTTCGCGACTCCGGGCTCGGCGGCCACTGCGGCCTCGACCTCGGCGGGCTCGATCCGTATCCCGTTCACCTTCACCTGGTTGTCAGCGCGGCCCAGGTACTGCAGCGCACCGTCCGCCGTCGACCGGACGAGGTCACCGGTGCGGTACATCCGCGCGCCGCGCGGTCCGAACGGGCAGGCCACAAAGCGTTCCGCAGTCAGCGCGGGCTGGTTCAGGTAGCCGCGGGCGATCCCGGCTCCCGCGACATACAACTCCCCCGGCGCGCCAGGCGGCACCGGTCGCAGCGCGGCGTCCAGCACGAGGACCCGCACGCCGTCCCGCGGCGTGCCGATCGGGACCGTCGCGGGCACCGGCTCCCCCGCGCGGACGTGGTGGGTCGTGGCGAACACCGTGACCTCGGTCGGGCCGTACGCGTCGACCACCGTGGTGCCAGGGCAGCAGGCCCGCACCCTGCGCACCGCGGCGGCCGGGACCTGTTCACCGCCGGTCCACACCTCCTGGACACCGGCCAGGCACCGCGGTGCCTGGGTGACCAGCGCCTCGAACAGGCGCGCGGTGAGAAACAGGGCGGTGACCCGCTCGTCGACGATCATGCCCGCCAGCGCGGTGAGGTCCAGGTCGTCGCAGCCGGCGAGGACGGCGGTGCCCCCGTGCAGCAGCGGCGGCCACAGCTCGAGGGTGAACGCGTCGAAGGTGTGCGGCGAGTGCACCAGTGCCCGCGTGTGTGCCTGCCCCGCGAACCTCGGGTCGAGGGCGAGCGTGACCACGTCGTTCTGGGTGACGACAACGCCCTTGGGGACGCCGGTAGTGCCCGACGTGTAGATCACGTAGGCGGCGTGCCCGGCGCGCACGGGCGAGCGACGTTCCTCGTCTGTCAGGTTCACGGCGTCCTGGCAGGCACGATCCCGTGACGTGGCCGGGTCGTCGAGCACCAGGACCGGTTGGCCGGGTGGAACCACGTGGCGGTGTGCCTGGTCCGTCATGACCACCACCGGGCCGGCGTCGGCCAGGAGTGCCGCGAGCCGCGGGGTGGGGTGGGCGGGGTCGAGAGGCAGGTAGCCCGCGCCTGCTTTCGCCACGGCGAGCATGGCCACGACCAGTTCCGTGGATCGCGGTAGTGCCAGCGCCACCACGGTGTCCGGTCCCGCGCCGGCCTGCACCAGCAGCCGCGCCAGGCGGTTGGCCCGTGCGTTCAGCTCCGCGTAGGTCGTCGTGCCGTCCGGGCCGCGCGTCGCCGTCGCGCCAGGAGTGCGTGCGGCCTGGTGTTCGAAGGCCTCAGCGAGGACCGCGACCGACTCCCCCGCCCGGTGGACCTCGGTGACCGGCAGCGAGGCCGGGGTGATCGTCAGGTCGCTGACTCGCCGGGAGGGGTCGGTCGCGGCCGAGATCAGGACCAGGCGCAGGCCGTCCAACAGCCGTCGTGCCGTGGTCTGGTCGAACAGGTCCGCGCTGTACTCGGCCACGCTGACGACACCGGCGGGCCTGCCGCGATCGTCGTGCTGTTCCCAGAACTCGAACAGCAGGTCGAACTTCGCGCCACCCGCGGGCCACTCCTCGATCCGTGCTGGTGTTCCGGTGAGGTCGATGTCCGGCCAGGCCATGTTCTGCAGTGCGAGCGCGACCTGGAACAGCGGGTGCCTGCCTGCCGAGCGTGGCGGGTTGAGCGCCGCCACGACCCGGTCGAAGGGCACGTCCTGGTGGGCCAGGGCGTCGAAGGCGGTCCTGCGGGCCCGGTGCACCAGCGCCGTGAACGCCGGATCGCCGGACGTGTCGGTGCGCAGGACGAGCGTGTTGACAACGAAGCCCACCAGGTCGGCCAGCGCGGGGTCGGCACGTCCGGCCGCGACGGTGCCCAGCGGGATGTCCTCTCCCGCGCCGTACCGGGTCAGCAGCGCTGCGAGACCGGCCTGCAGTACCGCCAGCAGGCTCGCCCGGTTGTTCTGTGCCAGTGCGAGCAACCGGCGGTGGAGGTCGGCGTCCCACGTCTCGGTGACCCGCTCGCTCCGGCTGCCTGGGGCGGCTGGGCGTGATCGATCCGTGGGAAGGGTCAGCTGCGTGGGAAGTCCGTGCAACGTGCGCCGCCAGAACGACAGTTGGTGGAAGGCGTAGCTGTCGCGATCGTCGTCACGGCCGAGCTGGGTGAGCTGGGTCAGTGTGTGGTCGACGTACTGGAGGGGCGCTGCCGCCCACGTCGGCGCCCGGCCGGTGGCACGCGCCCGGTACGCCAGCTCCAGATCGCGGAACAACGGGCGCACCGACCCGCCGTCGCAGACGATGTGGTGTACCCGCAGCACCAGGACCGTGTCGCCGGAATCGGTCCGCAGCACGGTGGCCCGCACCGGCAGCTCACTGGTCAGGTCGAACGGTTCCGTCGCGAGCTCGTGGATCCGCGCGGACAGCGCCGCGTCGGCGATCTCCTCGGTGACCAGCACGACCCGGCTCTCCGCCGGCTCCAGGACACGCTGCTCCGGCACACCCGCATCGGCCGGGAAGACAGTGCGCAGGCTTTCGTGACGAGCCACGACATCGGCCACCGCCGCGCCGAGCGCGGTCTGGTCGAGTGCGGCCTGGTCGAGTGCGGCCGACAGCCGGACGACGAACACCAGGTGGTAGCTGGGATCGGCGGGGTCCACCTGGTTGAGGTGCCACAACCGCGCCTGCCCCGCCGACAGCGGCAACCGGGCGGGTCTCGGCCGCCGCTGGACGGGGACGTCGAGGGCGCCGTTGCGGTCCGCCACGCGCACGAGACAGGCGAGGCGGGCCACCGTGGGCGCCGCGTAGATCGCGGGCAACCCGATGTCGGCCCGGTAGGCTCGACGGATGCGGTGCACGATCCGCGCGGCGTGCAGAGAGTTGCCGCCGAGGTCGAAGAAGTCGTCGTGCGCGCCGACCGACGAGACACCGAGGACGTCGGCCCAGACCCGCGCGACGGTGCGCTGGACGTCCTCCTCTAGTGGGCCTGAGGCAGGCGTCCGGCGCCGGGGCAGCGACAGTTCAGCCAGTCGCCTGCGGTCGGTCTTCCCATTGGGAGTCAAGGGAAACACGTCCACCCGCACCAGCGCGGACGGCACCATGAATTCCGGCAGCGTGCGCGCCAGCTCCCGCCGCAACCGACCAACGTCGGTCACCGTGCCGGTGACGTATCCGACGAGGCGCTTGTCGCCGTCACCATGCTCGCGGACCACGACGGCTGCCTGCGCGACACCCGGCTGGGCGAGCAACGCGGCCTCGACCTCGCCCGGTTCGATGCGGAAGCCGCGTACCTTCACCTGGTCGTCGGCCCGTCCCCGGTACACCAGTGTCCCGCCGGGTTCGCACCGCACCACGTCGCCGGTGCGGTACATCCGCTCGCCAGACGGGCCGAACGGGCACGCGACGAACCGTTCCGCGGTCAGGTCCGGACGGTTCAGATAGCCGCGCGCGACCCCGGCACCCGAGAGGTACAACTCCCCGGTGCCACCTGACGGCACCGGCGTCAGCGCCGCGTCTAGGACGTGGGCGCGCATCCCGTCCAGCGGCAGCCCGATCGGCACCGGGTCCGGCACCGGCGCCATGGGCACCATCCGGTGACACGTCGCGAACACCGTCGTCTCCGTCGGGCCGTACACGTCGAACACGGTCGTCTCCGGGCACCGCGCCACAACCCGGCGCACCGCGTCAGCGGGCACCGCCTCTCCCCCGGTCCACACCTCCCGCACCCCGGCCAGGCATTCCGGTGCTTCCCAGGCGATCAGCTCGAACAACCGGGTCGTCAGAAACACGGCGGTAACCCGCCCGGCGGTGATGCTCCCCGCCAGTGCCGTGATGTCCGGCCCGGAGTGCGCGGCCAGCACGGCGGTGCCGCCGTTGAGCAGCGGCACCCATAGCTCGTAGGTGAACGCGTCGAAGGTGTGCGGCGAATGCACGAGCACCCGGCGGTGCGCGCCGTTCGCGAAACGCCGGTCACCGGCCAGCGCCGCGACATCGGCCTGTCTGACAACCACCCCTTTGGGTCTTCCCGTCGACCCGGACGTGTAGATCACGTAGGCAGCGTTGCCCGGCGACACCGGACCGGACAGATCGACTGCGCCGAGCGCCGCCAGTTCCGCTCGAGTGGCGGGGTCGGCCAGCACCACGGGCCGGGCCGATGACGTGACAGCGGACGGCAGCGGCACGTCCCCGGTGATCACGACAGCCGGTTCGGAGTCCGCAAGCAACACAGCGAGCCGCTCCACCGGCTGAAGGACGTCGACCGGCACGTACGCCGCGCCGACCTTGACGGTGGCCAGCATGGCCACGACCAGATCCACGGACCGCGGCAACGCGAGCGCCACCCGCTGCTCCGGCCCAGCGCCCCAGGCACACAGCAGCCTCGCCAACCGGTCGGCGCGCTCGTCAAGCTCCCGGTAGGTCAGCTCACCAGCCGGGCCAGACACCGCGATGGCGTGCGGATCGGCAGCGACTCGCCGTTCGAACAACTCCGCCAGCGTCGCAGTCGCAGACACGTCGACCTCACCCTGCGCTGCCGCCGGGCGCACCCACTGCTTCATCGAGAATTCGTCCTTCCCTAGAACGCCTGGGTTCCGGTTCTCATCAGGTGTGCCCGGAGCACGGTCGAGGTCAGGTTGTGGCGGCGTTTGAAGTCGGGGTTGCGGCGGCCGGCTGCCAGCCACGGCAGGCCGCGCCGGATCCCTTCCTCGACCGCACCTGCGAACAGCAGGTAGAACGGGCTGAACCGGTCGCAGGCGGCCAGGTCGAACCCGGTGGCGAAGAAGTGCACGCGGCGCCGGTCGAACAGCACCAGCGCGGCACCGATCAGCTCGCCGTCGATGCGCAGTTCCTCAAGCCACGCATGGGTGCCGAGGTGGGCGACGAAGTTCTGGAACAACCCGGGCTGGTAGTAGTCGGCGTTGTCGAACTTCGTCGCGGTGTGCCGGGCCAGCCGCACGAACCCGTCCAGGTCACCCTCGCGCGCCGGCAGCCACCGGCGCCGGACGCCCGCGCTTTCCCCGCGCCGCAGGTACTGGCGCATGATCCCGCGCCGTTTGGCGCTCAGCCCACCGAGGTACGCGTCGACGCCGGCACAGCCGGAAAGGTCGGTTCCCCAACCGATCTCGATGTCCACACCGGCGTGGCCGGCCTCGTCCAGCCACGCTGAGAACGGGTCGAGCCGGTCGACGTTGACGAACCCGTGCACGGCGGCGCCCCACTGGCCCGCGAGTTCAGTGAGGACGGTGACGGTCGTGGGCCACGCGTCGGAATTCCCGGCGACGGTCGGCAGGGCGCTCTGGTAGCAGTGCCACACATGAGACAGCAGCGCGGGTTCGTCCGCCTCGCCCGGGAAATGGTTGTGCAGTACGCGCATCGGGTCGGTGCCGTGGGTGAGGAACGCGGGCAGCACCGCGACCGGTTCCCCGTTGGCGGTGGTCACCGTGAGGTAGGCGGCTTTCTCCACCGGGTGCAATGGGAACTTCTCGAACGCTTCCAGGAAGACGCGGTGGTAGAAGATCGACGCCCCGGTCCGGTCGATGACCCGGTCCCACCGTTCGGGGTCGAGTTCGGCGATCTGCGTCGCCACGGCAACGGAGTAGTTCATGTCCGGCCTCCGGTGCGCGGTTCCGTACTCCACACGAGCATCACCTTGCCCGCCATCGTCGAGGTGGCCACCTCGAACGCCGTGGCGTAGTCGTCGGCGGGGAAGTGGTGCGTGATGACGGCCGCCGGGCGGATGCCCGCGTCCAGCAGCGCGGTGACCTGGTGCCATGTATCGAAGATGCGCCGACCCGACACGCCCTGCACGGTCAGCATGCGGAGCGAGATGTCGGCCCAGTCAGTCGGCACCGGCCGGTCCGGCAGACCGAGGACCACCACGCGGCCACCGTGGCTCATGTGAGCGAGCAACTCGGTCAGCGCCATCGGGTGCCCCGACATCTCCATGCCGACGTCGAACCCGTCGCACCGGCCCAGATCGCGCAGCGCACCGGCGAGATCCGCGCTGTCCGGGCAGGTGATCGTCGCGCCCTGGCACTCCGCGAGACGCCGCCGGTGCGGGCTCGGCTCGACGACGACCACAGCGCGCGCCCCGAAGTGGCGGGCGACGGGGATGGTCATCAGACCGACCGGTCCGGCGCCGGTGATCGCGACGACCTTGTCCCGCAACGGGAACGTGTGGGCGGCGTGCACGGCGTTACCGAACGGGTCGAACAACGCGGCGGTGTCCAGGTCGACACCGGGGCGGTGTTGCCAGATCGCGGTGGCGGGCAGGACGGCGTAGTCGGCGAACACGCCGTCGCGGAGGATCCCCAGTCCGCGCGTGCGTGGGCACAGATGGGGTGCGGCGGCCCGGCAGTTCCGGCAGTCGCCGCACACCAGATGTCCTTCCGCGGACACCGTCTGCCCGGCGAGCAGGCCACCGGTCCCGGCCGCCGTGGCCACAACCTCACCAACGAACTCGTGACCGGGCACCAGCGGTAGCCGGACCGTGCGGGCCGCCCAGGCGTCCCAGCGGTAGATGTGCAGATCGGTCCCGCACACCCCGGCCCGCAGCACCCGCACCAGAACCTCACCGGCCGCCGGTGTGGGGGTGGGCACCTCGCACAACCGCAGACCGGGACCGGCGCGGTCCTTGACCAGCGCACGCATCGCGACTGGCACCCGGTCGGTAACGGTGACAGCGGCCGAGGCGGGAGCGGTCATGCCCGGATCTCCTGTCTTCTCCCGGACAACGCGGCAAGATCAACCGCGACGCGACGGTCGTTCATGTCGGCCAGCCACCCGTCCAGGTCGAACAGCCACCACGCGGTCACCGTCACCACATAGAAGCGGCGAGGTCCGTCCCCTCGGAACTCCGCCAACGGCAGCCGCCACTTCCTCCTGGTCTGTTCGTCCGCGAAGTTCCGCCGGTAGTAGAAGTCCGCCAGCTCCACGAGCTCGCCGGCGTCGACGGCACGGGCGGTACCGGTGAACTGGGCGCCGTCCAGCCCCAACGGGTTCGGCACACCGGTACGGAACACACTGCCCGACACGACCGGATCAGCCTCGATGTTCCGTGAGTGCCGTGCGTCGCGCAGCGAGTACCACAGCAGGCGCAACGGTTCACGCATCGGCACATAGTTCACTGTGGACGCCCATGGCCCGTCCGGGCCGCACGTGGCCAGGGTCATGAACCTGGCATGCTCGATCAGATCGTCGCAGCGTCGGCCGAGCGATTCGCTCCCGCTCGTCGTCATGGTCAGGCCTTGCCTTTCACACAGCGGAGAAGGGCGGCATGAGGCACCGCGAGGTATGGCCGGAAGTAGGCTGTCCCAACGGCTTCCCCTGCAGCCGAGATGCGGTGCGGCAACCAGTCGACGGCCTCGAAACCCACCTCACCGAGCACAGCGTTGAGTGTCGCCGCCGTCCAGTACCGCGCCGTGACGGTCGCCTCATGGCCAAGCGCCCGAAGGTCCAGCACGACCGGGGCAGCGTCGTCGCGAGTGGACGTGTACAACCGGAACCCGTAGGGCGCGTAGTAGTCGACGTCGGCGTGGAAACCGGGATGGATCGGCAACGTCACGAACACCCCACCCGGCCGCAACGCGTCAGCCGCAGACCGGCACAAACCGGTCAACTCTGCGACCGTCGTGGCATAAGGAAGGACGTACACACCGAGCACCACATCCATCGTCCCCGCAAGCTCCGCAGGTAACGGCCCGGCGACGTAGACGGCGCCAGTAGCTTCGTCCCGCTCCCGACGCTCCGCGTACTCGATCATGCCCCGCGACTCGTCGATACCCGTGACCACCGCACCGAGACCGGCGAGCTTCCTCGTGTACACCCCGCTGCCACAACCGAGATCGAGAACCCGCAGACCACTCACGTCACCGAGCGCGGCCAGCACCGAGGGAAACTCCAACTCCTGCCGGAACGGTTGCCGGGAGAACTCCTCGTACAGAGCGGCGAGTTCGTCGAACTGACTCGGCAGGTCCGCTACCGCGCGCTCGCCATCAACGCCGGTGCCGCGCATGAAACCACCCCACCCACGTTTCGGAATGCAAACCGCACACCAGTGTGCTTCCACCGCACATCGATGTCAGCACAGCGATCAGGTAGCACCCTGTCCCAGTCGAGGGATCCGACGGACACGCAGTGTCACACCGAGGACACACTTGGCGATGAGGTTTCGACACCGGCCTCAGATCATCAAGCCACGCGCCAAGGTTGGGGACGACCGGGTCTCCAGCACAGACGCCGGACAGCAGCACCACAACGGACTGACCACCAGCCTCACCGCGCTCGACGTCGTGCTGGCAGCCGGTGTCGAACTCAAGTTCTCGGCCGGGGGCGGCCCGGCGCCATCGCTGGCCCCCTACGGCAAGGTCCGCGCGTCCATCGGCATCACCAACGGGTCCGCATTCGGCGCACCGCTCGCCCGGTGCCGCCGCGCCGACCTCGTCATCAAGGGCGGCGGCGGACTGGGCCTGGCGCTCGGCACCACCGCCACCACGGCCATCACGGCCATCACGAAGCTCATCCCAGGGCTGCCGCCGTTCAAGGCGGACCTGGAGGCCGAGCTGATGGGCACGATCATCGACCGCAGCCAGACCGTTCCGGAGGTACCCCTGTGCACCGCATGATCGTCCTGTGTGGACTCCTCGCCGCAGCGCTCACGGGCTGCTCGGCAGGCGCCGAACCGCCGGCACCGCCGGTCCAGGAGCAACAGCAGGCCACGCCGACCGGAGCGGAGACCAGCGCTACAGCGGAAGCTTCGGTGTCGGCATGCGGTTGCTGCCGAAACCGGAGGCCGAGGCGTTGGCGGGCACCCCGCTCGAGGACGGCGTGGAGTCCGAAACCAACACCACCCAGTGCCTCTACGCCGACCCGACGAGCGGACCGGTCGCCCAGGTGGAGGTGTTCGTCGGCAACGGTGCGAAGAAGTTCCTCGACATCGACCGCGAGCTGGCGCACGAGTTCACCGAGGTGCCCGGCATCGGCGACGAGGAACACGCCGAGGACAACGCAATCTTCGCCCGCGTCGCGACCACCTGGTTCGCGGTGCGGCTCGTGCGCCTGAACGACCCCGCGGAGAACGCGCCCGCGCTGATCAGCGCCGTGAGGGCGGTCGCGGACCGGATGCGCACGACATCCTGAGCCTGGCACAGATGGGTCTGGCCGGTCAGGCGACCCCTGTGTCGAGCAGTACGCCCACGCCGGCTGAGCGTGTGGACCGGCCACGAGGGCCGCGGTTGCATATCTCGCGATCTCGCACGTGCGACCAATGGCCCCAGAATGGCCCCAGTGATCATCTTTTTCGGTTGCGAGCACAAGTCTGCCCTGGTTAGGACGCCGCGTCGGCGTGTCGGTAGACCATGTGCGACATGATCCCGAACGCGGAGCACTGGCGGGTGTCGGTGTGGGAGGCGCAGGAACTGCAGCACGCGATCATGGGCTATCTGCCTGGGTACGCGACGCCTCGGATCGTGTGCGACGTGCCGTACGTGGGCAAGCGGTGGGTGCACCAGCTCGCCGAGTACGACCGTGAGCTGGGCATTTCCTACTGGACCAAGAACTACCGCACCGGGATCGAGCTCGAAGACCCCGAGGCACTCGACCGCCGCTACCCCTACTACGACCCGATCTCCACCCTTGGCGAGGCCGGCCAGAAGTGGTGGTCGGACCAGGCCTGACAGGTCGCGATGGGGCCGTTTTCGGGACATCTCCCGGAGACGACCCCATCGGCATGTTTTACCTGATCAGACCCCATAGAGTCTCATTGGCTCTCGACGTCAAATGCCCCCAGAATGCCCCAGGAAGTCCATAAAGGACAGTGCTGTCCATCCACATTGGACGCCTAAAGTCTTGGATTGGTCCAGCGTCGGGCCGGCACACCCCAAGCTGACTCAGGCCCTCACCTCGCCGACGAGGCTGAACGACGAGCGCCAACCAGCCAGGGGTGGACTTGATCAATTCTCAGGAACGAACGCGACGACACTCCACCGCGTCATGGACGATCTCGCACGCACGGACGCGACCACACCATGAAATACGAGCGCGACTGCCGCGATCTGCCTGGCACAAAGTCGGATCAGGTAGCGTGCAAGGAGTCCAACAGATCCTCAAAGAAGGCGGCTGCCAAGGTTGCCAATCAGAGGATCGGTGAGCACCGCGCCGAAGTTCGAGCCGCGATATCACCGGTCATCAACTCGCGGCGAGCGCGCGTCATCGGCCTTCGCAGCGCGGCGGCCAGCCTGTCGATCCCGCTTGAACCGGTGGCAACGGCGTCTCTCGCAGTGCCGCTCGCGCCGACCCTTTTGACGCTTGAGCAAGTAGAGCGTTCCAAGGCATCAGGCACGCCCGAGCACGCGCTCGCCGGCGACATCGCCAACAGCCTCGTCAAACTGATCACGTCGTTCGGCGTTGCGCTTGAGCGGTTGCCTGCCACGGCAGACAAGCTCGTCGGCGAGTCCGAGGAGGCGATCCGCGACGTCCTCCTCTTCTTACTCAACGCCAACTACCGCGGTCTTGCCACGGGCGAGACCTTCCTGGGCAAGGGCAAGACGGACATCCTCCTGCGCTGGCAGGACCGCGACGCGTTCGTCGCCGAATGCAAGATCTGGCACGGCGAGACGAGGTTCGTCGAAGCCATCGACCAACTGCTGGGCTACACGGTGTGGCGGGACACCCGCATCGCCCTGATCCTGTTCGTCCGTGATCGCAAGGACGTTTCGGCCATCATCGACAAGGCCGCCACCTCCATCCAGCAGCACAAGCAGTGCCTGACCGAGGGCCCTGCGATCGAACCCGACGCGCCACGGGAGTTCGTCCTGGCGTCCACGGTAGACAACCGCCGCGCCATCCGCTTGACCTTGATTCCGGTTGTGCTGCCGCGTCCCGAATAACCAGATTGGAGACCGTCGTGGCCGAAGTGTTCGTGCTCGGAGCCGGCTTCTCAAGAGCCGCCTCCTCAGCACCGGCTGTCGCACAGGGCGCTGTTCGTCGTCCTGTTGTTGCTCAGCTACGTGGTCGGCTTGACGCTGCTGGTCGGAGGTGTCGCGCTGGAGTCGGTCGCGCTGATCGTGCTCGGTGTCAGCGTCACGGCGATCTACCCGGTGCTCGTCACCGTCAAAGGTGTGCGCGGCAAGCGGTGAGGATGCTCAGGTGAGGTCTGCCACCCGTTCGACGTCCGCGGTCCGCCCAGCCAGGATGAGCACGTCACCTCGGTTCACCACGGTGTCCGCAGTCGCGTACGTGAAGCCCTCGCCCGGCCGTTTCACACCGACGACTGTCACGCCGTACTTGGACCTCAGGCGGCTCTGCTCCAGGGGCACACCGGCTGCCTCCTCAGGCGCATGGGTTTTGACCAGTGCGTAGTCGTCCTCGAACTCGATGTAGTCCAGCATCCTTCCGGTCACCAGGTGGGCGACCCGCTCCCCCATCTCGTGCTCGGGCAGCACGACGTGGTGCGCGCCCATTCGCTCGAGGATGCGCCCGTGCTGGCGGTTGACCGCCTTCGCCCAGATGTGCGGGATCTGGAAGTCGACCAGAAGGGCGGTGGTGAGGATGCTGGCTTCGAGGTCGGTGCCGATGCCGACCACCGCGCGCTGGAACTGGCCGACGCCGAGCTGACGCATCACCTCCTCGTCGGTGGTGTCGGCGACGACGACATGGGTGAGGTGCTGCGCGTGCTGCTGGACGATCTTCGGGTTGACGTCGATGCCGAGAACCTCGGTACCGCGTGCGGTGAGCTCCAGGGCGAGCGAGCTGCCGAACCGGCCCAGGCCGACCACGACGACATGGGACGTGTGCTTATCCGACAATGGGTCGCTCCTCTGGGTATTCGTATCGCCGAGCACGGTCTCGCAATGCCAGCGCGGAGGCCAAGGTGATCGGCCCGAGCCTGCCGAGGAACATCAGCACCACCAGGACGAGCTGGCCGCCCACGGGCAGCTGAGCTGTGATGCCGGTGGACAGACCAACGGTGCCGAAAGCGGACGTTACTTCGAACAACACGTCGTCCACGGAGAACGGACTGATGATGAGCAGGGTGATCGTCCCTGTCATCACCGCTCCGACACCGAGCAGTGCGACGGTCAGTGCTTGGCGTTGCACCTGGGCGGTGATGCGCCGGCCCAACACGTGGACGGTCGGCTCACCGCGGATCTCCGCGAAGATGACGAATGCGAGCAACGCGAACGTGGTGACCTTGATGCCGCCCGCGGTGCCGGCGCTGCCGCCGCCGATGAACATCAGCACGTCGCTGATCAGCAGAGTGGACGAGTGCATCGCACCGACGTCGACGCTGTTGAACCCGGCTGTCCGGGGCATGGCTCCGTGGAAGAGGCCCGCCAGGAGCTTGTGTTCGACGTCGAGGTCGCCGAGAGTGTTGCGCCACTCCAGCAACACCACTGCGAGCGTGCCCACGAGCAGCAGTCCGAAGTAGACCGGCAGGGTGATTCGTGTGTGCAGTGACCACCGCTTCCGGCTGCGGCGGCGCAGGAGTTCGAAGAGAACCGGAAAGCCCAGCCCGCCGAGGATCACGGCGACGAGGATCGGCAGGCAGATCCACGGATCGGTGGCGAAGCCGATCATGCTGTCGGTGTAGAGCGCGAAACCCGCGTTGTTGAACGCCGACACGGCGTGGAAGACACCGAGGTAGATCGCGCGGCCGGGTGATTCTCCGTATCCGATCATGAATCGCAACGCCAGGGCGATCGCTGTCAGGGCCTCGACCACCAGGCTGACGACGATCACTCCTCCGACCACGGTGCGGACGTCTCCCAGCCCGAGGGCCTTGGTCTCCGTCTGGGCGGTGAGCTGCATGCGCAGTCCGAGCCGTCGCGACACGAGCAGGGTCAGCAAGGAGGCGAGGGTCATGACGCCGAAGCCGCCGACCTGGATCAGGGCGAGCACGACGCCTTCCCCGAACGTGGACCAGTGCGTTGGCGTGTCGACCACGACCAGGCCCGTCACGCAGATGGCGGAGACCGCGGTGAACAACGCAGGTACCGCCCCCGTGCTGGAGCCGGACTCCGTCGCGATCGGCAGCATGAGCAATGTTGTGCCCACCAGCGTGGCCGCGGCGAACGCGAACACCACGATCTGCGTGGGATGGCGCGCGCCGGGTAGCAGCCGCCACCACGGACGCGCCGGTAACGGCCGCGAACTCATCAGCTCCACCACGCGGGGTCCACGAAGCACCCGGCGAGACCGAGCGGCAACGCACACCTGCCGCGCGTCGCATGTCATCAATACCCGGTTTGTCCGCATGATCCAGGCAGGTCAGGCGGATCTTTACGACATCTTTGCGCCGAGGAACGGCGCGGCGACACACACCGCCGCCAAGAAGTTCAGCCAGGTGAAGGTTTGCCTCTGGCAGACTTTTACGGCATCTTGATGGGCGGAGTGCCGGGAAGCCTGGTCGGCCCGCTTGTCACAACACGGTGGCGGCGGCTACACGACTTGAGGTGCCATGCCCCGGATTCGATCATCCTCCGCGCTCCCTTTCCCCCGGTTCGCCACGACGGGACACCCACCCGAACGCTGATCTGCGCCTCCGTTCGGCTCGGTTTCGGTGAGCGGCCACCAATGTGGGGCGCTCGTCTTCTTCCTGTCTTCCAAGGCGTTCACGCCGCTGGACCACTTTGGGGTGAGGTGTGCCGTGGTTCTGGTTCCGCGCATGATTCCGTTGATCGACAGCCCACAGGTCGCCATCGCGCTGGCCGTGCGATGGCGTCGAGCGAGAGCCTTCGTCCTCATCTCCATGGTGGGCGTCCCGTTCTTGCTCAGCCTGGTGTGCTTGTGTTTCGCGCTCCTCCCCCACTTGCAGGTCGCCGAGGTGCCGTGGTGGTCCGTGATTCCGGTTCTCACGGCCGCGGCGGCCGGTCTGGCGCTCGTGGTGTGGCTCCGGCGCGACGGCTTGGCTGATCCAGCCTCGTGGTTTCCAGCGACCGTGCTGATGACCGGCACCCAGCTGGTGCTGGGTGTGGTGCCGGGCTTCGGTATCGCCGTGCGTACCGCTACCGGGACCGCTGTTGCTGTGAAGGCGTTGCTCGCCCTGGGAGTTCTGGGTGCAAGTTCTGCGTGGCCGTTGGCCCGGCGGGCATGCCGCTCGTTGCTGGCCTCGCCGGTCGCCGAGTTGGGCTCCACACCGTTCCGGCTGGTGTTCCGAAGCTCGTCCTCGCGCATCGTCATCGGAACGGACCGGGTGGACTGGTCTTTCCACGCCGACGGTGGCCGGCTCGACGCTGGGGTCTCCTTTCGCCATCTCCACGACGTGTCGGTCACGGTGAAGAGCATCAGCCAAGGCGACCGTCTCGCCCTGGTGCTTCGGACGTCGTCGGGAACCTGGGCTGTGCCAGCGGAGGAAGCGGCTGTGGTGTGCGAACTCCTGCGTCTGCGCAAGGTCAGGTGGGAGCAGCGCGTTGAGGCGGCGGTGGAGCAGGAACGCGCACGCTACCTGGAGATGCTGGAGATGCTCGGGGCCGCGAGAGCGACGTCGACCACGGATGACGGTTCCGTCGCGGTCACCGTGAACGCAGACGGGATCGCCACCAGCATCGAGCTGGCCGAACAGATCCGCGGCAGGAACCCCCAGCTCGTCTCGGCCGACCTCATGGCATGCCTGGAACAGGCACGGGCGGCTGTCCGTGAGCACGTGCAAGACCTCATGGTGGAGCGCTATGTCAGCTCACCGACGAAGAAGGAGCTGTCCCTTCTCGCGCAGCAGGTGCCCGCGCAGTCCGCTGCATGAACTCGATCATCCACAAAGGAGCGTGATTGTGCAGCCCTGGAGTCGTTCAATGCCCGCTGACGTGGAAGCCGAGTCGACGTGTGGACCGATGAAGCCTTGACGGCGTTGGTCTCCGCAGTGAGCACGGAACTCGCCCGCACCTGAAATGCCGAGGAGGGCACATGGCCAAGCAGACCACCAGGCCGACGTCGGCCGACGTCCCGGAGTTCGTCCGGACCCTGCGGGAGATCAGCCTGGCAGGAAGAGCCCTGTCGGTGCAGGAGAGGCACGAGCTGCACAACGCGGGTGCCAGTGCGGCAGAAGAAGGCACAGCGCTGCGAGATCTGATCACGGGGCATCTGGGAGAGATGTGGCGGTCCTGGGCATCCTTGCCCGGTGTCACGGCCGCCCAGACGACCGACGCACTGACACGGGTCGGCGAAGCCGTGATCCGGGCGGCGGAGGACTCTGTCGGGGAGCTCACCAAGGGCTACGAGGAAACTCAGCGCTGGACGGTGCGCAGGGAGGAGTCCCTTCGACGCGAGTTCGTCGACGATCTTCTCACCGGACGCGACGTCGGCCAGCTCGCGGAACGTGCCGAACGCTATGGGCTGAGGCTCGCGGGCACCAACGTCGTGGCCGCAGCGTGCTCGTCCAAGCCTTTCCTCGATTCGGATGCGGCTTCGGCGGACGTCCAGTCCGCCATGAGCCTGCGCTTCAGCTCCCGCCACGTGCTCGTTGCCGTGCGAGAAGGTCTGCTCGTGTGTGTGGTCCCGCACGATCTCGCAGGAGCACCAGAGGAGTTCGCCCGCCGCGTCGGCGAGGTCGTCGAACGGGGCTCGCAGTGGCGGGTCGGTCTCGGCCAGCCCCAGTCCGGTCCTGGCGGCACCGTCCGCTCGTTCGAACAAGCACGCAACGCACTGGAGCTGGCAGACCGCCTCGACCTGACCGACCGGTTGGTCAAGGCCGCGGATCTCCTCGTCTACCAGGTCCTCCTGCGCGACAGCGCGGCACTGGGCGAACTGGTCACCGCCGTGCTGGAACCGCTGCGACAGGCCAGAGGCGGAGCCGAACGCCTGGTCGACACGCTGAACGCCTACTTCGCTTCGGGACGGGTGACGACCGGCACGGCGCAGGCTCTGGGTATCGGCGTTCGCACGGTCACCTACCGCCTCGACCGCGTCCGCGAGCTGACCGGGTACCGCGCCGACGATCCGGCTCAGGGGTTCACCCTCCAGGTCGCGGTGCTCGGCGCGCGCCTGCTCGGCTGGCCGAGCCCCGCACCGTGATTGCCGGGCGTCGGCAGTCAGCGGCGCCTGAAATGGCCGGGCTGGTACCTGTGCTGGAGCGTGAAACGGACCGACGATGGTGGGGAGACGTCGTGCGTTCGAGGCGTACCTCCACCTAGGGAGGGTCGCACCATGGATCCCTGGCTCGTCTGGCTGATCGTCGCGCTGGTGCTGGCCATCGCCGAGATCTTCACGCTCACCGCGGCGCTCGGCATGCTCGCGGTGGCTGGATTCGTCACGGCAGGCACGGCGGCGATCGGCCTGCCGGTTCCCGGTCAGCTCGTGGTCTTCAGCGTCGTGTCCGCCGCTGGTGTGGTCCTCGCCAGACCGGCGGCGCGGCGGATGATGCTCCAGCCCCGGCTCGAGAGATTCGGCATCGAGGCGTTGGTGGGCTCGTCCGGCTACGTGCTGCGTGAGGTCAACGGCCACGAGGGTCTCGTGCGGATCCGGGGCGAGGACTGGACGGCCCGCCCGTACGACGAGTCCATCGTCATCCCCGCCGGAGCCACAGTCGACGTCCTGCACATCGACGGCAGCACCGCCGTCGTCTACCCACGGGAGTGAGCCATGTCCACACTGCTCGTCGCCGGACTCGTGCTCGCGATCTTCGCGGCGTTCACCGTGCTGCGCGCCGTGCGCATCGTGCCGCAAGCCCGCGCCCGCAACGTCGAACGTCTGGGCCGGTACCAGCGCACCCTCACGCCCGGCCTCAACTTCGTCATCCCTTACATCGACCGCGTCTACCCGCCGATCGACCTGCGTGAACAGGTGGTCTCGTTCCAGCCGCAGCCGGTGATCACCGAGGACAACCTGGTCGTGCAGATCGACACGGTGCTGTACTTCCAGGTCACCGATCCCCGGTCCGCCGCCTACGAGATCGCCAGCTTCCTGCAGGCGGTCGAACAGCTCACCGTCACCACCCTGCGCAACGTCGTGGGATCCATGGACCTCGAGAAGACCCTCACCTCGCGCGACACGATCAACAACCAGTTGCGCGGCGTGCTCGACGACGCGACGGGCAAGTGGGGCCTGCGGGTCAACCGCGTGGAGATCAAGGCCATCGATCCGCCCCAGAGCATCAAGGAGGCGATGGAGAAGCAGATGCGTGCCGAGCGGGACAAGCGGGCCGCGATCCTGACCGCCGAGGGACAGCGGCAGTCGCAGATCCTCACGGCCGAGGGTGACAAGCAGGCCGCCGTGTTGCGCGCCGAAGGCCACCGGGCCGCCACCATCCTCGAGGCGGAGGGCCAGTCCCGCGCGATCGACCAGGTCTTCCAGGCGATCCACCGCAACGATCCGGACCCCAAGCTGCTCGCCTACCAGTACCTCCAGGTCCTGCCGCAGCTCGCGCAGGGCGAGGGCAACACGTTCTGGGTCATTCCGAGCGAGGTCACCACAGCACTGCGCGACGTCTCGAAGGCGTTCTCCGAGACTCTGCCGCGATCGGCCGCCGCCACGACCGACGACGCCGTCGAGGCGGCCACCGCACAGGCGGAGAAGGACGTCGCCCAGGCGGGCGAAGCGGCAGCGATCGCAGTGGCCGACGCCGAAAAAGCCTCCGAAACGGTGCCGGCGCGCAACGGGCTCGAGCCGGAACTGGCGGATCGCTGAACACGCGAGGACAAGATCACGTGAACGGGGCGGCACGCCCGATCGTCAGGTACGGTCGGGTCGTTGCCGTGGCGAACGGCATGGTGTGCCGGGAAGTCTGGTCGGCGTTGCGGCCGACGACACCCGGAGTGAGCTTTGAACCACGTGAAGACCCGGTTGTTCAGTCGTGGTTCCTGGCCCGAGGCCAGGCGCATCTCCGACCTGCTGCGCCTGGAGACCGTCGGTGGCGTCATCATGCTGGCCGCCGCCTCCATCGGTCTGATCTGGGCGAACTCTCCGTGGGCGTCTGTCTACGAGACCTTGCGGTCCGTGGAGTTCGGTCCCGAATCGCTGCACCTGCGGCTCAGCCTGGCCGAATGGGCGTCCGACGGTCTGCTGGTGATCTTCTTCTTCGTGGCCGGCCTGGAGCTCAAGCGCGAGTTCGTCGCCGGTGACCTGAAAGATCCCCGGCGCGCCGCCGTTCCCGTCGCGGCGGCGTTCGGCGGTGTCGCGATACCCGCGCTGATCTACGCCGGGATCAACCTCGGCGGCGGCCCCGCGCTGGCAGGCTGGGCCATCCCGACCGCCACGGACATCGCGTTCGCACTCGCCGTGCTCGCGGTGATCGGTCGCTGTCTCCCGTCGGCCCTGCGCACCTTCCTGCTCACCCTCGCGGTCGTGGACGACCTGATCGCGATCGTGATCATCGCGCTCTTCTACACCGACCACCTGTCGTTGCTGCCCCTGGCGTTGATGTTCGTCCCGCTGACGCTGTTCACCTTCCTGGTGCAGCGCAGGGTCCGATCGTGGTGGCTGCTGATCCCCCTGGCCGTGGCGACGTGGGCGCTGATGCACGCTTCAGGTGTCCACGCGACCGTGGCGGGTGTGCTGCTCGGCTTCGCCGTGCCGGTGATCCGCCGCTGCGGTGAAGGCCCGGGACTCGCCGAGATGTTCCAGCACCGCTGGCAGCCGCTCTCGACCAGCGTCGCCGTTCCGGTCTTCGCGTTCTTCGCGGCCGGTGTGTCCGTCGGCGGTCTGAGCGGGTTCGTCAGCTCGCTGACCGACAGCGTCACACTCGGCATCGTGCTCGGCCTGCTCGTGGGCAAGCCGATCGGCATCACCGCCGCCACCTATCTCGTCGCGCGGTTCACCAAGGCGGAACTGGACGACGACCTGGCGTGGATCGACGCGGTCGGACTGTCCATCCTCGCCGGCATCGGGTTCACCGTCTCACTGCTGGTCAGCGAACTCTCCTTCGGCGAGGGCAGCAGCGACTACAGCAATGCCAAGGTCGCCGTCCTTTTGGGATCGGTGCTCTCCGCCCTGATCGCGACCGTGATCCTGCGCATGCGCAACCGGGTCTACCGGCGCATCTACGAGGAAGAGAACCGCGACGCGAACAACGACGGGATCCCCGACGTGCATCAGGAAGCCGCGGGAAGCAACCGAACCACGAACGACTGACGCTCACGTCACCACGCTGGGTTTGTAACGCGGTGATGATCGCCAACGGTCAACCTTCCGTACGAAGTGTGCCGGGAAGACTGGTCGGCGGTTGATTTGCCGCGCCGCCACCCGGGAGTTGCAGTGAGCTCACACACCGTCCTCATCGGCTTCGGCGAGCGTGGCCAACAGGTGGTCAGCGCCATGTTCGGACCCCAGCTCCAAGCTCTGGCCGTGATCGACACCGATCTCGCTCGCGCCAACCACATCTCGCAGCGCGGCGCCCGGCCGGTGATCGGCAACGGCACCGATGTCGTCGCGCTGCGCGAAGCCGGCGTCCCACGCGCGATGCGGGTGATCGTCACGGTGGCGGACGACGCGGTCGCCTTGCGCGTGCTGTGTGCGGTCCGCTGGCTCAACGAGCATGCGATCGTGGTGATCGCCTTCCATGACCCGCAATGGCGGGAACTCGGCCTCTATCTCGGCGCCGATCACGTCGTGGTGGACGAGGCACCGCTGGAGGACTTCACACGTGACCCTGGAGACCTGGTGCTCGTCGAGCGAGCCGTCCTCGCGAGCGAGGTCGGCCTGCATCTGTCCGAATGCGCACCGAGGATCCTCGCTGCCGTGCGCGGCAGCGATCATCGCTGGCGTGACCAGCCCCGACCTCACGTGTTGCGCGCGGGCGACCGGCTACTCGAACTCTGTACCAAGTACGCGTGAGCGGCACGTACATGGGAACCATGAGCCCGATCGTGGAGGAGGGGCTGCTGGCCCAGCTCGCCGACATGGCCGGGGCGTGAATCAGTTCGTTCCCAGTGCCCACAGTTCCCGGCGACGGTTCAGCAGTTCGGTGACGAGCACCGAATCGTGCACGGGGATGAGCCACTCGTCATCGATGGACGTCAGCAGGACGGCCGGTCCTGCTTGGGCGTACAACGTGATACCTCCGGGCAGAACGGTCCACGGCCGCAACTCGGGGACAACGGGCAAGGTCACCCGCATGACGCGAATGAGATCTCGGAACGGGACCGACCTGTCCAACCGCGAACCCCGGCCACGGCCCGCGTGCAGGTACACGGTCCACTCGACGCGGTCACGATCGACGACGATCTGAGCCGACACGAGTTCAGGGCCGTTGACCGCGGCCCGCACATCGAGCGTCAGGCGCAGATCTGCTGATCCGAGTTCGGCGACAAGAGGCCCGAGCAGAACACGGCCAGCACGGTGAGCTGTCACGCACGTCGCGACCGCGACAGCCCAGCTGCCGAAGAACAAGACGGCCGGCCCGGTCAGCGCATCAAGTGTTCTGCTGGTGGCGATGCCGTAGGCGGGAATCGAGATGGACAGCTGCTGCACGCCTACCACGAGGAACGCCGCTGGCAGCCACGACGACGGATCAAGGGGGGTCTGGCGCCGGAGCCAGTAGCGCAACGCCAGCGCTGCGATAGCGATCGGCACCAGCGAAATCGCCGCCGACGAGATGATCGGCCAGGTGCGTATCCGCCATCCACAGACTGCGGCAGGCACCAGCCTCGCCCGACGACGGCGCGAACACCGTCCACGAAGGCCGGCTCAGCCGGTCCGGGATCGGATTCGACAACGGTGAAGTCAGTCGTGTGCCCGTTCTCGCGCAGCGTGGCGATGACAATGCCCGCACGCTGTATCCGACAAGCACGGTGTGCGAGTTCATCCCGGCTCTTCGGCGCTACACCACCGGACGGGTGCCGACCGCCGATCCTCCGGCCGGCACCCGATCCTCCGCCGCGGTATGCCACGGACACCCGCACCGGCAGATCAGTGTCCGTGTCGCCAGTCTTCCAGGAACTCGCGCCGCACAACCTTGCGAGATCCTGTCCATGAGCGGCCTCACCGTACCGTGACCTCGACGACGAGCGCCGTCCTCAATGCGCGACCGAGACGCTCTAAGTCCACTTAGGACATTGTTTCGCATCGACGTGATCAACTGTGCGATTGCCGAGACTCGGCAAGGAAGGGGCGTCGTACTTGCACAGTCGGACCATGTCGTTCGGCCACGGCACCAGCGAGGATAAAACAGGGAGACACCGAACTAGCGAAGGGTGAGCGGCCATGGACAAAAAACTCCGCTGGATCGCACCCAGCCTGGTCCTGCTGGCCGTGATCGTCGTACTGGCGACAACCGCTACCGACGGAAATCTCCTCAATTCGATTCTGGTCTTCTTGGCCATCGGCCTGCTGGTCGCGGGATACACGTTGCGCTACCGCGATCGCAGGCGGCTGATCTACCAGCGAGACAACGATCACCGAACGAGGGCTGAAATTGAGTCCATTTAAGACAGACGCACGACGTGGACTGCCCATCGTAGAGATGAAATGCACAGGAGGAAGCAGAATGACCGTCCAGGTCGAAACCTCGAACAAGGATGTCCGGGAGGTGTTCAACGGACTCGCGATCGAGTTCAGCGGTGTGCTGCCTCGGACCGTCGTCTCGAGAACAGTACTCGACGCACATCAGGACCTGGACGGACAGATCGTGCCCGATGCACTGGCCGAGATGTTGCACCACCTTGCCCGGCATCGGTTGGTGGCCCTGCACACTCCCGACGCTGAAGGACCGCGACGGGTACCGGCCGAAAGCTCTACCGCACCATCGCGGACGCCACAGCGGCAATGGCGCTGACGGCCACCACCGGCACGACATGTGCAATGCCGCCGTTGTGGCATGGAGATGAGCCGGCCAGCAGTGAAACGCGGCGAAGAGCAACGTCTGCGCGACATCGAGGCGTCCCTGGAACGTGAGGACCCGCTACTGGCCGCACGACTGACTCCTGACTGGTCGCCGTTCAGCACCCGAACCCTGGCCAGGTGCGCCACAGCCATGACAGTGGCGGGGTTCGGCATCGTGCTGATGGGCATGTTGTTCGGCTGGTTGTTCATGGCGCCAGGTGTCCTGATGGCCGTCGTCGGCTTCTCTCTGCGGCTCACCCTGCCAACCAGCACACAGGTGATGAACTTCGGCGAGAACGACGATGAGCGGGGCGACGATGACGAGAGCGCCCGGATCTGATCCTTCAACGGCGCACCGCGCGCAAAGACGCCGCAAAGCGCTCCTGAAGCAAACCAGCGGAACAAGACCGCACCACCTTCACAACCACGCTGGGCCAGCACGGCGTTCAGTCGCCGCCCTTCGCGCAGTACACGATGCGTTCAATTTCGGACACCGGCATCTCCCGGCCAGACGTGTGCACGTAGCGGGCCGAGAACTCCTGCGGGCCGAGTTGTTCCACCTGCCTCCACCAGTAGGGCTCGACGAACTCCGCCACCTCGTCCGGCATCAGACCGAACTTCCACACGCGACGCCTCGTCACAAACTCACGGTGACCTGCCTCTGCACCGAACATGGCAGTGCCGTCGAGGAAATCCCTGCGCAGAAAGGTGAAGACCAGCTCACTCCCGGCAGGTGCCTGTGCCAGGAAGTCGCTCGTACGGCGTCCTCCGTCAGGTACTGGGTGACCGCCTCCCAAACGAAGAACACTGGTTCATCATCGCGATACCCGCTTTCTGCAAGGGCGTTCGCGAGACTGTGCTCTTCGAAGTCCACCGGCACCAGGGTCAGCCGCGGAGGCACCGACCCGAACAAGGCGATCAGCCGGTCGTGTTTGACCTCCACGTTGGCCGGCAGGTCGACCTCGAACACCCTGCCGTCCCAGCCTCCACAACCGCGGGTGTCGAACCCCGCGCCGAGCACGACCGCCGTGCGCGACTTCGTGGCATCCAGACGATCGTCGATGTACCGCTTGCGGCACAACATGCTCGCCCATAAGCCGGGGATCTTCTTCTCCGTCGCGGAGACCAACGCGTTGCGCACCGGCCGCCAGCGTGCCGCAGCCACAGCAAGCCGACCCGACACGGGCAGGATCCGGACCGCGAGCTCGTCCCGGACGAGTGGATGCTCCTCGAACTGGTCCACGGCGGCGATGACCATCGGCCCCACGGCCGTTCCAGTGACAGCGGTGTTCACGAAGCCTCCTGTGTGTCGGCGTCGTTCAGTTACACGCCGACCAGGCTTCCCGGCACACCTGCCGGGGAGTCTACAACCACACCACGCTCGGGCTAGGGTGATTCAGCAGCAAATTCGGGGGGCCGCATGCGGCGAGCGTTGGGTCTGGTGGTGACAGGGCTCGTCCTGCTCGTCCTCTTCGCCGTCGGCACCGTCCTGCTCGACTCCCGCGCCGCGGATTTCGAAGCCCACGGGGTGCGCGTCGACGGCGAGGTGGTCGCCGTTCACCGTGGAATCCGCAACTCCTGGACGGCCGAAATTCGCTACGAGGCCGCTGGCGTGCCATGCGAAGGACTGGTACCGCTCGACCACACCGGCGCGACGGTCAGGCCGGGCGACCCCATCGTCGTGATTCACGATCCTGCCGATCACAAGCGCATCGCCATGCCGGGCGTACCCAACGCCCCGGAGTGGGCCGCCTCCCTGATGCCGCTGTTCGCGCTTGGCGGTGTGGGCCTCTTCGGCGGCGGTCTCATCAGAACGTTCCGCGCTGCTCGTGCCGGACGGCACGACCCGCCATGATTCCCTGATGGACGTCAACGAGGTTTTGTTGCCCGGAGTCGGCCTGCGGTATGAGTTCACCAACGCCGACGGTGACCACATCGGCATCGTCGCTCGCCGCGAGGGCAACTTCGAGGTCATCCGCTACGCCGCCGACGATCCGGACGAGGCACAGCCGCTGTTCCGGCTCACTACCGCCGAGGCCGACACCGTCGCCGAGATCCTCGGCGCACCCCGCATCGCCGAACGGTTCGCCGACCTCACCAAGGAGGTCCCCGGCCTCATCGCGGGCCAGGTCGTGGTCCCGGCCGCGTCCCCGCACGTCGGCAAGGCGCTCGGCACCACACGCGCCCGCACCCGCACCGGGGCCTCCATCGTCGCCGTCGTGCGCGGGGACACCGTCATCGCCTCCCCTGCACCCGACGAGCTGTTGCAGATCGGTGACGTCCTGGTCGTAATCGGCACCCACGACGGCATCAACGGCGTTCGGCAGATCATCGAGGCCTGATCTTGCACACCTCCCTTGCGTTGTTGCTCGAGCTCGGCGTTATCCTCGTCGGGCTCAGCGTGCTGGGCGCGGCCGCAAGACGGTGGTCCTTCTCCCCCGTCCCGCTCTACCTTCTGGCCGGCCTCGCTCTCGGCAACGGCGGCATCGCACCCGCGCCCGCCGCCGGCGAATTCGTCGAGGTCAGCGCCTCCATTGGCGTCGTGCTGCTCCTGCTCACCCTCGGCCTGGAGTTCAACACCGCCGAACTCACCCACAGCTTGCGCCGCCACATTCCGTCCGCGGTGCTCGACCTCGTCCTCAACGCCACACCTGGCGCGATCGCGGGATGGCTGCTCGGCCTGTCGTGGCCCGGCGTTCTCGCCCTTGCCGGTGCCACCTGGATCTCCTCCTCCGGCATCATCTCCCGCCTGCTCAGCGATCTGCGCCGCCTCGGCAACCGCGAGACACCGGCCGTGCTGGCGATCCTCGTCATGGAGGACTTCGCCATGGCGATCTACCTGCCGGTGCTCGTGGTGCTGGCCTCCGGCGGCAGCTGGTGGCAGGCCCTCATCGGCGTGGTCATCGCGATCGCCAGCGTGACCGCGGCGTTCACCGTGTCCCACCGCTGGGGCCACCACGTCAACCGCTGGCTCGCGCACCCCGACGACGAGCAACTCATGCTTCGCGTCCTCGGCACCACCCTCGTCGTCGCTGCACTCGCTGAGCTGGTGTCCGTCTCCGCCGCCGTCGGAGCGTTCCTCGTCGGACTCACCCTCACCGGCGAGACCGCCGAACGCGCCCGCGCCGTACTGGCACCCCTGCGCGACCTGTTCGCCGCCGCGTTCTTCCTCGCCATCGGCTTCGCCGTCAGCCCGGCCGAGTTGCTTCCGGCCCTGCCCGCCGCGTTCGGCCTGGCCGTCGCCGGGATCCTCACCAAGATCGCCACCGGTTGGTACGCCGCCCGCCGGGACGGAGTCGCGGCTCGAGGCCGCCTTCGCGCCGGCACCGCTCTCATCGCACGTGGCGAGTTCTCCATCGTGATCATGAGCCTCGCCGGTGCCGCCAGCCCCGGACTCGGTCCCGTCGTGACGGCCTACGTGCTCCTGCTCGCGACCATCGGGCCCCTCGTGACCCGCTGGTCCTGGCTTCCGGAACCACGCCGCCCGTCACACAAGCGATCGTGAGACAGCGGCTCTGTCGTGTCGTTCGCGTCGCGCCACCGGGTCCGCCGTGGAGGCAGTTCCCGAGCGCTGTCGCGTGTGGACGGTGAGACGTGCCGGCAGACCCCGCAGATGTGGACAGATCGATGGGTGCACGGGCGAATCGTGTTGATCAGTGACGCCGCGTCGCGTGGGAGCCTTCCACGACTTCGGTCTGGACGTCCTGCCCTGCACCGCCGCCCAAGTCCTCGCGCTCATCGCGGTATGGCTCTTTCCCGGATCAGCGCGGGTGTCGTGAAGGGGCGCGACCGCTGATATCGAGACACGCGAATAGATGTGGGGTAGGTCTGCGGCCGCAGACCTACCCCACATCTATTCGGTAGTGGCGGCACACCCACGCCATCGTCAGATCAGCAAGGCTTC
>NZ_JAXAVV010000021.1:0-168425 GCF_033949925.1 Lentzea kristufekii
GAGGGCCGCGGTCAGTGCTTCCTGTTCTGCCTCGGTGGGCATTCGGGTTGTGGTGGCGTACATGGTGAACGTCGAGACGTCGTAGCCCAGGGAGCGGGCGGTTTCTTCTGTCATCACGGCCAGCGGAGCCGGGTGGCGTTGTGGTGTGGCGAAGCCCTTTGTCTTTGTCGTGGTGGCTTGGGTGCCGGTGGCCAGGAGGAGCTGGTCGTCGGAGAGGAGGCCGGGGTCGTTGACGACGATCTTGCCTTCGCGGAGGGCTGCCTGCGCTGCGGGCACGTCGTCGGGGGTGAGGTGCAGCAAGGCTTTCGCGGCTTCCGGGGTGGCTACGACCAGGAAGCCGTTGGCGGTGGTGTAGGTGCCGAAGTAGCGGTGGGTTCTGCCCACGCCGGCGCAGCGGGGGTCGGTGAGGGCGGACTGTTGTTCCGCCTCGGTGGGGTCTCGGTGCAGGACGTCGAGGGCGTACGGGCATTCGCGGTCCGCCGGTGGGCGGATGTGGGCGAAGCAGGGGCCGCCGTCGCACGAGAGGAGCTTGAGCTCGTGGGTTTCGGCCACCGGCATGGTGTTGCGCAGGGCGGTGGCGATCGACGGTGGGATGGCGGCGGTGCTGGACTTGGTCAGGTCGTCCAGGCGGTAGACGGTGACGTCGCCCATGGTGCCCGCGAGCTGGCCCGCTTCCTGCTGGGACTGGGAGGTGAGCATGACGCTCACGGCCACCGCGCCGATCACGGCGGCCATGACGGCGGAGATCGCCGGGGCCGCCGCTGTCCGGTTGCGGGAGGCGTCGCGCAGGGCGATGCGCAGTGCCACCGGGAGCCTGCGGCCGCCCCGGGCCAGGAGACCGAGGAGCGAGGGTGTGCAGAGGACAAGGCCTGCCTCGGTGAGGATCAGGGCGATCAGGATGCCGACGATCTGCATCTGGACGGCGCTGAAGACGCCCACGGCGATGCCCGCGACGACCAGGGCCAGGCCCAGCACCAGCCAGCGGCGGCGGGACCGGGTGATGCCCCGGCGGCCCGCCAGGGCGGTCACCACGTCCTGGCGCGACGAGATCCAGGCCGGTACCAGGGCCGCGAGGACGCCGGTGACGATCGCCAGCAGTGCCAGGGCGGCCAGTGCGGACGGGAAGAAGCGTTGGGCGCCGAAGCGTTCGGCCAGGAGCCACTCGACCAGTGGGCGGCTGGCGACCGCGGCCAGGACACCGAGTGCCAGACCGGCCAGTGCGGCCAGCGTGCCCATGACCACGCCGTCGGCCAGGACGATCCTGCGGACGTGGGCCGGGGAACCGCCCACCGCGGCCACCAGGGCCAGGTCGCGTTTGCGGCGGCGAGCCCCCACGGCGAGCGCGGAGCCTGCCAGCAGCGACATCTCCAGCACGGCCAGGCCTGCGACCAGGACGAGGACGTCGGCGGTGAGTTCGCTGGAGCCGCGGAGCTCCTGGTAGCGCTCGGAGGCCGGTGGCAGGTTCTTCAGGACGGTGCGGGACAGGGCGGCGATGCCGAACTTGTTGAGTTCCTTGACCTTCGCCCACGGCAGCGGTGTGGTGACCAGCCAGGAACGGTCGCTCTGCTCGAACGTGCCGGGCAGCGCGACGACGGTGGTGTTGTCGAGCCTGTCCGGTTCCTCGATGACGCCCACGACGGTGAACGTGCGGCCGTCCTCGGTCGTGAGGGTGCCGCCCACCGCGGTGCCGGTGCGGTCCATCGCCCTGCGGGACAACGTGATCTCGGTGGCGCTGGTCGCCGCGCGGCCCTCCAGGACGGTGATCATGCCCTGGGTGAGCGGGTTGGTCAGGTCGAGCATGCGGACACCCGCGCGGCCCACTCCCGCCGTGGTGCGGATGTTGACACCGCCGCGGTCCACGGGAACCAGTCCGGAGCCGGGGAGCAGGGCGCGCAGGCGTTCTTCGGACGGCTCCTGGCCTTCGGCGCCGGTCGTCGGAATGGCGAAGTCCCTGGTCGGCTCCTGGATGACGGGGCCGCGGTAGGGCCAGCTGACCAGGGCCTCGGCGGCGCCCATGCGGCGGGCGGCGTCCTCGTCCGGGGTCAGCGTGGTCGAGTCGTGGACGGTCGCGGCGAACGAGAGCGCGGCCACCGGGACCGCGATCAGGGCGACGACGAGAGCCGAGCGGCCTGCCGACCTGCGGGCCTCGCGCGAGGCGATGCGCAGTGCTGCGCGCCACCCGGTCACGGCGTGCTCAGCAGTTCTTCTGGCTGGTCGCGGGACGAGACGTCGACGACGACGCCGTCGCGCAGGAAGACGACGCGGTCGGCCCAGGCGGCGTGGCGGGCGTCGTGCGTGACCAGGACGGCGGCGGCTCCGGCGTCGACCTTGCCGCGAAGCAGGCGGAGCACCGTCTCGCCGGTGCGGGAGTCGAGGGCGCCGGTCGGTTCGTCGGCGAGGACGAGGCGGCGTTCGCCGATCAGTGCGCGGGCGATGGCCACCCGTTGCTGCTGGCCGCCGGACATCTCGTCGGGGAACCGGTCGGCGTAGCCGTCGAGGTCCACTTCGGACAGTGCGGTCACTGCCTGGTGGCGGGACCTGCGGACACCGTCGAGGTCGAGCGGGAGAGCCACGTTCTCGGCGGCGGTGAGGCTCGCGATGAGGTTGAGGTCCTGGAACACGTATCCGATCCGCCTGCGGCGCCAGGCGGCGAGCTGCTTGCGTGACAACGACTGCAGGCTCGTGCCGTCGACCAGCACCTGGCCTCTGGTCGGGCTGTCGAGGCCGCCGGCGAGGTTCAGCAACGTCGACTTGCCGGAACCGGACGGGCCCATCACGGCGACGAGCTCACCGGGGCCGACGGTGAGGGAGATGCCCTTGAGGGCGTTGACCGCCGTCTCGCCGGTGCCGTGGACGCGGTGCACGTCGCGCAGTTCGAGGACGGTCATCTCGGCACCTCGACATCGGTCGTCTCGGGGACGGGCTTCGGCTCGTAGCGCAGCAGGCTCGCCTCGCAGTGGTCGAGCCAGCGCAGTTCGGCCTCGGCCTGGAAGATCATCGCGTCGAGCACGAGCAGCCACGGCAGGTCGCCCGGCTGGGTCTTGAGCCTCGTGTACTCCTGCAACGTCCGCATGGTGGCCGTGCGCTGGGTCATCACGACCTTGGCGACGTCGACGCCCGGCGTGGTGATGGCGAGGGCGAGCTTGATCGCCACCTCGTCGCGCGGGCGGTCACCGCGCTGGACGGGCGTGGCGAACCACTTCTTCAGCTCGTCCCGGCCGTGCGCGGTGATCTCGTAGGGCCGCTGGCCCTCGTTCTCGGGGAGAGCGGCCACCAGATCGTCGCGCTCCAGGCGCGACAACGTCGTGTAGACCTGCCCGATGTTCAACGGCCACGTGCCGCCGGTGGCCGAGTCGAACGCCGCCCGCAGCTGGTAGCCGTACATGGGCCCGCGCTCCAGGAGGGCGAGCAGACCGTGTTTGACCGACATACCTACCGAGTATGCATACCGAGTATGTTCCTGGCAAACGGTGACGCGGAAACAGGAGTGCGTGCGGTCCCGGCATCAGGAACCCTGGACCGTGCCGGAGACGTCCGGCGGGCAGTGGACTGGGGGACGACGTGGTGGACGCCGCACGGGGGCGACCAGGGGAAGTGCGCTTGCTGGGAGCATCGGGCAGGTCCAGGGGCACGCCGGGCCGGCCGCCGGAGATCAGGAACTACGAACCGGCCGACGAGGAGTCCTGGCTGAGGTGCCGGGTGCTCGGATTTCTCGCGACGAACTACTTCGACGACGTCTGGCAGGCCAAGCGCCGCACGGACCTGGAGCTCGTCGCGCTCGACGGTGACGAGGTGGCCGGAATCCTGGACGTGTCGGTGCCCGGCGCGGAGGCGACCATCGACACGGTGGTGGTGCATCCCGGCCGCCGGGGCGAGAGGATCGCGACGGCACTGCTGGCGGAGGCGGTGCCGCGGCTGGAGCGGTGCGGGGTGCGGACGCTCGACGCCTGGGCCCGTGAGGACGAGCCCGCGCTGAACTGGTTCGCGCGCAACGGTTTTACGGAGTCGGAGAGCTGCCTGCACGTGCACGCGTCCGCCGACGAGCTCGGCACGGTGCTCACCGCGAAGCACGGGCTGGTGCCGGCCGGGGCGTTCCTGCACGCCCGGATCGAGCGGGAAGCCGAGATGCGCCAACGGTTCGAGCGCGTCCACGTGTGCCGCAGGATGGTGCGCGAACTCAGGCCGTGATGCCGGTCAGCCGCGGGATCGTCGCGGTGCGCCCGGCGAGCAGCATCACGAGCGCCTCGATCGGCCCGCTGATCTCGGCGCCCTCGCCGACGGTCCAGTCGGCGTCGGTGGCGACGAGCCGATGTCCGGCCAGCCTGCGGCGCGCGTGGAACGGGAACCCGATCCGCCACAGGTCGTCCGCCGCGACCACGGCGGCGTCGAGAGGCATGTGGCGTTCGATGCCGAGCGGCAGCGCGATGTCCTGGGTGTGGACCATGGTGTCCATCAGCGCGTTCTTGAGCGTCTGGCCGGGCGCGAGCCGGTGGAACCCGACGGCACCGCGCAGTTCCGCGACGATCTCGGCGGCAGGTCTGCGCGCCTCCTCGCGCGCTGTCTGGTCGACCATGCGGTTGAAGCTGCCGCGAGCCCGCACGAACGCCTTGAACGCCCTGCCGACGCCGACCCGGTGCGCGAGCGACAGGTGGGCGGCGACCTCGCGCACCGTCCAGCCCTCGCAGAGCGACGGGTAGGTCCACTCGACGTCGCTGAGTCCGGCGAGCAGGTCCGCGGTCGCCGCGCGTTCGGAGTCGATCGTCTGCCACATCTGGGTGCCGTCCATGGCCGTCCTCCGCTTGATTTAGTTCGAGAGGCTGACTACTTTAATCAGAGCATCTGACTAAAACAAGAGGAGCCAACGGGTGAACATCGGGCTGCTGCTCTTCATCCCGAGCCGCGAGGTGGAGAACCGGATCCTGGCCGCCGTCATCGCGGCGGGGTTCGAGATCACGCAGGCGCAGGCGCGGGTGCTGATGCGCGTGGGCTCGGACGGGACGCGGCTGACCGAGCTCGCCGAGGCCGCTCAGGTGACCAAGCAGACCGCCGGGTTCCTGGTGGACCAGCTGGAGAAGGCCGGCTACGTCGAACGCGTGCCCGACCCCACGGACGGCCGGGCGCGGCTGGTGCGCGTGACCGACAAGGCGAAGGAGGCCGTCCCCGTCGCGAACGCGGAGATGGCGAGGATCGAGGCGGAATGGGAACAGCACATCGGCAAGCGCCGCATGGCACAGCTGCGCGAGGCGCTGGAGATGCTCGGCGAGATCACCGATCCGTACCGCTGACCCGCGTGGTGCCGGTGGCGTTCAACCCGGTCGCCGTGACGACGGCCGCGGTCTACCGGGTGGTGTCGGCGGGGGAGTCGACGTTCGTGAAGGTCCTGCGGCGGCCGCACATCCCGGACGAGTTCAAGGACGTGGTGGGCGAGCTCCCGTGGCGCGACGAGGCGGAGTTCCTGTTGTCGGACTTCGTGCTGCCACCGGGGATGCGCCGGCCGCGCGTGCTGCGGGTGGACGACTTCGGCGACCGGATCGCGTTGTGGCTGGAGGACGTGCGCTGCGCGGACGTGGAGTGGGACCTGCCGAGGTTCCGGCGGGCCGCGCTGGGACTCGGCCGCTGGGCGGGGCGCAGGTTCGGCGGTGCGCCGGGCAGGGCGTTGCGGGTGCTGTACGAGGGAAGGCTCGTGCGGGACGCGTTCCTGCGGCCGCACTGCGCGGCCCTCGCGGAACGGATGCCGGGGCTCCTGGCACGGCTCGAAGCGTTGCCCCAGGCGAACGGGCACAACGACGCGTGCCCGCAGAACCTGCTGGTACCGCTCGACGATCCGGAGTCGTTCGTGGTGATCGACGTGACCTGGCAGTGCCCGAACCCGGTCGGCACGGATCTCGGTCAGCTGCTCGTGGGACTCGCGCAGGCGGGACGGATGGCCGTCGCGGACCTGCCACCCGTGCGGGAGGCGATCATCGACGCCTACCTGGAGGGACTGCACCTCGAACACCGTGCTGTGTCACGGGAAGAGGTCGTGCTCGGCTGCGACGGGACGCTGGCGCTGCGCAGCGCGTTCCACTCGGAACCCGAACTGGCCGAGTACCTCGTGGAACGCGCCATGGCTCTAGTGGTGTGACCAGGCCCGTTGCCGGGCCACACCACTAGGACGCCAGCAGCTCCGACACCCGCGACCGCACCTCGGGCGAGTCGAGCCCGCGCACCATCACGGTGGTGCGGCGGCGCAGCACGTCGTCCACTTCGGACGCCCACTCGGTGCGGCGGGCGTGCTCGACCTGGGCCCAGATGTCCGGGCCGTCCGGGTGGACGCGCTCCAGCAGCGCCGGGTTCTCCAGGCCGAGGGCGACGACCTCGTGCGACGTCGTGCCGTAGTGCGTGGCGAGGTGGCGGACCACGTCGTCGGGCAGCGCGTCGAAAGCGTGGCCCAGCACGGAACCCACGGTGTCGGGCGACGCGGAACCGGGCAGCGCGACCCCGTCCAGCGGGCCGTCGAACGTGCGGCCGAGCTCGGAGTTCACGCGGGCCAGGACGGTGGCGCCGATCTTGCGGAACGTCGTCCACTTGCCGCCGGCCACGCTGATCATGCCGCCGGAGCCCGCGGTGATCACCGTCTCGCGCTTGGCGTGCGAGGTGTCGCCGGGACCGCCGGGCAGCACCCGCAGACCTGCGAACGTGTAGGCGATCCGTGAACGGTCCAGACCGGACACCGCGACGCCCGCCTCGCTGAGGATCTGGTCGACGTCGGCGTCGGTGCACGCGACCGCGGCCGGGTCGCCCTCGTAGGCCTCGTCGGTCGTGCCGAGCAGGAGGTGGCCCTCCCACGGGATCGCGAACGACACGCGCACGTCGTCGACCGGGATCGTCAGCGCGGCCTTCCACTCCGAGGTCTGCTTCAGCACCAGGTGCGAGCCCTTGGACAGGCGGATCGACGGGTCGGCCGCCGGGTCCTCCATGCGCCGCAGCACGTCGAGCCACGGGCCGGTCGCGTTCACGACGACCTTCGCGTCGACACCGAACTCGCCGAGCGAGTCCTTCAGGTCCACGCCCGTGACCTTCGAACCGGTCTTGCGCAGGCCCACGACCGAGATGTGGTTGAGCAGCACGGCGCCGGCCTCAGCGGCGGCGCGGGCGGCGGTGATCGCCACGCGGCTGTCGTTCATCTGGTGGTCGTAGTACATCGCGGCACCGCGCAGACCGTCGGCGCGCAGGTCAGGCACCCACTCCGCAGCCCTGCGCGCCGACAGCACCTTCCCCATGCCGTCGCCGAAGCCCGACAGCGCGGAGTACAACGTGACGCCCGCGCCCAGCACGAACCGGCTGTGCGGACCGCCCTTGTAGACGGGGACGAGGAACGGCAGCGGGCGCACCAGGTGCGGGGCCAGGTGGTCGCCCAGCGCGCGGCGTTCCTTGTGGTTCTCGTGCACCATCGGCACCGCCGACGGGCCCATCGCGAGGTAGCGCAGGCCGCCGTGCACGAGCTTGGACGACGCGGACGACGTGGCGCCCGCGAAGTCGCCGCTCTCGATCAGGGCGACCCGCAGTCCCGAACGGGCCGCTGCCCACGTGGTCGCGATGCCCAGGATGCCGCCGCCGATCACGACGACGTCGAACTTGCCGTGCTGAAGCTCTTCGCGAGCCCTGTCACGCTGAGAAAGGTCAGTCATCGTCCTCGTCCATCCACCCGACGGTCCGCTCGACCGCCTTCTTCCACTTCCGGTAGCCGCGAGCTCGCGCCGCCGGTTCCATCGACGGCTCCCACTCGGCCGCCTTGTGCCAGTTGGCCTTCAGTTCGTCGGTGCTGCCCCAGTAGCCCACCGCGAGACCGGCCGCGTACGCCGCGCCCAGGCACGTCGTCTCGGCCACGATCGGGCGCACCACCGGCACGTCCAGCACGTCCGACAGGAACTGCATGAGCAGGTTGTTCGCCGTCATGCCGCCGTCGACGCGCAACGTCTTGAGGTCCACGCCGGAATCGGCGTTCATCGCGTCCACGACCTCACGCGTCTGCCACGCCGATGCCTCCAGCACGGCCCGTGCGAGGTGCCCGCGCGAGATGTAGCCCGTCAGGCCGGCGATCACGCCACGCGCGTCGCTGCGCCAGTGCGGTGCGAAGAGGCCGGAGAACGCGGGCACGAAGTACGCGCCGCCGTTGTCGTCCACCGTGCGCGCGAGAGTCTCGATCTCGGCCGCAGACGAGATCAGCCCGATCTTGTCGCGGAACCACTGCACCAGCGCGCCCGTCACCGCGACAGCGCCTTCCAGCGCGTACGCGGCGGGCTGGTCGCCGATCTGGTAGCCCACGGTGGTCAGCAGGCCGTTCTGCGAGTGCACCGGCTGGTCACCGGTGTTGATCAGCAGGAATGCGCCCGTGCCGTAGGTGCACTTGCCCTCGCCCGGCTCGAAGCAGGTCTGGCCGAACAGCGCGGCCTGCTGGTCGCCGAGCGCCGACGCGACGGGCACGCCCTCGTAGGTGCCGTAGACCTCGGAGGAGGAACGGATCTCGGGGAGCATCGCGCGCGGGACGTCCATCGCGTCCACCAGCTCCTGGTCCCAGTCGAGGGTCTCCAGGTTCATCAGCATGGTGCGCGACGCGTTGGTGACGTCGGTGACGTGACGGCCGGTCAGGTTCCAGATCAGCCAGGTGTCCATGGTGCCGAACAGGACCTCGCCGCGTTCGGCGCGTGCGCGCAGGCCTTCGACGTTGTCGAGCAGCCACCGCAGCTTCGGGCCGGAGAAGTAGGTCGCGAGCGGCAGGCCGGAGCGCTCGCGGAACCTGTCCTGGTCGCCGAGCTGCCTGATCAACGCGTCGGTGCGCGTGTCCTGCCAGACGATCGCGTTGTGCACGGGCTCGCCGGTCGCCTTGTCCCACACGACCGTCGTCTCGCGCTGGTTCGTGATGCCGAACGCGGCGATGTCACCGAGCGAGAGAGATGCGTGAGAGAGGGCGTCGCGCACGACGGCCTGCACGTTCGTCCAGATCTCGGACGCGTCGTGCTCCACCCAGCCCGGCTTCGGGAAGATCTGGCGGTGCTCGCGCTGAGCGACCGACACGATCCCGCCGGCTTGGTCGAACACGATGCATCTGGACGACGTCGTGCCCTGGTCGATCGCCGCGATGTAGGCCACCGTGCACACTCCTCTGTGTGAACCATTCGACATTGTCGAACGATTCCACAGTACTACCAGGAAAGCCCGCCGAGCTCCCTCGAAACGCTGCGAGCTGCCTCACGTACGTAGGACACGAGTTCGAGGCGCGGCGGCTGGTCGGGTGAGTCGCACAGCCGCTCGACCGGCCCGGAGACGCCGATCGCTCCGACGACCACACCGCGCCTGTCCCGGATCGGGGCGGCCACCGACGCCTCACCCTCGACGAGTTCGTGCAGGTCGTACGCCCAGTCGCGGTCGCGGACCACGTTCATGTCGGCGTGCAGCTGCTCAGGATCGAGCGTGTGCCGGGTGAAGGCCTGCAGGTCGCCGTCGGGCCAGTTGTCGCCGAACGCGACCAGCGCCTTGCCCAGCGCCGTCGCGTTCCACGGCAGCAGCGCGCCGGTGTCGAGCGTCTGCCGGCTGTTGTCCGGGCGGAACACGTGGTGCACGACGAGCACGTGCTTGCCGTGCATCACGCCGATGCGCACCGCCTCGCGCGCCCGCATCGCCAGCGTGTCCGACCAGTTCAGCGCCTTGGCGCGCAGCTCGTTGCCGTCGAGGTACGACGTGCCGATCTGGAACAGCGCGGCGCCCAGGCGGTACTTGCCGCCCTCGACCTCCTGCTCGACGAACCCGACCTCCTGCAACGTGCGCAGGATGCCGTGCACGGTCGGTTTCGCCAGGTCGAGGGCGCGCGCGATCTCGCCGACGCTCAGCTGGTGCGCGCCGCCGTGCGCGAGCAGCTTCAGGACCTCGGCCGCGCGCTGAATGGACTGGATGGGTCCGGGCACGTACCCCACTCTAGCTGCGCACGTTCGACAATGTCGAACATCTGACGGTTACGGCCGATAGATCCCGAGCGCGGCCGCACGCGAGCGGAACTTGAAGTGGTTGGCCCGCTCGCGCACCTCGCCGTCCGTCGCGATCGAGATCGGGGGGCCGTGCACCTCGACGTTCAACGAGGCCACCTCGAAGTGCTTGTACATGCGCGAGTGCTCCAACGCGCCGAGCAGGGCGCCCAGGAAGAACCTGGTCCGCGAGTACTTCCGGTCCGCCCGGACGTACCGGACGTCGAGCAGGCCGTCGTTCAGCCGCGGCCGCATCGTGGGCGCGAAGCCCTTCGGCCGGTACGGCCCGTTGCCCACGAACAGCAGCCAGACGAGGTGCTTGTCGCCGTCGATGGTGATGTCCAGCGGCTTGGCGCGTTGCAGCACGCGGAACAACGCCATGCCCGCCGCGGGCCACTTGCCCCAGCGCTTCTCCAGCTTCTCGCGGATCCGCACCATGTCCGGGTAGCCGCCCAGCGACGCGGTGTTCACGAACCACTGCCCGTTGACCTGGGCCATGTCCACCCGCACACCCACGCCGTCCGCGACCGCCTGCGCCGTGTCGTGCAGGCCGGTGATGCCCACGTCCCGCGCGAAGTGGTTCAACGTGCCGGAGGGGATGAGAACCAGCGGAAGGTCGCGTTCGACGGCGATCGCGGCCACGGCGGCCACGGTCCCGTCGCCACCGGCCACACCCAGTGCCTTCGCGTCCGGCAGGTCGTCGAGCTCCTCGACCGAGACGACCTGCGCCTTCGGCCACTCCTCGGTGATCTGCGGCGTCGGGTCCGGCCCGATGCCCGAGAACGGGTTCACCACCACGACCAGCCCGTCGCCGTCCTGCAACGACGTCAGGTCGGCGTGCTCGTAGGCCGAGGCGGGCTCGTTCATCCCGAGCGGCCACCACCGGCGCGTCAGCAACGCGGCACCGACGCCCACCGCCGCGCCGGCCGCGACATCCGTCGGCCAATGAACGCCCGTGTGAACGCGTGAATAGGCGACGGCGGCGGCGATCGGCGCCATCACCGCGCCTGCTTTGGGCGATTCCATCGCCACCGCCGTGGCGAAAGCGGCCGCTGACGCGGAGTGACCGGACGGGAATGACGACGACGTCGGCCGCTTCGACAGCCGGCGGCGCATCGCGAGCAGATCGGCGGCGGGCCGCCGGCGTGGGAAAAGTGACTTCCCGACCAGGTTCGCGCTGGTGGAGGCCCCCGCGATGGCCGCAAGGCCTCTCATCGCACCACGCCGGTACGGGCCTTTTCCCGTCGCCAGAATCGCCGCGATGACGAACCACAGCAGACTGTGGTTGGCGGCTTTCGAAAGCCTCTTCAAACCCGTGTCGAGCCTGCTCGGACGTAGTCCGGCCGAGGAGCTCATGAGCTTCTTGTCGAGAGCGCTGACCCGTTTCCACACGCCACCGACACTAAACCGCAACCGGCGTGCCGCCCGAACGGATCACCCTGCTCCGCCTGAGAGTCGCCTACTGTTGAGGCATGCAGCGGCGGATCTTCGGCATTGAGACAGAATTCGGGGTGACCTGCACCTTCCACGGGCAGCGTCGTCTGTCCCCGGACGAGGTCGCGCGGTACTTGTTCCGCCGCGTCGTCTCGTGGGGACGTTCTTCCAACGTCTTCTTGCGCAACGGCTCCCGGCTCTACCTCGACGTCGGCTCCCACCCGGAGTACGCGACGGCCGAGTGCGACGACCTGGCACAGCTCGTCACGCACGACAAGGCGGGTGAGCGGATCCTCGAGGACCTGCTCGTCGACGCCGAGCGCAGGCTCGCCGACGAGGGCATCGGCGGCGACATCTTCCTGTTCAAGAACAACACCGACTCGGCGGGCAACTCCTACGGCTGCCACGAGAACTACCTGGTCGCACGGGCCGGCGAGTTCTCCCGCATCGCGGACGTGCTGCTGCCGTTCCTGGTCACCCGCCAGCTCATCTGCGGCGCCGGCAAGGTGCTGCAGACCCCGCGCGGCGCCGTGTACTGCCTCTCGCAGCGCGCCGAGCACATCTGGGAGGGCGTGTCGTCCGCGACCACGCGGTCCCGTCCGATCATCAACACCCGCGACGAGCCGCACGCCGACGCCGAGCGCTACCGGCGCCTGCACGTCATCGTCGGCGACTCGAACATGTCCGAGGTGACGACGCTGCTGAAGGTGGGCAGCGCGAACCTGGTGCTGGAGATGATCGAGCAGGGCGTCCAGTTCCGGGACTTCTCGCTGGACAACCCGATCCGCGCCATCCGCGAGATCTCCCACGACCTGACCGGTCGCAGGACGGTGAGGCTGGCGGGCGGCAAGGAGGCCTCCGCGCTCGACATCCAGCGCGAGTACTTCGAGAAGGCCGTCGAGCACTGCGCCAAGCGCTCGCCGGACCCCATGGCGGAGCGCGTCCTCGAACTGTGGGGCCGCACGCTCGACGCCGTCGAGTCGCAGGACCTCACGAAGATCGACCGCGAGATCGACTGGGCCATCAAGAACCGCCTGATGAACCGGTACATGGAAAAGCACAACATGGACCTGTCCAACCCGCGCATCGCCCAGCTCGACCTCGCCTACCACGACATCCGCCGTGGCCGTGGCGTGTTCGACCTGCTGCAGCGCAAGGGCCAGGTCGAGCGCGTGACCGACGACGGTGAGATCGAGGCCGCCAAGGACACCCCGCCGCAGACCACGCGGGCCAAGCTGCGCGGTGACTTCATCGCCGCCGCGCAGGCCGCCGGTCGCGACTTCACCGTCGACTGGGTGCACCTGAAGCTGAACGACCAGGCGCAGCGCACCGTGCTGTGCAAGGACCCGTTCCGGGCGGTGGACGAGCGCGTGGAGCGCCTCATCTCCTCGCTCTGACCAAACGGTGACGAGGGGCGCGCTCCGGACCGGAGCGCGCCCCTCGTGTCGTTTTTGGCGTGCGGCGGTGTCGGGCAGGTGCCACGCACGGAGCTGTGCGGGATCTGTTCCGGTGGTGGACGAGCGCGTGGAGCGCCTCACCGCCTCGCTCTGACAGACGACGAGGGGCGCGCTCCAGTGCGGAGCGCGCCCCTCGTGTCGTTTGATGGTGTGGCTCGAAAGGCCGCTGGGCGAGTTCGCGGTCAGACGTGCTGCCGGCGCGCTCCGGGCTAGAGCGTGCCCCTCGCGTCGTCAGCGTGCGACGGCCTCGAACAGGTGCAGCGACTCCGTCGCCGTCGAACCGCGGTACTCCAGCCCGGCCCGCTCGAACAGGCCCGCGTACTCGGCCTCGGTGCGTTCCTGGCTGCCGAACAGCACGAACATCCCCATGTCGGCCATCGCGGTGTACGCGTCGGGCGTGCCGGACTTCTCCAGCAGCACCTCGACCACCACGATCCGGGAACCGGGCCGAGCGGCCCGCGCACAGGACTCCAGGATGCGGACGCAGTCCTCGTCGCCCCAGTTGTGCAGGATGAACCGCAGCAGGTACAGGTCCGCGCCCTCGGGCACGGCGACCAGCGCGTCCCCGGCGACGGTCTCGCACCGCGAGGCGAGCGGGTCGCTGACCAGCTCCGGCAGGGCGTCGGCGATGACCCCCTCGACGTCGAACAGCACTCCGCGCAGGTCCGGTGCGGCGCGCAGGACGTCCCGCAGCAGGCCGCCGCGGCCACCTCCGACGTCCACCACCAGGCCCGTGGCGGGCAGGCCCAGCGCCGCGACGACGTCGCCGTTGTCCTCCTCGGTCGCGTTGTTCATGGCCTGGTGGAAGTTCGCGGCCTGTTCGGGGTCGTGCTCGCTGATGTAGCTGTAGAAGTCGGTGCCGTGCACCACCGCGAACGGGCTGCGGCCTTCTTTCGCAGCGGCGGCGAGGCTGCTCCACGCCTGCCACGTGGCGTCGGACTTCAGGTCCTGGGCGAGGATGCGGCCCACCGGGTGGGTGGAGCACATCGTCCGGGACAGCGCGGTGTGCGCGTACCGGCCGTCGTCGGTCAGGGTGAACACACCGAAGCTCGCCAGTGCCGCCAGCAGCCTGCCGAGCACGCCGGGATCGGTGCTCGTGCGGGCGGCCAGGTCCGCGACGGAGAGCGCCTCGTCCTCCAGCGTGTCGGCCAGGTCGAGCACCACCGCCGCGCGCAGCAGGTGCGCCGCGCGCAGGTGCACCAGCATCTGGCTCACCGAATCGTCCGCCGGCGGTCCTTCGTGGGTCTGCGTCATCTCTTTCCTTCTACTGGGGCGACAGGACGACGGGCAGGGAGCTGATGCGCCGGATGATCCAGTCGGACTCCCAGCGCACCTCGCTCGTCTCGCTCAGGCGGGCGTGCGGGAAGCGCGCCAGGAACGCGCCGAGGGCGGTCCTGGCCTCCAGGCGGGCCAGCGGCGCGCCCAGGCAGAGGTGGCGGCCCAGGCCGAAGCTCACGTGGTCGCCACCGGTTCCCGGGGCGAACCCGTCCCCGGCGGTGCGGTGCGGGCAGCGGTTCGCCGTCGCGAGGTTGACCTGCACCGGCGCGCCCTCGGGGATCAGGTAGCCGCCGAGCTCGACGTCCTCGGTGGCGAACCGCCAGGTCGCGTGCGGCAGCGGGGGCTGCACCCGCAGGGTCTCCTCCACCCAGTCGCCGATCTCGGCCTCGGTGCGCGGCCGCTCCGCGGGCGGGCGCCGCAGGGCCTCGTGGATCGAGGAGGCGATCAGGCTCGCCGTGGACTCGTAGCCCGCCATGATCAGGCCGGTCGTCCACGTCACGACCTCGTTCAGGCTGACCGCGTCCTCGGCCTCGGCCGCCAGAAGGTCGGTGATGAACCCGTCGTCGAGGACGTTCTTGGCGGCCGCCCACCGGGCGACGGTGCCGGCGAGCCCGCCCACGCCGGCGGCGCGCGTGTCCTGGTTCTCCGAGTAGATGATGTTGTCGGTGACCTCGCGCAGCGCCGGCCGCAGGTGCGGCGGCACCCCGATGAGCTCGCTGAAGAAACCGAGCGGCAGCGGGAAGGTGAAGCGGTCGACGAGGTTCACCTCGCCGTCCTCCGAGGCGAGCTCGTCCAGCAGCTGCGCGGCGAGCACGGTCAGCCGCTCACCCCACGCCGCGAGCTTGCGGGGGGAGAAGAACTTCGCGTGCAACCGGCGGATCCGGGTGTGCTCCTCGCCCTCGCTCATCACCATGGCCTTGGCGACCTCGGCGCGGGGCTGGGCGCCGAGCATGGCGCCGGGGATCCGCATCCACTCCGGCGCGAGCGCCATGTCCTTGCTGAGCCGCGCGTCCAGGAGCGCGGCGCGGGCGAGGTCCGGGTCGCACACCACCCAGTTGGTGCCGCCGAAGTAGTCCACGGTGACGACCGGTGCCACCGCGCCCGCCGCCAGCACCGCCGGGATGGAGTCGACGGGCGCCGGTTCGGTGGGCATCTCGGCCCGAGGTGCCCTCAGCAACTCGTCCGGTTTCACGGGCTTTCTCCGTTCGTCGTCGTGGCTCCGCGCACCGTGTCGGCGAGGGCAGCCGGGTCCTCCGGGAGCTCGTCGCCCCGCCACGCCACGTGGCCGTCCGGCCGGACCAGGACGTACGCCCGTTCGTAGAGCTTGGCCAGCTCGTCGTCGCCGCTGCGGTGGACGCTCAGCGGCACACCGCGTTCGGCGAACGCCTCCTCGAACCGCGGAAGTCCTTCGTCACCGCCGAACTGGAGCAGGACGAAACCGCGCCCGAACAGGTCGAGCGTGGACGTCGTGGCGTCCCACCAGGCGTGCGCGGCGCGCCTGCCCGGATCACCACCGGGCCGCCAGGCCGCGTCCGGAACGGCGATGTCCACCGGCTGGCCGGGATCGTCGACGACGACCGCGGACCGGTAGCGGAGTCCGAAGTGGATCTCCGGGGCGTCGAACTCGCGGTGCGCGCCGCTCGACGCGAGCCGTTCGGCCATGGCCCTGCGGGCCTGCTCGCCCTCCGGGCCGTCCAGGTCGATCTCCTGCGGCACCTGCCGGTCCATCGTGCGCCGCAGGTTCGCGTTGGCCTCGCGCAGGCTCTCCTCGGCGATCGGCCGGCGTTCTGCCTCGTAGCTGTCGAGCAGGCCGGGACCGGCCCAGCAGCCGAGCGTGGCGGCGATCTTCCAGCCCAGGTCGGCCGCGTCGGCGATGCCGGTGTTGAGGCCGAAACCGCCGGACGGCGACAGGGTGTGCGCGGCGTCGCCGGCGAGGAACACCCGGCGGTCCCGGTACCGGTCGGCGACGCGGTGGGTGAGGTGCCAGTCGCCGTCGCTCAGCACCTCGACCGGCGTCTCGAACGCGATCGCGTCGCGGATCAGGGACAGCGCGTCGGCGCGGGGAGCCGTCTCGTCCTCGACGCCGACGACCATGTTGAAGAGGGCGTCGCCGTCCAGGGAGCGCAACGGGAAGCGCAGCGTAGCCGAGCGGACGAGGAAGTGCACGAGTGCGGTGTTGTCACCGAGCCTGGCCCTGAGCTCGGGGGCGCGGAACAGCACGTTGCGGAAGATCTGGGGCTGGAACCGGGCGGGGGCGTCGATCCCGCAGGCCTGGCGGATGGGGGACGACGCGCCGTCGCAGGCCACGAGGTACCTGGCCTGCACCTGTTTGGTCGTACCGGTTTCCAGGTCGGTGAGGACGGCGTGGACGTGGTCGTCGGTCTGCGTCACGCCGCTGATCGACGTCCGCAGCCGCAACGGCCCTGCCGGGTGCACGCCGACCGCCTGTGCCAGCACGGGGTTGAGCCAGTGCGCCGGGCAGATCTGGTCGGGTTCGGGGGTGTGCTGGAAGACCGGGCGGTCCGCGGCCGTGCCCCGCCGGTAGCGGTGCAGCTCGTGCCCGCCGATCTTGGTGACCCAGGCGATGTCCAGCGGGTGGTCGGGCGGCCAGCCGGCGTCGCGGATCGCGTCCGCGAGTCCCCAGCGCCGGAACAGTTCCATCGAGCGTGGCCCGATCGTGCTCACCTTGGGGTGGCGGACGGTGCCGTCACCGGCCTCGGCCACCAGGCAGCCGATGCCGCGGTACGCCAGGTCGATCGCCAGTGCCATCCCGACCGGGCCGCCACCCGCGATCAGCACCTCGGTCCGCTCGAGTTCGCCGGTCATCGTGTCCGCGCCTTTCGTGGGAGAAGGGGCAGGGCGGTCGCGCCGCCCTGCCGCGTCAGTGCTTTCAGGGACGGACCGCGACGGCCAGCAGGCAGCCGAAGTCGTCCGCGCCGGACAGGTCGGACGGCTTGAAGGCGTCCTCGGAGAACTCGAAGTTGCCCTCGTCCATCGCCACGGGCCGTTCCTCGAAGCCGCCCAGCTTCTCGATCTCGTCGGCCAGGCGCAGCGTGCTGTGCTCGGTGATGTCGGTGATGCTGTGCAGCCGCAGGCCGGCCCGGTGCAGCATCGGGACGTAGTCGTCGATGTCGGCCGTGGTGCACATGAGGTCGCGGCAGAACTTGTCGATGCCGGGACTGCGGACCTCCTTGCGCGGGTAGCGGTCGAAGATGTCGGTCAGCACCACCCGGCCGCCGGGCTTGAGCACCCGGAAGATCTCGCGGAAGACCTGGTCGCGGTCGGGCATGTGGCAGATCGACTCCAGCGCCATCACCGCGTCGAACGACCCGTCCTGGAACGGCAGCTTCAGCGCGTCGGCGTGCTCGAAGACCACCCTGGCGGCGAGGCCCGTCTCGGCCGCGAGCTTGTTGGCGGTCTTGACCTGCTCCGCGCTGATGCTGACGCCCGTCACGCGCGCGCCGGTCTTCCCCGCGAGCCGCAGGCCGGGGCCGCCGACACCGCAGCCGAGGTCGAGCACGTGGGACGACTCGCCCACCTGGAGCTGCTCGATGAACACGTCCGTCAGCCGGTCCATCGCCTCGTCGATCGAGGCCGTCGACTCCGGCGAGTCCCAGTAACCGATGTGCACGTTGGTGTTGAAGCTGCCGTCGCGCATCGCGCTCAGGGTCAGCTTGTCGTAGAGCGCGCCGACTTCGTGCGGCTGGGGCAAGGTCTGGGTCATGGCGTGCTTCTCCTGATGAGGTGAACGTGTCGTGGTCGGTCTGGGGTCAGAGGAACGAGCCGGCCTTCGCCCGCGTCAGGTCCTGCTCGAGCTGCCGGCAGAGCTCGTAGTCGGGCAGCAGACCCTGTTCCAGGGCCTGGGCGAGGGTGATCGCCACACCGTCCCTTTCGGACAGAATCGGCGGGACGTCCTTCGGCACGGGAAGCCCGAGAGCCGGGTCGAGGACGTCGAGGGCGAGCTCGTTGGCCGCCACGTAGCTGCTCGACACCATGTACGACATGACGGTGTTGTCTTCCAGTGCGACGAACGCGTGTCCCACACCGACCGGGAAGTACATGGTGCGGTGGTGGTTCTGGTCCATCAGCACGGCGTCCCACCGGCCGAACGTCGGCGAGCCGACCCGGATGTCGACCACGATGTCGATCGCCGAGCCGGCCGCGCAGTAGACGTACTTGGCGCAGCCCGGCGGCGTGGTGGTGTAGTGGATCCCCCGCACCACACCACGGCTCGACACGCTGTGGTTGGTCTGCCTGACCGGGAACAGGGGCTCGCCGTGCGCGTCGGTGAACGCCGTCTCCTGGAACGGGGAGAGGAAGCGTCCCCGGTCGTCGGCGAACACCTGCGGGCTGAACTCCAGCGCCCCTTCGACTGCGAGCGTGCGGACTTCCATGTGGGCTCCTGCGGTCGGTGCGAACGGGGATCAGAGCGTGGACAGCACTTGACGCAGCGCGTGGACGACCTTGTCCTGCTGGTCGGGCGACAGCGAGGGGTACATCGGCAGCGAGAAGATCTCGCCCGCCAGCGCCTCGGTGACGGGCAACGAGCCGGTGCGCTCGGCGAGGTGCGCGAAACCGCTCATGGTGTGCACGGGCCACGGGTAGCTGATGTTGAGGTGGATGTCGTAGGACTTGAGGCGCTCGATGATGTCGTCGCGCCGGGGATGCCGGACCACGTAGACGTAGTAGACGTGGTCGTTGCCCGCGTTCGTGGCGGGAAGCCTGAGTCCGGTGTCCTGCAGGCCTTCCTCGTACCGGCGCGCCACCGCCTGCCGCCCGGCGACGTAGGTGTCGAGCCGGGTCAGCTTGCGCCGCAGGATCTCCGCCTGGACCTCGTCGAGGCGGCTGTTGTGCGCCGGGGTCTGGACCGTGTAGTAGATCTCGTCCATGCCGTAGTAGCGCAGCCTGCGCAGCTGGGCGGCGACGTTGTCGTGCGGGGTGATCACCGCGCCGCCGTCGCCGTACGCGCCGAGGACCTTGGTGGGGTAGAAGGAGAACGCCGCGACGTCACCGGTCGAGCCGGCGATCTTGCCGTGCTGACGGGCACCGTGTGCCTGGGCGCAGTCCTCCAGCACGCTCAGACCGTGCTTGTCCGCGATCGCCCGGATGGCCGCCATGTCGACGCACTGCCCGTAGAGGTGGACGGGCACGAGGCACCGGGTGCGGTCGGTGATCTTCGCTTCGATCTGCGTGGTGTCCATGAGGAAGTCCTCCTCGCGGACGTCGACGAACACCGGCGTGGCGCCCGCGTTGTCGATCGCGATGACGGTCGGCGCCGCCGTGTTCGACACCGTGATCACCTCGTCGCCCGGCTGGACGCCCAGCGCCTGCAGCCCGAGCGTGATCGCGTTCGTGCCGTTGTCGACGCCGACGCAGTGCCCGACGCCGTGGTAGGCGGCGAACTCCTCCTCGAACCCGCGCACGCTCTCCCCGAGCACGAGCTGCCCGGAGTTGAACACCTTCTCGACGGCGTCGAGGACGTCGAGCCGTTCGTTCTGGTACTCGAGGAGGTAGTCCCAAACACGCGTGGTCATGGGCGAGCCTTTCGGGCGAGTGCGGCGATGGTTCGGTGGATCCCTTCCCCCAGCGGGATCTCCGGGCGCCAGCCGGTGACGGCCCGGAACGCGGAGGAGTCGATGGTCACGCTGCGGAAGTCGGTCACGGGAGCGTGCGAGGGGGCCTGGACCGAGGTCACCTCGACCGGCGGGGCCCCGGTGTGCTCGGACGTGATGGCGGAGATGAGCCGGAACACGTCGCCGAGCGCGTCACCACGGCCCGCCCCGAGCAGCCAGTGCCTGCCGGACAACGGATAGGGGTGCGCGAGTGCCGCGGCGAACGCGGCGGCGATGTCGTCGACGTGCACCAGGTCGCGGCGCACGGTGCCGTCGTGCCATATGGTGATCGGCTGCCCGGCGAGCGCCCTGGCCGCCATCGCGGACACGACACCGCGGTCGTGGCCACCACCCGGCGTGTTCTCGCCGAACACGGTGGGCAGTCGCAGGCTGATGCCCCGCACCCGGCCGGCGGCAGTCGCCTGCTCCAGCAGCAGTTCGGCGCGCAGCTTCTGCCGGTCGTACGCGGTCTCGGGCTTGTCCGGCTCACTGCCGTCGAGCGGTTCCCGTTGCGGCACACCGACCTGGGACGCCGCGCCGCCGTAGACGATCACGGGCCGGATGCCGTTGTCGCGGCCCAGCACGTCGAGCAGGTCCTGCATGACACCGACGTTCACGCGCTCGGCGGAGCCGTCCTCGGCGGCACGCCAGCCGCCGTCGCCGAGGAGCAGGTAGACGACCGCGTCCGAGCCCTCGACCGCGTTGATGAGCTCGGCGCGGTCGGTGAGGTCGGCGGTCACCACCTCGACCTCGGCAGGGCCGGGCGGCACCTCGGCCGGTTTGCGGGCCACGGCACGCAGGCGGATTTCCTGACGTGCCAGGGTCTTCAGCACCGCCGAGCCGATGAACCCCGTCGCGCCGAGAACAGTGATCCTCTTCATTTCACACCAGTCCCCGTGGCCAGGCGGAGGCGGCGTTCATGCACGCCAGCAGCGTGCGCGCCTCCACGTTGAGGTAGTGGCCGTGCCGCGCCAGCGTGGTCAGCTGCGCGGGCGTGGCCCAGACGAAGCCGGGTGGCGGCTCGGACGGCACCAGCGAGGGGTCGGCCTCGACGGTGAGGTAGCGGCAGCGGGTGTTCAGGAACCGGCCGCCCTCCTCGGAATGCACTGCCTCGTAACGGATGCGGGACCGCTCGGCCCCCAGCACCACGTCGAGGAACGGCGGGCGTTGCTCAGCGGGGAGGTGTTCGTAGTTGCGCGGCGTGCATTGCACGGTGGGCGCGAGTTCGACGGTGTCGAGGAAGCCGCCGTCGGCGCGGGCGTGCACCAGCACGTGCTGGACGCCGCCGAAGTCGCGCACCAGGAACGCCGAGACGCCCATGTCGACGGACTCCAGCAGCGGCTGGGTCCAGCTGATCCGCTCCCGGTTGCTGCCGTGCACGGCGACCGCCACGACCTTGAAGTACCGGCCGTCCTCGTGCTCGACGGCGTCGGGGCCGCGCTTCCAGCCCTCCACGGACGCCAGCGGGATGCGCGTGGTCCGCACGTCGTGACGCGCCCGTTCGCCGGTGAACCAGGACAGCAGCTGGACGTCGGAGTGCAGCGCGCCCGGATTCGGGTCGTAGTAGGGAAGACAGGACAGCACGCTGCGCGCGTTCATGTTCACCGTCTCGTCCTCGTGCAGCAGCTCCGCGATCTGCCCGAGGGTGAGCCAGCGGAAGTCCTCGTCCTCGGCGATCTCCGCGGAGGTCTCGACGATCATGTTGCGGTTGGACTTGCGGAAGAACCACGACCCCTGCTCGGCCTGCAGGACGTCGACGACGACCTGGTCGCGGTCGAGGTCGGCGAAGTGCCCCAGCAGCTTCACGCTCGACCCGCCGTGCGCCCCGGTGTAGTTGCTGCGCGTCGCCTGGACGGTCGGGGACAGCTGCACCAGGTTGGGGTTGCCCGGTTCCATCTTGGCCTGCATCAGGAAGTGCAGGACTCCGTCGATCTCCTTGCACAGGATGCCCAGGATCCCGACCTCTGGCTGCTTGATGACCGGCTGCTGCCACTCGCGGTAGGGGCCGTCGCCGTGCGGGCCGTCGTGCTCCACCACGTGCAGGCCCTCGATCGCGAAGAACCGGCCGCTCGCGTGCACGAGGTCGCCGGTGGACCTCACGAAGTGCCACTGGTCGAGATCGGCGAACGGGACGCGTTCGACCTGCAGGACGTTGGCCTGGCGGCGTTGCGCGAGCCAGGCGCGCACGTCCGCGGTGCGCATGTGCGCGCCCTGGCGGGTCGCGGCGGACAGGGCGATGCGGTGCAGGTGGCCGGCGTTTCCGCGAGCGCGCAGGGTGGCGGGCTTGCTCAGCTGGGCTGTCATGGCGGACCCCCTTCTACGGCCGTTGGGCGGTGATCAGGACGTAGCCGCTGCTCGGGTTCTCCCCGAAGGCCGCCATGAGCTCCGCGGCCGTGATGATGTCCGCGGCCGCGAAGGGCGGTGCCGAGTCGGCGATCCGGCGGAACGCGGCGGCCGCCTGCTCGTAGCTCGGCCGCACGTTCTCGCCGATGTCCAGCAGCTCCAGCAGGTCCCAGCCCGCCTGCTCCAGGTTCGCCCGGTGCTGCTGCTCGCTGTTGATGCCGGCGATCTCCAGCGTGCGGATCATGCCCGTCAGCACCGCCTCGCCCGCGCCGGTGAACGGTTCGCGCTGGCACAGGTCCGCCACGACGAGCCTGCCGCCGGGACGCACGAACCGGCGCAGCCGCGTCAGCGCCGCGGCCTGGTCGGACAGGTGCAGCAACGACTCGATCGCGAAGACGGCGTCGAACGTGCCGAGGTCGTCCGGCAGGCCGGCGGCGTCGGCGAGCCGGAAGCTGAGGCGGTCCTGCGCCTCCGACTCCGCCGCGAGCCCGGCTGCCCTGGCGACCTCCTGCTGCGACACCGTGATGCCGGTGACGTGCACGTCGTGGGTCTCGGCGATGCGCACGGCCGGAAAACCGTTGCCACAGCCCACGTCGAGGACCCGGTGACCGGGTTGCAGCGCCAGGCGCTCGGCCACCAGGTCGGTCAGGCGGTCGGTCGCGGCGGCCATCGGCACGTGCTCGGCACCGGCGTCCCAGTAGCCCGCGTGGATGTTGCCGCCCAGGGCTTCCGTGGTGCCGGCCTGTGCGAACTGGTCGTACTTGCCGCCGACTGCGTCGGTCTGCGATGTCACGGGTGCGTTCCTTCCGGGCTGGTGGGCAGGTCGAGGACGAGGCGGGCGGGGCCGTGGAAGACCATGTCGTCGGCGTACTCGACCTGGTGGGGCGCCTTCTCCCAGCCCGGCAGGCCGTCCAGCAGCGCGCGCAGGCCGATCTCCAGCTCGGCGCGGGCCAGCGTCGCGCCCAGGCAGTAGTGGATGCCGATGCCGAACCCGAGGTGCCGGTCCGCCGGCCGGTGCACGTCCACGGCGTCGGGGCGCGGGAAGCGCGCCGGGTCCCTGTTGGCCGAGCCGAGCAGGGCGATCACGCGGCTGCCGGCCGGGATGGTCGTGCCGCCGACGACGGCGTCCTGGCGGGCCCAGCGCGTCACCGCCTGCACCGGCGGGTCGTAGCGGAGCAGTTCCTCCACGGCGGTGGGCACCAGGTCCGGGTAGTCGCGCAGGTCGGCGAGCAGGTCCGGGTGGCCGCGCAGGATCAGCGCGGCCTTGGCCAGCGAGTTGGTGGTCGTCTCGTGTCCCGCGGTCAGGAGGTGCACGCACGTGCCGACGACGCGTTCCGTGCTCAGCGGGATGCCGAGCATCAACGCGATCAGGTCGTGCTCGCCCGGCTGCCGCCGTTGCGCCTGGTCGCGGAAGTAGTCCGTGAGTTCCCGCGCGGCGCCCTCCGCGTCGATGTGGCGCGACTCGCCGGTCCGGGTGGTGCTGGCCCCCTGCAACGCCACGGCCAGGTCGCGCAGCCGTTGGTGGTCCTGGGCGGGAACACCGAGGAGCTCGCAGATCACCATGATCGGGAACGGCGCCGCGAAACCGCTGACCAGGTCGGCCCGGCCCGCGAGCCGCGACAGCAGCTCCTGGGCGATGCGGGCGATGCGCGGACGCAACGCGGTGACCACCCCGGCCGAGAACTCCTTCTGCAGCGACGACCGCAGCCGGGTGTGCTCGGGCGGGTCGAGGAAGACGAGCCAGTTCTCCACGACCGAGCGCAGCGCGGCGAACTCCGGCGGCACCGGCAGGGACAGCGGCACACCGTCCTCAGTGGAGCGTGACACGCGACCGAAGTTGCGGTCGGACAGCACCTTCACCACGTCCTCGTAGCCGAAGACGTAGAACGTGGGCGGGCCGTCGTCCGCGCCTTCGTGCACGGACCGGACTTCGCGGTACCGCCGGTACACCGGGTACGGGTCGGAGATGTCCTCGGCGGTCCAGCCCTGGAGGCTGAACCGGGGCAGCGTCACGGATCGCATGTCACAGCCCTCCGGCCTGGGCGCGGAAGTGGTCCGCCCAGAACGTGCTCAGCTCGCCGACTCGCGCGGGCACGAGGGCGCACTTGGCGCACTGGGCCGCGATGTCGTCCAGCCGCATCGCGATCGAGCGCCGGGCCACGTCCGGCCGTGAGATCGCGGCGGGCACGTCGGGGAGTTCGAACGAGGGCCCGGCCGTCGTGCCGCGCCGCCCGGAGGGGAGGGTCACCAGCAGTTCGGCCAGCGGGCGCATCAGCCCGGCCATGATGTCGATGGCCGCGTTCATCAGGTCCGACCGGCGCAGGCTCGCGTCCGGGCGTTCGCCGAAGTGCTGGGCCATCAGCTGCAGGGCCATGAAGTACGACTCGTTGAAGATCTGCATGACCGTGCGGGCGTCCGGGTCCGTCACCGCCTCGGCGGCGGGGCTCGCGGGGTTCAGGGACGGGTTGCGGGCCACCGGGTACGCGGGGTTCCACAGCTCGCCGTGCGGGCCCGTCACCGGTGCCTTGCGCAGCAGCTCACCGATGAGCAGGAACGACGTGTAGTGGGAGTCCTCGACGGCGTCCTCGTCGAGCACCCCGCCCTCGCCCTGCTCGGTGATCACGTCGATCGCGTACAGGGCGCTCGGGAGGTCGTCGACCTCCAGCTGGTAGTCGGGGTGCTCGTGGTTGATCGACTCCCGCAGGAACAGGTGGTGCTCGCCACCGCCCCTGCCCTTGTCCACCAGGAAGAGGCCGGGAATCTGTTGCAACGCTTCACGGATGTCCGCGTACAGCTCGCTCAACGAGGCGTAGCCGTGTTCCTGGCGCTGCGCCTGGGGCTCACCGTCGCGCGGCCGCAGATCACCGACCTGGTGCTCGGGCTTCTCGATCCGGGTGAAGCGCTCCACGCTGCCCAGGCCCAGCCGTTCCAGCGCGAAGTCCAGCGGCACCGGCAGTTCGTGGTTGATGGTGCCGAAGTCGACCCGCGGCACGTGGAACGGTTCGCCCAGCGCCATGATGATGTTGTTGACCAGCAGGAAGTGGATCATCTCCTCGCGGGCGATGCCGAGCAGCATGCTGCGGATGCCCTCGTCGAGGGTCTCCCCGCCGTCACCGCAGGCGAGCTGCAGCTGTTCGGGGGTCCACAGGCCGAGCCGCACGTACTCCGCGCCGGCGCCGTAGGTCGGCACGGAGTAGGCCGCGTAGAGGTACTGCAGCATGACGGCCAGCTCGACCAGGGCCGCCTCCCGCAGGACCTCGACCAACCGGCCGCGCGTGGCGATGCGGTTGCGGACGGGCACGGTCGTCTCGGCCGGCAGCAGCAGGTGGCCGGGCATCTGCTGGGTGCGGAGGAACTTCAGCAACAGCCGCGACTTCGCTTCGGAGAGATCGCGCGTCGGCGGCATGTAGTAGGTCTTCGTCTTGTTCTGCGGATCGCACATCTGCCAGATCAACTTGGCGTAGGTCTCGGTGCGGCTGCGGTTCGCGAGACTGAAGACCTCCTTGTCCATGAAGGAGAAGAGGTGTTCGTAGTAGGCGAACACCTCGCGGTAGACGAGGTCGAAGTCGGCCTGCTCCACGTCGTCGAGGTGCCAGTCGTCCGGCAGCACCCGCACGCTCAGGTACCCGGCACCGGACCAGAAACCGAGCTTGTCGTCGTTGTCGTGGTCGAGCGCGGCGGGCGCCGGCTCGGCCGTCAACAGCACCCGTGCGGTGCCTGCCGCCTTGCCGCGCATGGTGAACCGGCCGTGACCGCGCTCGTCGGTCTCGAGCACGTCGGTGTCGAGCGAGACGACCGCGTCGACCGGGCCACGAGGACGGGCCGCCGGGTTGGTGAACTGCCGGACCGCGATGTCGCGCACCGGGGCGGGACGGCCGCGGACGAACGACCGCACCGCCACCTCGACGTCGTGCTCGGCGTCATCGGCGCCGCGGGGGTGCTCCACGAACACGCTCGCGTCGTCGACCTGGAGGTTGATCTCCTGCTCCCGCAGCAGGAGCACGCCGTCCGAGGCGACGATCTGCAACGCGTCACCCGCGATGTCCTCTTCGGACAGCAGGCCGGGAACCGTGACCACACCGGCGGTCAGTGCCGCGTCCTCGGTGTACGCCGCGGAAGGGATCCGGGCCACCAGCCGGTCGTCGCGGACCGTGCGCAGTTCGAGGTCCCGGGCCGCGGCCGCCGGTGCGGGCGCCGTGATCATGTTCAGCACGACCTTGCCCGGCGAGGTCCCGACCGTGAGGTTGCCCATGCGGTTGCGGGTGCCGCGATCCGGCACGAGCAGCCGTCCGGCCGGGTAGGTGCGCAGCTCCCCGGGCCGCCACGGCGCGATCGTGCCGTGCAAACGCCATTGGGAGGGCTGATCCGGTGCCTGTGGTGCGGACTGGCCGTCGAGGGCGAACTGCACGACGAGACCACCCGTCCCGGCCTCCTGGAGAAGTCGCGCGACCGGCGACACCGCTACCTCGTCCAGCCAGCGCAGGTCCTCGTCGGTGACGACGAACTGGTGCACCACCGAGCGGCCCAGCTGCCAGTGCCCGCAGCCACGTCCGGTGGCGTGCCAGCGCGGCGGCGAGAAGCCCTTGACCGCACCGGTCGCCATGTAGCCGACGTCGTGCGACCGCCCGTCGCGGCCGAAGCCGACCTGGCCGACCATGAGGGTCGTCGTCCAGTCGGAGGCGGGGTCCACGTCGAAGATCCGCGCCCGGTTGACCGTGGTCGCCAGGTATTCGTTGTAGTGGCCCCAGAAGTCGACGGCCCGTCCCACCACCGGATCCGCCGTGTCGGGCCGGCCTGCCACGCGTTCGGTGCTGACGACCTGCGCGTTGATCGAGAAGTGCCCGTTGCCGGCGAAGTCACGGCCCTTGGCGGCGCTGAACGGCCCGTCGGGCGTCTCGCTGCCCGCGCTGTCGTACCGGGGGCCCGTCTCGTCGAGGTGGGCGTGGTACTCGGCGGGCGGCCGGTGCACCGGGAACGGCTCGCCGTCCGCTGTCAGGGCGGTGTTCGTCGCCAGGTCGACGAGGCCGTTGCGCGGCCCCGTCGGCAGGCGTGTGGAGGCGACACCGCGGAAGTGCAGCCTGGGCAGGTCGAAGACGCTCATGCGGACTTCTCCGTGCGGGTGAGGCGGCGTGCGGGGAACGCCACGCCCGTCCGTCGTTCGCACCACTCGATCTCGTGCGCCGCGTCGATCGCCGACTCGATCGCGCCCTCGATCCACGCGGGCTTCGACGAGCAGTGCTCCCCGGCGAAGAAGAGGCCCTTCTGCGGCCTCGTCGCCTCGCGGCGCTGCGCCTCCCGCAGCGCGGAGTCCTGTTCCCAGCGGATCGTCGCCGCGCCGAGGGACCAGCGGTGCTCGCCCCAGGCCTTCGCGGCGACGCCGAGGACCATGCCGGGGCGGCGCAGTTCGGGGTGCATGACGCCTAGTTCCCGGGTGATGAGCGCGATTCGTTCCTGCTCGGTGAGTTCGCTCAGCGCGTCGGCGTCGGGACCGATGCTGTAGCTGGCGAGCATCACCGCGCCGTGCGCCGGATCGCCGTCGACGGGCGGGTAGTAGGTCTGCCGCACGTGCCCGCCGGTGAAGGAGCCGCCGCCGCGGATGCCGTCCTCGTGCCAGAACGCCTCGCGGCAGTGGAAGGCGACTTTCGTGGCGGGCCAGTACTTCGTCTCGTGGATGATGTCGAGCTTCTCGTCGTCGAACCCGCTGAGACGCATCCCGCGCAGCACCGTGAACGGCACCGTGCACACCACGTAGTCGCAAATCCTGGTGAAGGACCTGGTGCCCTGCCTCAGGTTCAGGACCACGTCCTTGTCGCGGACCTCGATCCCGGTGACCTCCTGACCGAGGGTGATCCTGCCGAGCAGGCGGGCCGCGAGGCTGCGGGGGATCAGGTCCATGCCGTCGCGCAGCCGCACGATGTCGGAGCTGGTCTCGTCGAGCACGTCGTCGAGGAAGCGCTCCAGGTGCGGCGGCACCAGCGAGCGGATGCGCGGGTTGCCCGCGTAGAAGGCGTGCAGGTCGATCATGGTGCCGTTGTGGCCGCGGCGGTACGGCGTCAGGTCGACCTCGTCGACCAGGTCGAGCAGACCGGTGCCGATCTCGCCGTGCATGCCGTTGTAGAACTGGCGCGGCGCGATGGCCCTGATGGTCGCGTCCAGCCAGGCACCGAACAGCAGGGTGCCGTCGCGGTAGCGCCCGGCGGGCACTCCGGAAGCGAAGTCGTTGACGAGCACGTCGTGTGCGTCGCGCACGCGCAGGTAGCCGGACGAGCTCGGCAGGTACGCCGCGTCGTCGGAGAAGATCGTGTGGAACGGCAGGACCTGGTCCTGCAGGCCGAGTTCCGCGATGTAGTGCAGGGTCAGGCGGTGTGCGGAAGGAATGCGCATCGCACCGAGCTCGGCGAACGGCCCGGCCTCGCCCTCGCCCTCGCCCTCGCCCGTGAAGCGGTGGGTGTGGACGCGTCCGCCGATCCTGTCGCCGGCCTCGACGATCTCCACCTGGTGGCCGAGACGCTCCAGCTCGTAAGCCGTCACCAGCCCGGCGACACCCGCGCCGATGACGGTGACGTTCTTCCTCTCACCGATGGCGTCGAGCCCGTTGACCTCTTGCAGCGTTGTCACCGCGGACTTCCTTCCGGTGCGCTAGCGGCGGGCAAGGAATTGATCTGGCGCCATTGTTGGCGCGGCGGAGGTGCGCCCGTATCCCCCGACAGAGCCGGTCGGGAACGGCCTAGCAGGTCCGTGAGCGGTATTGAGACGGGCGGAAGCCGCCCGGCCCCTGCGCAACCGCGCGGGGTTTGTCTTGACACGCCGGACAGCGCCGTGAACAGGGCGATGCTGACGCGAGCCGCTCAGCGGCCACCCCGGAGCAGCCGCTGGAGGCGACGTTGACCCGAGTGCTGATCGCGACGACACCGGCCCCAGGACATGTTGTCAGCCTGTTCGAGATAGCCACCGAACTGACGCGCCGCGGTCACGAGGTGCGCTGGTACACCGGTGAGGTCTTCCGGGAACAGGTCGAACGGACCGGGGCGCGCTTCGAGCCGATGACCGAAGGGCTCGACTTCGGCGGCAGGAGCCGGGAGGAGGCGTTTCCCGAGCACGCCGGACTGGCCGGGCTGAAGAGCTTCAAGGTCGGGGTCCGGGACATCTTCTACCGCACCGCACCCGGCCAGCTCGCGGACATCCTGGCGTTGCTGGAACGGTTTCCCGCCGACCGCATCCTCGCCGACGACATGTGTTACGGCGCCTGCTTCGCCAGCGAGAAGACGGGGATTCCCCTGGTGTGGCTGGCGAACTCCATCTACATCCTGGGCAGCCGCGACACCGGGCCGCTGGGAATGGGCCTGGGGCCGAGCACGAACCCGTGGAACCGCCTGCGCAACGCCGCGCTGAGGTTCGCCGGCGACCAGGTGTCCATGCGGGACCTGCGCGCGGAAGCCGACCGCGTGCGCGCGCAGGTCGGGCTGCCCCGGTTGAAGACGAGGGCGATGGAGAACATCTCCCGATACCCCGACCTGTACCTGGTCGGGTCCGTGGCGTCGTTCGAGTTCCCGCGCCGCGACCTGGCGCCGGGAACCCACTTCATCGGCGGCCTGTTCGGCGTGGCACCGAAGCACTTCGACCCGCCGTCGTGGTGGGACGAGCTGTCCGGGGACCGGCCCGTCGTCCTGATCACGCAGGGCACCACCGCCAACGACGTCGAACGGATGCTGGTGCCCGCCGTGCGCGCTCTCGCCGACGAAGACGTCCTCGTCGTGCTGACGACCGGCAGCAAACTGGACGTGGAGCGGCTGCTTCCGTTGCCGCGCAACGTCCGGATGGAACGGTTCGTGCCGTACCACCACCTGCTTCCGCATGTGGACGTGATGATGACCAACGGCGGCTACAACGGGGTCAACGCCGCTCTCGCGCACGGGGTGCCGTTGGTCGTCGTTCCCGCGACGGAGGAAAACCCCGACGTGGCGGCAAGGGTCGAGTACGCCGGCGTCGGCGTGGTCGTGAAACCCCGTGCTGTCACCGAGTCCAGCCTGCGCGCCGCCGTCACCACCGTGCGGACCGACGAGCGCTACCGGCGTCGCGCCGCCGAGATCGCGGTGGACCTCAACAACAGCGACGCGCCGAAGCGGGCCGCCGACCTGATCGAGTCCGCTGTCGTTTTCCAGGACCAGATTCCCACCGGAGGTATCGCACGTTGAACGGGACGACGAACACGGGGCTGCAGGCCCCCGAGACGACCATGCCCATCGATCCTGGTCCTTTCGACTGCATGCCGGAACTGCTCGCCGCCGCGCGGGTGGCCCCGGTCGTGCGGATTCCCTACCTCGGGCAGCACGCGTGGGTGGTGTGCGACCGCGAGCTCGTCAAGGTCGCGCTCGCGCACCCGAAGATGGGCAAGGACATCACCCTCGTGCCCGAGTTCATGAAGCAGCCGGGCCTGATGGTCGGCTCCCAGCCGCCACCCGAGTACGCGCGGGCCATGATCATGAGTGACGGGGAGGACCACGCGCGGATCAGGCGGCTGCACGCGCCCGTCCTGAGCCCGCGCAACACCGAGAAGTGGGGCGAGCGCGTCAGCGTGAAGGTCGAGGGCTTCCTCGACGAGCTCGAACAGCGCGGCGCACTCGGGGACAACGAGGTCAACGTCGTCACCGACTACACCCACAAGATCCCGCTGGCGTTCATCTCCGAGATGCTGGGCCTGCCCGACGAGGCGGAACGGCAGCTGCGCAGCATCACCGACGTGATGCTCTACTCGTCGGACTACGAGGCCAGGACCCTTGCCGTGCGGGCGTTGTACGGCGCGGTCGAGGGCTGGGTGGCCGATCCCGCACCGCTGCGCGACGGCGTCATCACCGGGCTTCTGGCGTCCTCCAACGGCATCGACGCCGCCGTGACGGAGGGCGAGGTGATCGTGTGGACGTTGGGCATGATCATCACGGGCTACGAGACGACGGGCAGCCTGATCTCGGCGTCCCTCTTCGAGGCGTTGCGGCGTCCGGTGGAGGAGCGGCCGAAGACCGACGACGAGATCAAGTCGTGGATCGAGGAGGCGCTGCGCGTGCACCCGCCGTTCCCGCACCCGACCTGGCGCTTCCCGCTGGAGGACATCGAGCTCGGCGGCTACCTCATTCCCAAGGGCGCCCCCGTGCAGGTGAGCATCGCCGCGGCCAACCGGGAACCGGGGGAGGGGGCGGACAGCTTCGACTCCGCGCGCGGCGGGCACGGGCACCTCTCGTTCGGCCTGGGCATGCACTACTGCATCGGCGCGTCGCTGGTGCGCCTCGAAGCCCAGATCGCGGTGAGCGGGTTCCTGCGCCGTTTCCCGCAGGCCCGGCTGAGCACGACCACGCCGTACGAGTGGGAATCCGAGTGGATGATCCGCCGGATGAGCGTTCTTCCGGCGACCCTGCGCTGACGGAGATCGGCGGGCCGGTCGCGGGACCGGTCCGCCGGGGAGAACAGATGCGCGCACAACTCGTCGACGGCTCACGTGAGAGCGATGGTTCCGCCGCCAAGGTGCTGATGGTGCTGCGCACGTTCCTGCACCGGGACACCAGCAGTTCGCTCGCCGAGCTCGTGCAGGCGACCGGCCTGCCGAGGACCACCGTGCACCGCATGCTCGGGTTCCTCGTCCGCGCGGGGCTCGTGGCCAAGAGGGGAGGGCTGTACCGGCTGGGCGACCGATCGCCGGTGGTGCCCCTGCCCGCCGCCGACCGCCGGGTGCTGGTCGGGTGCCTGTCAGAGCTCCTGGCGGTGACGGGCGAGACGGTGCAGGTCAGCGTGCTGGACGGGAACCACGCCCTGGTCGTCGAGCGGCTGCACGGCCGGGCGGCGGAGCTGACCATCGCACCCGGTTCGAGGCTGCCGCTGCACTGCACGGCTCCGGGCAAAATCCTGCTCGCATCCCGGCACGAGCCGCTGGACTGCGCCGTGTTCGAGTCCCGCACCCCGAACACGCTGACGCGGCGGGACGCCGTGGAAGCGGAACTGGCCCTGGTGCGCCGCCGGGGAGTGGCCTTCGACCACGGCGAGTGGAACGACTCCGTGACCGGTGTGGCGGTCGCGGTGCACCGGCCGCACCGGTCGCTGGTCGCCGCGCTGTCCGTGCACGGCAGGACGGGTTCGTTCCGGCCGGAGCACGCCGCCACCGAGCTGCGGCGCATCGCCCACGTGGCGGCGCTGGAGCTGGCGCGGTGACCGCTCCGGCCGGGCACCGCGATCCCGACGCGCGCCGCACCGCCGCGCGGGTCCTCACGGTCCTGAGAGCGCTGACGGCCAGCGGCGGCGAAGCTTCGTGCGCCGAGCTCGGGCGGATGACGGGCCTGCCCCGCAGCACGACCTACCGGATGCTCGCCCACCTGCGCGAAGCCGGGCTGGCGGAGATCGACCGCGGCAGGTACCGGCTGGGAGGCCGCTACCTGGCGAGGCTCGGCGTGCGGCCCGCGCTCGGCCAGGCCGGCCGCGAGCGGCTCGTCGGGTGCCTGAGCGACCTCCACCGCGCGACCCGGCAGGTCGCCGTGCTGGTCGTGCCCCGCCAGTGCGACGCCGAGGTGGTCGACCTCGTGCACGACCGGCGCTCGATCGGCCTGGCGTCCGCGCTGGGCGACCACTTCCCCCTGCACGCGACCGCGGCGGGGAAGGTGTTGCTCGCCGGCGGTTCCGGACGGCCGATCCCGCTGCCCGGGTTCACGCCGGGCACCATCACGACGAGGCCGGCGCTGTCGCGGGAACTGGGCCTGGTCCGCGCGACTGGAATCGCCCACGAACGACAAGAATGGCAAATCGGTCTTTTCGGCGTTGCCGCACCCGTTGTCGGAGCGGCCGGCACGGTCGTCGCGGCGATCGCGGCCATGGGTCACGTCTCCGCGTTCGACCCCGACTTCGTCGGCGCGGCGGTGCGCGGAGCGTCTCGTTTCGCCTCCCGGGCACTGTCGTCACGGCGGGTCCGGGACTGATCCGCTCGGCTGCAAACGTTTGTTCCGCACAGGCGGCCACCGAGTCGGGCGGCTGCCCGGCCGGACATTTCACAACTCGCATCCCGTGTGAACGGGCGCGGCACTCGGATTTTCGGTGACGTGACCGGCGTCTGGCGTCTCGAATGGGGCCCACTTCGGACACCGTCCCCATGGGAGCGCTCTCCTCGGATTCCGATCGCGACGGCCCGGCGTGCTTCCGGTGATCAGGCCGTGATCGTGCTGGTCACGATTGTCGGCATCGTCCGACGGGGGAGTGGAATTCCACGCGGTGATTGCGGCAGGTCGTGGAGCGGTGCTGGAAGAACGCGCCTGTTCGCGATCTCTCACGGGTGTTGACATGGCGGGTGACGTCGCGCGAGTCTCCCAGCGGACGAGGTGGGAGGTTTTCGGGTGGAGCCGGTGAGTCGCACGCCGAGTGGACATCCGCGTCTTGATTGGCTGCGCGAGCCAGATTTATTCGAGCCGTAGAAGTTCGCTTTTCATCTTTCCCCACTGTGCTCATAGGACAGGGAAAATAAGTGTCGTGCACACCTCTAGGTGAGAATCTCGCGGCGTGGGAGCAGTCGGTTGATCTGCCCGTATCGCTCCCGTTGCGCGGACGTGACGAGGAAACTCGGAGGACCAAGCGATTCATTCAGGCTGTGGCGGAGTCCCGGCAGGCCCGGATGCTGGTGGTGGCGTCCCCCGCGGGCACGGGCAACACCAGGCTGGTGGCCGAAGGCACGTCCCTGGCCGCGCTGCGCGGCTTCTCCTCGCTGGACCTGTCGCCGGGCGCCTTTCCGGCGGAGGGCTCCCGGGCGGACCACCCCCACGTGGTCAGCGTGAGCGCGCTGGCCGCCCAGATCGAGCCGCGGCTGGCCCAGCGGCTCCGGCACGGACCGGTGCTGGTCACGCTCGACGACGCTCATCGGACGCCGCCGTCGGTGCTGGGCGCCGTGAGCACGGTGATGGCCAAGTTCAAAGATCTGCCCGTGTGCTGGCTTCTCACCGTGCACGCCGAACAGTTCGCCACGGCCGCAAGCGTGATGCTGCAGGACATGGCGCGCGTACTTCCGTGCGACTGGCTCGAGCCACTCACGCCACTGACGGACGACGCGGCGCTGGCGATCGCCGCCGACGTGCTGGGCGCGGTGCCGGACCAGGACGTCGCCGCACTGGTCAACAGCGCCGGCACGACCCCGCTGCAGGTCGTCGAGGCCGTCCTGGACCTGGTGCGGGACAACCAGGTGCAGGTCGTGGGCGACGTCGCCCGGCTGATGGCCGGCCCGATGGAGCGCGGCATCGCCTGCGCCGTGTCACCGGAACCGGCCGGGCGACTGCCGTGGTCGTTCCGGCGGATGATGGGCGAGCGGCTGCACGCGCTGTCTCCCCAGGCGCAGGACGTGCTCCAGGTCGCGGCGGTGCTCGGCTGCGGCTTCGCCCCCGAGGACCTGGCGGAGATGCTGGGCGAGCCCGTGGCCGTGCTGCTGCGGCCGCTGCGCGAAGCGCTCGCGGCCGGGTTCCTGCGCGGTGGCGGTGCCGAGTTCGTCTTCCACCGGGAACCGGTGTGGCGGGCCGTGCTCGGCTCCGTGCCGGAGCCGATGCGGTCGGCGTTGCACCGGCAGGCGGTGACGATGCTGCTCGGCCGTGAGCACCAGGACGCCGTCGCCGTCGCGGTGCATCTCGTGCACTGCGCACGCACCGGGGACGAGGAGGCCGTCAGCGCTGTCGACTCGGCCGCGCAGACCCTGCTGCCGGAGTCTCCGGAGGCGGCCGCGGCGCTCGCGATCAACGGCCTGAGGATCACCGGACAGGGCGAGCCGAACCGGATCGCGCTCGGCGTCACGGCGGCCGCGGCCCTCGTCCGGATGGGCAGGCTCAGCCAGGCGGTGGAGCTGGCGCGCGACCTGCTGCACCCCGACGACCCCGGCCACGTGCAGTCGGCGTCCGTGCTGCGCACCTGGCAGACCATCGCCCAGATGCTGCGCGGTGACGCCACGACGGTGTGCACCGTCGGCCTGGAGGTCACCGAGGCGGCCGCCGACGGCCACGACCTGTCGCCGGAGCTGTTGCTGCTCAACATCCTGTCGCTGCACAACCTCGGCGCGGCGATCGGGATGGCGGACCAGGTGCTGGCGCAGTCCGGCCAGTTCAACTCGGACGTGCTGGCCGCAGCGCTGACCGTGCGGGCGATGGCGAGCTGGCGCGAGGGAGACCTCGACGTGGCGATCGAGGCCGCCGAGGCGGCCGTGGCCGTGCGCGACGAGCTGACCAGGATCTGGCAGAGCGATCCACTGTGGACGAAGGTGTGGATCCTCACCAGGCTCGGCCGGCTCGACGAGGCCCTCGCCGCGGTCGACGAGGCCTGCGGCACGGCGGAAGCGCACGGAACCGGCGTGATGACCTCGGTCCCGCTCACGCTGCGCGCGGCCGTGCTGCTGGCCCAGGGCGACCTCGCCGCCGCCGAAGCGGCCGCGACCACCGGTCTCGCGGCCTCCGAGATCGCCGAGATGCCGTTGTTCCAGCCACAGCTCGGCGCGGTGCTGGTGCTCTGCGCACTCCGGCGCGGCGATCTGGTCACCGCCACCGACGGCCTGCGCCGGCTGGAGGAGTCGATCCCCGCCGGGCACCCCCACCCGTGCGCGGTGACGCTGCGGCTGATCGCGGGTCAGGTGGCCGCGGCCGGCGACGGCGCGGCGGCGGCGATCGACGAGATCCGCCCGTTCGCGGAAGACCCGGGGCTGTGCCTGCAACTGCTGATGGAGGCACCCACCGCGACGGCGTGGTGCGTGCGCACCGCCCTGGCCGCCGACGACCACGCCCTCGCCGAGCTGTTCGCGAGCACGGCCGAGGACCTCGCCCGTGCCAACCCGAAGCACGAGTCGGTGGTCGTCGCGGCCGCACACGGCCGTGCACTGGTGAAACAGGACACCGCCGCGCTGGCGGAACTGCGCGACACGTGCACCGACCCGTGGACGAAAGCCTCTCTCGCGGAGGACATCGCGGCCGTCCACCTCGACACCGACCGGGAGCAGGCGGTCCTCGAACTCAACAACGCGCTGGGCGGCTACGACGAGATCGAGGCCGAGCTCGACTCCGCCCGAGTGCGCCGCACCCTGCGCAGGCTCGGCGTCCGGCGGCGCCGCGCCACGGTGAGACGCCAGGACGACCAGGAGCCGGAACCCAGGCCCCGCACCGGCTGGGACAGCCTCACCGGCACCGAGCAGAAGGTCGCCCGGCTCGTCGCGGACGGCCTCACCAACCGCCAGGTGGCGAAGGAGCTCTTCATCTCACCGCACACGGTCGGGTTCCACCTGCGGCAGATCTACCGCAAGCTCACCATCGGGTCCAGGGTGGACCTGGCCCGGATCGCGCCCTGACCGCCGATCGGGGGTAGGAAGCGATCACCGGCTCGACCAGAGTGGCCGCATGAGGATCATTGCGGCGGCACTCGCCGCACTTCTGGTTCTTCCCGGGGTGGCGTCGGCGACGGACACCTACTGGGAACTGAAGCCGACCGGCACCGACGCCCGCCTGCGCGGCCTGTCCGCCGTGTCCGGTCAGGTCGCGTGGGCGAGCGGCTCCAAGGGCACCGTCCTGCGCACCGTGAACGCCGGACGGACGTGGGAGTCGGTCGGCCCGCCCGGCACCGAGGCGCTCGAGTTCCGCGACATCGAGGCCTTCGACGCGCGCAACGCCGTGGCGCTGTCGATCGGGGAGGGTGAGTCGTCGCGGATCTACCGCACGTCCGACGGCGGCAGGACCTGGTGGGAGGAGTTCCGCAACACCGACCCGAAGGCGTTCTACGACTGCGTGGCGTTCTTCGACCGGTTCCGCGGTCTGGCGCTGAGCGACCCCGTCGACGGGAAGTTCCGGGTGCTGCGGACGTGGGACGGCGGACGGTCGTGGCACGTCGACGACCCGAAGGGCATGCCGGACGCGCTGCCGGGCGAGTTCGCGTTCGCGGCGTCCGGGCAGTGCGTGACGACCAGCGGCAACCACGCGTGGATCGCGACCGGCGGCGGCGCGAAGGCACGGGTGCTGGAGTCGCGCGACGGCGGCCGGTCGTGGAAGGCGAGCGAGGTGCCGTTGCCCTCCGGCGAGGCGGCCGGGGTGTTCGCGGTGGCGTTCAAGACGCCCTGGCGCGGAGTGGCGATCGGTGGCGACTACCTCAAGCCGACCGATCCGACGCCGGCGTTCGCGACCAACGACGGGCGCGGCTGGACGGCGGGCGAGCAGGCGCCGATCGGCTACCGGTCGGGTATCGCCTACCGCGGCGACGGGCTGGTGGCGGTCGGTCCGTCCGGGACGGACACCAGCAAGGACGGCAAGTCCTGGAAGATCGCGGACACGGGAAGTTTCGACACCGTGGACTGCGTCGGACACACGTGCTGGGCAGCCGGCGAGAAGGGACGCGTCGGCCGCACCTGAGAGGGGACGGGGATTGCGTCTGCATCCGGGTGAGACCGAGGCCTCGGAGTGGCGGGTCGCGAAACTGACCGACGTCGTGCGGCGACTGCGGGAGGAGGCGCCCGGCGTCACCGGGCGTCCCCTCGTCGTCGCCGTCGACGGGCGCGGTGGTGCCGGGAAGTCCACTCTCGCCGAACGGCTGCGGAGCCTCGTCCCGGGGTCCGAGGTGGTGCACACCGACGACGTCGCCTGGAACCACGCGTACTTCGACTGGGGAGGTCTGCTGGTCGAGAACGTCCTCGTGCCCCTGCACCGGGGCGAGGCGGTGGCGTTCCGGCCGGTGGCCTGGGCCGAACACGACCGCCCCGGCGCGATCCACGTCGCGTCCGGGGCAGACGTCGTGTGGGTCGAGGGCACCGGGATCATCCGTGAACAGTGCGCTCCGTGGATCGACGCCTCGATCTGGGTGCAGGGCGACCTGGACGAGCAGGAACGCCGGCTGTCCGCCCGCGACGGTGACTCCGCCGAGCAGCGACGGCACGTCGGCGCGTGGCTGGCCGAGGAGTTGCCGTTCCTGCTGTGCGAACAGCCGTGGCGCCAGGCGACCGTCGTCGTCGCAGGTACGAGCGAACTCCGCCACGATCCCGAGTCCGAGATCGTCGTCGCGGTGTAACACCCGCCGGGCCTCTGGCGAAAAAGCACGTGTCGGCCGCTCCCGCGCGGGGTAGCCGAAGCAGGTGTTCGACGGATTCTCGTTGCGTTGCAGGGACGTTGGCGAGGCCAATCTGCGAGTGAGGACCGGTGGTGCAGGGCCACCGGTCCTCCTCTTGCACGGCCACCCCCGAACCCACACCACCTGGCACCGGGTCGCGCCACTGCTCGCCGGCGACCACACCGTCGTGTGCCCGGATCTGCGCGGTTACGGCGAATCCAGCAAACCCGGTGACTACTCGAAACGGGCGATGGCCCGCGACTTCGTGAACCTGATGCAGGGGCTCGGCCACGAGGAGTTCGCCGTCGTCGGCCACGACCGCGGTGCCGCCGCGGCGATCAGGCTGGCGCTCGACCACCCGGACCGGGTCACGCACCTGGCCGTGCTGGACGGACTGCCCATCGGTGCCCACCTCAGCCGCTGCGACGACCGGTTCGCCCAGGCCTGGTACCACTGGTTCTTCCTGGCCCGGCAGGAACTCGCCGCCGCGATGATCAACGAGAACCCCGACCTCTGGTACGGCGGCCGTTACCACGACACGCCACTCGCGATGGGCGTGGAGAACTGGGCCGACTTCCAGCGGGCCATCCACGACCCCGAGACCGTGGTCGCGATGTGCGGCGACTACCGGGCAGGGCTGGAGGTCGACCGCCACCACGACGACGAGGACCTGGCCGCGGGCCGCAGGATCACGTGTCCGGTGCTCGCCCTCTGGTCGGCCAAGGACGACCTCGGCGACCTCTACGGCGACCTGTCGGCGATCTGGGCCGAATGGGCCGATGACGTGCGGGTTCGTTCCCTCGACTGCGGCCACCACATGGCCGAGGAAGCACCTGTCGAACTGGTCCGCGAGTTACGCGCGTTGTTCTGAACGGACCGTTGACGACAGGTGGTGATGAGGTTTCGGTGCGCGCACGCGTTAGGGTCTGTCCGTGGCCATCGCACGTGCCGAACGCCTCGTCAACCTGGTGCTGTGCCTGCTGTCGACCCGTCAGTACCTGACAGCGGAGCGCATCCGCGCCATCGTCCCCGGCTATCACGAAGCGCCGACGGACGAGGCGTTCTTCCGCATGTTCGAACGGGACAAGTCCGAGCTGCGTGACCTCGGCGTGCCGCTCGAGACCGGGCGGCAGTCCAACGCCGAGGGAGCGGAGGACGGCTACCGGATCGCGCGGCGCGACTACGAGCTCGGCGACATCGACCTCGAACCCGATGAGGCCGCCGCCGTGGCGCTGGCCGCCCGGCTGTGGGACTCGCCGCAGCTCACGGGCGCCGTGCACGGCGCGTTGATCAAGCTGCGGGCCGCCGGGGTCGACGTCGACCAGGACACGCCCGCGGCCGTCGAGCCCAAGGTGCGGGCCAACGAGCCCGCGTTCCCGCCGCTGCTGCAGGCCGTGCAGGCGGGGCAGGTCGTCTCGTTCGACTACCGCAAGCCGCCGCCGGGCGGGCAGAAGGAACGCACGGTCGAACCGTGGGGCGTGGTCGCGTGGCGCGGCAAGTGGTACCTCGTCGGCTGGGACCGTGAACGCAACGACACGCGGTGCTTCCGGCTCTCCCGCGTCGTGGGCGCGGTCCGGACCGTCGGCAAGCCCGGCGCCTTCACCGTGCCCGAGGGCACGGACCTGATGAGCCTCATCGCGCGCACGCAGGCCGATCCGCACCACACGGCGCCCGCCAAGATCTGGGTGGCCAAGGGCCGGGCACAGGGCCTGCGGCGGCACGCGAAGGTCGTCGAGGAACGCGACGGCGGCGACGTCGTCGAGATCGACCTGAAGTTCCCCGACTCGGCGGCCAAGTGGCTCGCCGGGTTCGGGCCCGACGTCGTGGTGCTGGAGCCCGAGGTCCTGGCCAAGTCGGTCCGCGACCGCCTGCAGGGCGCACTGGAAGGAGCGCGGTGACCGCGTCGAACGAACGGCTGCCGCGGCTGCTCGCACTCGTGCCGTACCTGCTCAACCGGCCCGCGATCACCGTCAAGGAGGCCGCGGCCGACTTCGGCATCACGCCCAAGCAGCTGCGCAAGGACCTCGAGCTGCTGTGGATGTGCGGGCTGCCCGGCTACGGGCCCGGCGACCTGATCGACCTGTCGTTCGAGGGCGAGACGATCACCGTCTCGTTCGACGCGGGCCTCGACCGGCCGCTGCGCCTCACCGCGGCCGAGGCGGCGTCGCTGCTGGTCGCGCTGCGCGCGCTGGCGGACACACCGGGCGTCGTCGACACGGACGCGGTGCAGCGGGCGCTGGCGAAGATCGAGGCGGCGGTCGGCAAGGCGCAGCCGGCGGGCATGGTCGTCGGGCTCGGCGCGTTCGAGCGCGGGGAGACAGCTGAGGTCCGCGCCGCCGTTCAGGACGCCGTGAAGCGCGAACGGGCGGTGAGCATCCGTTACTACTCACAGTCGCACGATGCGATGAGCGACCGAGTGGTCGACCCGATGCGTCTGCTGCTCGTCGAAGGGCGCGGCTACCTCGAAGGATGGTGCCGCTCGGCGCTCGGCGTGCGGTTGTTCCGGCTCGACCGCATCGACGACGTGCGGGTGCTCGACGAGCCGTCGTCGCCTCCTCCGCACGCCCAGCTGACCGATACGTCGGAGGGGTTGTTCCACCCCAGGGACGACCAGAAGGTCGCCGTGCTGCTTCTCGAACCGGACGCGCACTGGGTCGCCGAGTACTACCCGGTCGACCACTCGGCCGAGCTCTCGGACGGCCGCACGCGTGTCCTCATGCGCTACGACGACCCGTCCTGGATGGTTCGCCTGCTCCTCGGGCTGGGCGGTGACGTGCACGTCGAACAGCCGTCGGAACTCGCTGAGGAAGTTGTTCGCCAAGCGGCAGAAGCATTGCGCCGGGCAGATCACCTGCTGTCCACCCAAGACGTATAACGTGTGCTTGTGCCGTCCACACCGACCCTGGCGATGATCGCGCTCGGCCTGATCGCGCTCATCGCGATCGCCATCCGAGTCATCCGATCCTTGCGTCGATTCGCCCGCGCCCGCACTCTGGTGGGGGACGGGGTCGGCAACGGCGTCGGTCTGCTCAAGGCGCGATCCGCGGCGCTGAAGGTGGCCATCGCCGGACGGCGGCCCAAGGAACAGGCCCGCACCAGGGCAAACCCCGCGTACGATCGTCGTAGCGGGGCAGACAGGAGGATCACCAATGGGTAACCTCGGACCCACCGAGCTGATCATCATCGCTGTGGTGATCATCTTGCTGTTCGGTGCGAAGAAGCTTCCCGACATGGCCCGTTCGCTCGGCAAGTCGGCGAAGATCTTCAAGGCTGAGACCAAGGGCCTGCGCGACCAGGACGCGGACGACGCGCCGGTGCAGCAGCAGCCCGTGCAGCAGCCGGTCCAGCAGCTCCCGCCCGCCCAGCCGCAGCCGGTGCAGCAGCCCCAGGTCGCGCCTCCCATCGAGCAGACCACCCAGAACAAGGCGAACAACTGACCTTCCGGTCTCCTGACTTGTAAGGACGGTCGACGCGGTGGCAAGTCCGTTCCGGTGGGTCGCTGAACGCCGGGAACGCGGCAGGCGCCGTCGGGGCAACGCCGACGGCACGATGTCGCTCAAAGAGCACCTCTACGAGCTGAGGTACCGGCTCGGTCTCGCGATGCTGGTCATCAGCCTGGGTGCCATCTTCGGCTTCATCTGGTTCCAGGTGAGGCTCGGCCCGATCCCGTCGCTCGGCGACATTCTGACGGGACCGTACTGCCAGCCGGACCTGGAGAAGTACCGCGCGAAGATCACCAACAACGGTGAGTGCGCGTTGTTGCAGACCGAGCCGTTCGAGATCTTCCTCGTGCAGCTGCAGGTCGGCGCGGCGGCGGGTGCGGTGCTGCTCAGCCCGTTGTGGCTGTACCAGATCTGGGCGTTCATCACGCCCGGCCTCTACCAGAAGGAACGCAAGTTCGCGCGCGTCTTCGTCGGCGCCGGCGCGCTGCTGTTCGTCGCGGGCGCGGTGCTCGCCTACCTGGTGGTGCCGGAGGGCTTGAAGGTCCTGCTCGGTTTCGGTGGCGACAACTGGGTCACGGCGCTCACCGGTAGCAAGTACATCAACTTCGTCATCACCATGCTGTTCATCTTCGGCGTGAGTTTCCTGCTGCCGCTGGTGGTGGTGATGCTCAACCGTGCGGGCGTGCTGTCCTACGAGCGGCTGGCGAAGTGGCGGCGCGGCCTGATGATGGGCCTGTTCGTGTTCGCCGCGATCGCGACCCCGGGCACCGACCCGATCTCGATGGTCGTGCTGGCCATCGCGCTGTCGGTGCTGTTCGAGATGGCGATCCAGATCTCCCGCGTGCACGACAAGCGCAAGGCGAAGCTCCGCGCGGCCGAGGGCTGGGACGCGCTCGACGACGACGAGGCGGCGCCGTTCAACTACGTCGCGTCCGACGCGGAGGGCAACGACCCCGGCGAGAAGGCCATCGCCGCGGATCCCCCGAAGCGCGTGAACTACGACGACGCCACGTGACGCGCGCTGCTTTACTGGTCTGCCCCGCGTCGGGCAAGGGGCGGGCGGCCCGGATGGCCGGGTCGACCGCCGCGGCGCTGAGGCCGCACGTGTCGTCGTTGACGCAGCTGGTCGCGCACGACGCCGAGGGCACGCTGGCGATGGCGCACCAGGCCGTCGCGGACGGCGTCGACCTGCTCGTCGTCCTGGGCGGTGACGGAGCCGCGCACCTGGGCGTCCAGGCGGTCGCGGGCACGTCCACGGCGCTGGGCATCGTCCCGGCGGGCACCGGGAACGACCTGGCCGCGGCCGTGGGCTCCCAGTCGGTCGAGGACGTCGTGCACGGCACCCGCAGGCAGCTCGACCTCGGGCGGCTGTCAACGGGGCAGTGGTTCGCCACGGTGTTGTGCGCCGGGTTCGACTCCGCGGTCAACGAGCGGGCGAACGCGATGCGCTGGCCCGCCGGTCCGCGCCGCTACGACCTGGCGATCGTCGCGGAGCTCGCGTCGCTGAGGCCGGCGCCGCTGGTCGTGACCACCGAGTCCGGCACGTTCGAGCTGGACGCGACGCTGGTCGCGATCGGCAACACAGCGAACTACGGCGGCGGCATCCCCGTGTGCCCCACGGCCGACGCCGGCGACGGGTTGTTCGACGTCACGGTCGTCGAGGGCGCCAGCCGCACGATGCTGATGCGGATGCTGCCCACGTTGCGCACGGGCAAGCACACCGAGCACCCGGCCGTGCGGACGTTCCGCGCGCGCGAGGTCTCGCTGTCCGGCGGCAACGGCTGGATCGCTTACGCCGACGGCGAACGCCAGGAGGCGTTGCCCATCTCGGTTCACACGGTTCCCGGCGCCCTCACGGTCGTGGGTCGCTAAATTATGGGGCTGTTCGGTTCGTTTCACGGTTTTCGGTAGGGATTCATGGAGACGCTGGAGTTTCAGTCCGAGGCGCGTCAGCTGCTGCAGCTGATGATCCACTCGATCTACTCGAACAAGGACACGTTCCTGCGGGAGCTGGTCTCGAACGCCTCCGACGCGCTCGACAAGCTGCGGCTGGAGTCGTTCCGCGACAAGGACATGCAGGTCGACGTCGACGACCTGCACATCGTGATCGAGTCCGATCCGGCCGAGCGCACGCTCACCGTGCGGGACAACGGCATCGGCATGACGCGCGAGGACGTCGTCCGGCTCATCGGCACGATCGCGAAGTCGGGCACCGCGGAGTTCCTGAAGCAGCTCAAGGAGCAGCAGTCCGGCAGCGCGTCCGACCTGATCGGCCAGTTCGGCATCGGCTTCTACTCGTCGTTCATGGTGGCGGACAAGGTCACCCTCGTGACGAAGTACCCGCACGCCGAGAAGGGCGTGCGCTGGGAGTCGACCGGAGAGGCCACGTACACGATCGACGACGTGGACGACGCGCCGCAGGGCACCTCGGTCACGTTGCACCTCAAGCCGTCCGACGACGAGGACCGCCTGCCGGACTACACCGAGCCGGCGAAGATCCGCGAGATCGTCAAGCGCTACTCGGACTTCATCACCTGGCCGGTGCGCCTGGGCGGCGAGGACATCAACTCGCGCAAGGCCCTGTGGGCCCGCCCGGCCTCCGAGGTGACGGAGGAGGAGTACGCCGAGTTCTACCGGCACATCAGCCACGACTGGAACGCGCCGCTCGAGACCATCCGCATGCAGGCGGAGGGCACGTTCGAGTACCAGGCGCTGCTGTTCCTGCCCTCGCAGGCGCCGATGGACCTGTTCATGCGCGACGGCAAGCGCGGCGTCCAGCTCTACGTGAAGCGCGTCTTCATCATGGAGGACTGCGCCGAGCTGATGCCGGAGTACCTGCGCTTCGTGAAGGGCGTCGTCGACGCGGCGGACCTCTCGCTGAACGTCTCGCGCGAGATCCTGCAGCAGGACCGCCAGATCCAGCTGATGCGCCGCCGCCTGGTCAAGAAGGTGCTGTCCTCGATCAAGTCGCTGATGGGCACGCGCCCGGACGACTACGCGAAGCTGTGGCGCGAGGTCGGCGCGGCGCTGAAGGAGGGCCTGCTCTCCGACGCGGACAACCGCGACGCGATCCTGGAGGTGTGCTCCTTCGCGTCGACGCACACGGAGGAGTCGTCGGAGTCGCTCACCACGCTGGCCGAGTACGTCTCCCGGATGAAGGACGGCCAGGAGCACATCTACTACATGACCGGCGACTCGCGGGTGTCCGTCGAGAAGTCGCCGCACCTGGAAGCGTTGCGCGCCAAGGGTTACGAGGTGCTGATCCTCACCGACACGATCGACGAGATGTGGGTCGACTCGGTCCCCGCCTTCGACGGCAAGACGCTGCAGTCCGTCGCCAAGGGCCAGGTGGACCTGGAGACCGACGAGGAGAGGTCGGCCAACGAGGCCAAGGCCGCGGAGTTCGCCGACCTGCTCACGTGGATGAAGGAGCAGCTGGAGGACAGCGTCAAGGAGGTCCGCCTCTCGTCCCGCCTGACGACCTCGCCGGCGTGCGTCGTCGGTGACTCGTACGACATCACCCCGACGCTGGAGAAGATGTACAAGGCGATGGGGCAGGAGCTGCCGAAGATCAAGCGGATCCTGGAGCTCAACCCGTCGCACCCGCTGGTGGAGGGGCTGCACAAGGCGTTCGCGACCGGCGAACGCGACGGGCTGGCCGACACCGCGGAGCTGATCCACGGGCTGGCGCTGCTGGCCGAGGGCGGCGAGCTCGCCGACCCGTCCCGCTTCGTCAAGCTGGTGGCGGACCGGGTGCAGCGCACGTTCTGACAAAACCGCAGGTGGAGGGCGATGTCCTGAGGACATCGCCCTCTGTCGTTTCAGTGTTGGTTGAAGTTAATCTATCTCGACGGCAATTGTCGGTGTGATGTGAAAGCCTGGAGGGGTGTCAAGTGCTTCGCGGTCCCCGGCCGAGGCCTACGCCCACTCCCGGCGCAACGCCCAGCGGCCCAAGCTGACCGATTTCCTGTCCGTGATCTCGTTCGAGCTGGACCCGTTCCAGCGCCAGGCCTGCGAGGCCCTGGAGGACGGTCACGGAGTGCTCGTCTGCGCCCCCACCGGTGCCGGTAAGACGGTGGTGGGCGAGTTCGCCGTGCACCTCGCGCTGACCGAGGGCCGCAAGTGCTTCTACACGACGCCGATCAAGGCGCTGAGCAACCAGAAGTTCGCCGACCTCACCGCGCGGTACGGGCCGGAGAACATCGGCCTGCTCACCGGCGACACGAGCGTGAACGGCGGCGCACCGGTCGTGGTCATGACGACCGAGGTGCTGCGGAACATGCTCTACTCGGGTTCGTCCACTCTGGACGGACTCGCGTACGTCGTGATGGACGAGGTGCACTACCTGGCGGACCGGTTCCGCGGCCCGGTGTGGGAAGAGGTCATCCTGCACCTGCCGGAGCACGTGCAGGTGGTCGGTCTGTCCGCGACGGTCAGCAACGCCGAGGAGTTCGGCGAGTGGCTGGTCGAGGTGCGCGGCGACACCTCCGTCGTGGTCGACGAGCACCGGCCCGTGCCGCTGTGGCAGCACATGCTGGTGGGCAACCAGATGCTCGACCTGTTCGAGGGCGACCAGACGCACGCGCGGATCAACTCCCAGGTGCTGCGCAAGACCGAGGAGCTCGTGCGGTACCACGTGCCGTTCAGCCGCGGGCGCAACCGCGGCGGCGGTCCGGGGCGGCCGGCGCGCAACAGCGGGTTCAAGCCGACGTCGCGCATCGACATGATCCAGCGGCTCGACGCGGCGTCGCTGCTGCCCGCGATCGTGTTCGTGTTCAGCCGCGCGGGCTGTGACGCGGCGGTCGCGCAGACGGCGCGGGCGGGGCTGCGGCTCAACTCGCCGGAGGAGACCGAGCAGGTCCGCCGGATCGTCGACGAGAAGACGCGGGACCTGCCCGAGGCCGACCTGACGGTGCTCGGGTACTGGGAGTGGCGCGAGGCGCTGGAGCGCGGCATCGCGTCGCACCACGCCGGGCTGCTGCCCGCGTTCAAGGAGACGGTGGAGGAGCTGTTCGTCCGCGGGCTGGTCAAGGTCGTGTTCGCGACCGAGACGCTCGCGCTGGGCATCAACATGCCCGCGCGGACGGTCGTGCTCGAGAAGCTCGTGAAGTACAACGGCGAGGCGCACGTCGACCTCACTCCGGGCGAGTACACGCAGCTCACGGGCCGTGCGGGGCGTCGAGGCATCGACGTCGAGGGGCACGCGGTCGTCGTCTGGCAGCCGGGGATCGACCCCAAGGCGGTCGGCGGGCTCGCGTCCACCCGCACGTACCCGCTGCGGTCGTCGTTCCGGCCGGGCTACAACATGGCCGTCAACCTCGTGCACCAGCTCGGTGCCGCGTCCGCGCGCGAGATCCTGGAGCAGTCGTTCGCGCAGTTCCAGGCGGACAGGTCCGTGGTCGGGCTCGCGCGCCGCATCGAGCGCAACAAGGAGGCGCTCGCGGGCTACACCGAGTCGATGACGTGCCACCTGGGCGACTTCACGGAGTACGCGTCGCTGCGCCGCCGCATCGGCGACCGGGAGAAGCAGCTCGCGAAGCAGAACACGAACGCGCGCCGCATCGAGACGGCCAAGTCGCTCGAACGGCTGCGCAAGGGCGACGTGATCGCGGTGCCGTCCGGGCGTCGCAGCGGCCTCGCCGTCGTCGTCGACCCCGGCCTGGAGCCGATGGGCGAGGCGAAGCCGCTGGTCGTCACCGAGGACCGCTGGTCCGGCCGCCTCACGTCGGCGGACTTCCCGTCGCCGGTCGAGGTGCTGGGCCACATCCGGCTGCCCAAGCAGGTCGACGTGCGCTCGCCCAAGTCGCGGCGCGACCTCGCGTCCACGATCCGCAACACGGGCATCACCGTGCCGTCGCGGGGCCGCAGGCAGACCACCGCGGACGACGACCCCGAGCTCGCGACGCTGCGCCGCGCCCTGCGCGCCCACCCGTGCCACGGCTGCGACCAGCGCGAGGACCACGCCCGGTGGGGCGAGCGGTACCACCGGCTGCTGGCCGAGAACCAGCAGCTGGAGCGCAAGGTCGCGGCGACGACGCACTCGCTGGCGCGCCAGTTCGACCGCATCCGCGCGTTGCTGCGCGAGCGCGGCTACCTGAGCGAGTCGGAGGAGGTCACCGCCGACGGCAAGCGGCTGACCAGGCTCTACAGCGAGTCCGACCTGCTCGCCGCCGAGTGCATCCGCAACGGCGTGTGGAAGGGCCTCAAGCCGGAGGAGCTCGCCGCCGTCGTGTCGTCGCTGGTCTACGAGGCGCGCCGGGACGGTCCCGTCGAGGCACGCCTGCCGCAGGGCCCGGTGGCGGACGCGATGCTCAAGACCGTGCGGCTGTGGGCGGAGATCGAGGACGACGAGCGCCGCCACAAGCTAGAACGCATCACCCGCCAGCCCGACCCCGGCTTCGCCTGGCCGGTGTACCGCTGGGCGCGCGGCGAGTCGCTGGAGAAGGTCCTGATCGCCGCCGAGGCCGGTGGCAACGAGCTCGGCGCGGGCGATTTCGTGCGCTGGTGCCGCCAGGTGATCGACCTCCTGGACCAGATCCGCGACGTCGTCGGCCGCCAGGACCCGGTCGGCGCGGCCGCGGCCAAGGCCGTCGACGCGCTGCGCCGCGGAGTGGTGGCGATGATGTGACCCCGAGTTGTGACCCAGCCCTGACGAAGGTTTTGCGAGTCGGAGTAAAGACTGACGTCAACGGTGTGATTGGATTTCGCCGCAACGTCGTACACACGGAGGTCGACAGATGAGCAGCCCGTACGGACCGTCCGGAGGGAACGATCCGCAGCAGCCCTGGGGCCAGCCGCAACAGCCGCAGCAGCCCTATGGAGGCGGTTTCCCTCCCGGCACGCCGTCTGGCGGCTTCCCGGCGCAGAACCCGGGACAGAACCCGTACGGCCCGCCGCAGCCCCAGCCGGGCCAGCAGCAGCCGTACCCGGGTTTCGACCCGTCGCAGCAGCAGACGCAGCAGTACGGCGTGCCTGGTCAGCAGCCGCAGTCGAACCCGTACGGCACTCCCGCCCAGGACCCGTACGGCCAGCAGACGCAGCAGTACGGCATGCCGGGCCAGCAGCAGCCCAACCCGTACGGGCAGCAGCCGGGTTACGGCCCGCCGATGCCGCCGAAGAAGAAGTCCAGCGCCGCGATCTGGGTCGCCGCGGTCGTCGTCGTCCTGCTCGTGGGCGGCGTGCTGTTCACCGGCTTCGTGTCGCCGGCCTTCTTCAAGAAGAAGATCTTCAACAACACCGAGGTCCAGAAGGGCGTCGTCCAGATCCTGAAGGACGAGTACAAGATCTCGGACGTCGGCGCGGCGACGTGCACCGGTGAGAACGAGGTCAAGCCCAACACCTCGTTCGAGTGCAAGGTGCAGGTCGGCGGCAAGGACAAGAAGGTCAAGATCGTCGTCAAGACCGAGGACGGCGAGTACGAGGTCGGCCAGCCCACCGGCTGATCCCTGTTCTTCCCGGAAGGCGTCCCCAGGATCTCCTGCGGGGCGCCTTCCGCGTCTCGCAGGAAACTGAGGTGCGTTCGCCGTCGGCCTGAGCAACGATCGCGGGCGTGACGGAGATCCGCGTTCTCACCGACGAAGCGCAGTACCGCGCCCACAACACGCTCTTCCGCCGTGCGATGCACTGGGGCCCGCCCACGGACGAACAGTGGCCGGCGACGCTGCCGTCCTACGAGTCCGGCCGCGTGCTGGCGGCGTTCGAGGGCGACGAGATGGTCGGCACGACCCAGTCGTACGCCTGCGCCATGGTGGTACCCGGTGGCGCCGTCGTACCGCACGCGGCCGTGTCACGCGTGGGTGTGCGTGCGGACTACACGCGCCGTGGCGTGCTGAGCGCCTTGATGCGCGAACAACTCTCGACGCTCCCCGAACCCGTCGCGACGCTGCGCGCGTCGGAGGGCCGCATCTACGGCCGTTTCGGCTACGGCCTGGCCGGACGCGTGCGGTTCCTGCGGATCGACGCGCGCAAGGCCGTGATCCCGGGCTCGCCGACCGGGCGCGTGCGGATGCTGGACCCCGACACCTCGGACAAGCTGCTGCCGGAGCTGCACGCCGAGGTCGGCATGGGCCGGCCGGGACAGATCTCCCGCTGGCCGGGCTGGTGGGCCAGGGCGCTCGACCGCAAGACCGAGGCCGAGAACCGGGTCACCGTCGTCCACAGTGGACCAGACGGCGACGACGGCTACGTCTGCTACAAGGTGTCCGAGGACAAGGACTTCAAGCACCACATGGAGATCCAGGACTTCGCGTGCGCCAACGCCGACGCGTGGCGCGACCTCTGGATCTACCTGACACGGCTCGACCTGGTCGACACGATCGAGGCCGACGCCGCACTCGACGACCCGCTCCACTGGCTCTTCGAAGACCCGCGCGTCGTGTACACGAAGGACGTCTACGACCAGATCTGGCTGCGACTCGTGGACGTCCCGCGCATGCTCGCCGCCCGCACCTACGGCAGCGCCGACCCCGTCGTCGTCGAGGTGCGCGACAAGCTGCTGCCCGCGAACGACGGCTGCTACCGCGTCTCGCCCGACGGCGCCGAACGCGTCGAGGCGCAGCCCGACATCACGATCCCGATCGACTTGCTCGGAGCCGTCTACCTCGGTGACACGAGGTTCTCCGACCTCGCGGCCGCCAAGCGGATCGAGGGCTCGCGGTTCGCGGAGGCCGACGCGTTGTTCGCCGGCCCCGTCGCCCCGCTCTGCTCGACGTTCTTCTAAGGACGACGCTCCATCGCGTTCACCAGGCGCGGCACCGAACTGCCGAGACCCCAGCGCTGCGTGAGCTCACGCAGCCGCTCGGGGTCGGCGGGCACGCGCGGCACCTCGTCGGCGCGGTCCAGCACGACCGGGGCGTCCAGCGCCGTGCGGACGACCACGGGCGCCACCGCCAGGTACTCCTCGGCCGCGATGAGCGCGTTGCGGGCCTTGGTGGTGAGCTTGCGGTCCATCGGGTCGGTCACGGCCTTGAGGACGGCGTCGAGCGAGCCGAACTCGGTGATGAGCTTCGCCGCCGTCTTCTCGCCGATGCCCGCGACGCCCGGCAGGCCGTCGGACGGGTCGCCGCGCAGCACGGACATGTCGGCGTACGCCGAGCCCGCGTTCTCGACGGGCAGCGAGTACTTGGCGGCCAGTTCCTCGGGGCCGAGGACCTCTGCCTTGTTCCAGCCGCGGCCGACGTAGACGACGTGCACCGGTGTCGGCTCGTGGCGCACGACCTGGAACATGTCGCGGTCACCGGTGACGACCTCGACGGGTGACTTCGTCTCGCGGTGGGCGAGCGCGCCGATCACGTCGTCGGCCTCGTGGCCCACGGCCTCGGCGGTGCAGATGCCGGCGGCGTCCAGCACGTCGAGGATGATCGGGATCTGCGGCGTCAGCGTGTCCGGGACCTCCTCCGAGCCGTCGGTGGCGTCCGCGGCGACCCGGTGCGCCTTGTACGACGGCAGCGCCTTCACCCGGAACTCGGGACGCCAGTCGGCGTCGAGGCACGCGACCAGGCGCGCGGCGCCGCGTTCGGTGATGACGCGGGCGATCGTGTCGACGAACCCGCGCACGGCGTTGACGGGCGTGCCGTCGGGCGCGGTCATCGAGTCCGGCAGCGCGTAGTACGACCGGAAGTAGAGGCTCGCGGAGTCCAGCAGCACCAGGGGAGAGCTCACGAACGAACAAGCTACTAGTGAGCGGGCTCCTGACGCCTGCCGGGCGCGCACCGTGCTCAGCAGGTGTCCCGCCGAGTGCCGAACGCGCCCGGCAGGCAGCGCCACCCACGCACTAGGCTTTGGTCCATGGCAACGATCACCGGGCCCATCGACGTGTCCGCGCTGCGCGCGCGGCTCGACCGCGCTTCCGCCGCCGCCGAGCAGGCGGGCGTCGACGCCCTCCTCATCTCGCCCGGCTCGGACCTGCGGTACCTGATCGGTGCCGGTGGCGACTCCTTCGAGCGCCTCACCTGCCTCGCGCTGCCCGTGGGCGGCACGCCGACGCTGGTCGTGCCGAAGCTGGAGCAGCCGGGTTACGCGGCGATCCCCACCGACGAGCTCGGGGTCGAGGTCGTCACGTGGGTCGACGGCGAGGACCCGTACGCGCTGGTCAAGGCCGCGCTCAAGGGCTCGCGGACGGCCGTGGCGGACATGATGCCCGCCCTGCACACCATCAAGCTCGGCCAGGCGATCGGCGGCACGCAGTCGCTGGCCGGCCCGATCATCCGCGAACTGCGCATGCGCAAGGACGCCGCCGAGATCGACGCGCTGCGCAAGGCGGGCGCCGCGATCGACCGCGTGCACGCGCGCATGGGCGAGTTCCTGCGCGTGGGCCGCACCGAACGCGAGGTCGCGCACGACATCGCGCTGGCGATCGTCGAAGAGGGCCACACCGTCGCCGACTTCGTGATCGTCGGCTCCGGCCCGAACGGCGCGTCCCCGCACCACCGCGACTCCGACCGCGTGGTCGAGGCGGGCGACGTCGTGGTCATCGACATCGGCGGCCCGGTCGCCGAGGGCTACAACTCCGACTCGACCCGCACGTACGTGATGGGCGAGCCCGCCTACGACGACGTCCGGGACACCTACGCCGTCCTGCAGGCCGCGCAACAGGCCGCGGTGGACGCCGTGAAGCCGGGCGTCACCTGTGAAGAGGTGGACGCCGCCGCCCGCAGCGTCATCGCCGACGCCGGGTTCGGCGAGTTCTTCGTCCACCGCACCGGCCACGGCATCGGCCTGGACGTGCACGAGGAGCCCTACATCGTGAGCGGCAACTCGCTGCCGCTCGAAGCCGGCATGGCGTTCAGCGTGGAGCCCGGCATCTACCTGCCCGGCCGCTGGGGCGCCCGCATCGAGGACATCGTGGTCGCCACCCCGGACGGCGTCGAGTCCTTCAACAACCGACCTCACGACCTGGTGGTGCTTTGACCCTCGAGCAGATCGACAGAGCGATACTGAAGGAACTCGCCTCGGACGGCCGGTGCAGCTTCACCGACCTCGCCGAACGCGTGGGCCTGTCCGTCTCGGCCGTGCACCAGCGCGTGAAGCGCCTCGAACAGCGCGGCATCGTGAAGGGCTACGCGGCCCGGCTGGACGGCGCCGAGATCGGCCTGCCGATGTCCGCGTTCATCTCGCTGTTCCCGATCAACCCGGCCGAGCCGGACGACTACCCGAAGCGCCTCGAACACCTGCCGGAGATCGAGGCCTGCTACTCGGTGGCGGGCGACGCCTCCTACGTCCTGCGCGTCCGCGTCGGCTCGCCGGTCGCGCTGGAGGAGCTGCTGCAGAAGATCCGGGAGTCGGCGAACGTGTCGACGAGGACGACCGTCGTGCTGTCGACGCCGTACGAGGACAGGCCGCCCGCGGTCTGACACAGGCCTGCTTGCTGCGGTGGGGAGAACCCGCCGCAGCACCAGCCGGAAGCCGTCAGCGGACCTGTCCGTCGGCGAGCACGAGCACCCGGTCGGCGACGGCGTGCACGGCGTCGTGATGGGTGGCGATCAGCACCGCTGCACCTTCGTCCGCGACCCGCCGCAGCAGCCCGACCGCGGCCTCGGCGCTGGCGGCGTCCAGGTGCGCGGTGGGCTCGTCGGCGAGCAACGCCGAAGGCCGTGCCACCACGGCCCGGGCCAGCGCCGCCCGCTGCTGCTGCCCGAACGAGACCTGCCCCGGATACCGCGACCCCAGTCGAGAGATCCCCAGCTCGGTCAGCAACTCCGCGACGCCGGCCACGTCCCGGCCCGCCAGCCGCAACGGCAGGGCGACGTTCTCCTCCAGCGTCAGCTCGGAGGCCAGCCCGAGCGACTGCGGCAGCACGGCACACGCGGACCACGAGGCGAGTCCGGGCGACACCGACCCGCTGTCGGGGAAGTCGAACCCGCACAACAGGGACAGCAGCGCGGTCTTGCCGGACCCGGACGGCCCGCTCAGGGTCACCAGCTCGCCCGAGGAGACCGCCAGGTCCACCCCGCGCAGCACGGACACCCCGCCGAAGGCCCGGTGCACCCCGGCCGCCCGGATCACGACGCGGCCAGCGGTACGCACAGGTCCGCCAGCGCCACCAGCCGCGGGTCGTGCGACGCCACCACGGCCGGCACCGGCAGCGAACCGAGCGTCTCCAGCACGAGATCGGCCGACCGCGCGTCGAGCTGCGAGGTCGGTTCGTCGGCCACCACGACCGAGGCGCCGCGGGCGAGCGCGCACCCGAACGCCAGACGTTGTTGCTGGCCACCGGACAGCGCGCCGATCCGCCAGGTCGCGGACCCGCCCAGTCCGAGCCGGTCGAGCCGGGAGTGGTCCGCGGCACCGGCCGCGCGCAGGTTCTCGCCCACGGTCAGGTGCGAGATCAGGTTGTCGGCCGGGTTCTGGAAGACGACCGCGATCTCCTTGCTCCGCAACACCCGCAGCTCCGACCACGACAACGACGAGGTCGGCACGTCGTGGACGTACACCTCGCCGACGGAAGGGCGTTCGACCAGCGACAGGACGCGCAGCAGGGTCGACTTGCCGGAGCCGGACGGTCCGGACAGGACGGTGAGGCCGGGCGCGATCGACAGCGACACGTCCGTGACGGCGTGCACGGAACCGTAGGACACCCCTACGCCACAAGCACGGATCACCTGAGCAGTTCTCCCATCCGCGCGGTGCGCACACCGCGCAAAGCAAGCCAAGCCGCCACGACGACCACCAGGGTGCCGCACGCCACCATCGACCCCAGCAGCGGCAGCAGGTCCGGCAGCATCGGCGCCGGGTTCAGCCAGGGAGCGGGGTCCAGGCGCGGTACGGCCGCCCCGGCGCTCACGAACGATGCCACCACGCCGATCCCCACGGCCAGCAACGCCAGCGCGCCCACCTCCAGGAGATGGCTCGACCACAGCACGGACGGGCGCATGCCCATGCGCGTCGACAGGGCGCCGGACACGGCGTTCTGGCGGCGGCGGACCTCGACGGCCAGCAGCAGCGCCACGGCGGCGACCACGGCCAGGACGACGCCGATCGCCGCCACGAAGCCGAAGGTCCACTCGACGGTCAGGAACGGCAGGCCGTCGAGGACGCGGGCGCGGTCGGCGACGTTCGTGTAGTGGATGCCGTCGGCCTGCAGCGCGGAGGTCAAGGCGGACAACGGAAGCGTCGACCACAGGTGCCACGAGCCCACCTGCTCGACGGCGGGCACCGAGTCGCGGGCGACGACGTACCCGCGGGTGCCGAGCTTCGGGAACGACGGCAGCGCCGCCACGGGCCTGAGCAGCGGCAGGCCGGCGATCTGGATCTCCTGGTTCGCCGAGCGGCCGATGCGCAGGGCGGGCGCGACCTCACCGGTGCGCTTCAGGCCCGAGAGCAGCGAGCGCACCTCGGCGGCGTCGTTCAGCACGGCGGCGTCGGTGAACGTCGCGGGGTCCACGACCAGTGCGCCCGTGCTCACCCCGACCAGAGTCGTGTTGCCCCGCAACGACGAGGGCAGCGCGACCCGGCCGAGCGCGATGTCCTGCGACACCTGGACCGTGCTGTTCGCGCCGACGAACACACCCGACTTGGAGTCCAGCGCCGACTGCTGCGCCCCCGCCACCGCGCTGCCGACGGCGATGGTGCCGACCGCCAGCACGCCCACGAGCAGCACGCCGGTCACCGGTCCGACGGCGGCGGCCAGCCGGCGCAACGCGAGCTGGGCGGCCGGGACCCGCCACCACTGCACGTGGTGGGACCACCCCAGCGACCAGCGCAGCAGCCGGGTCGCGAGCAATGCCGCCGCCAGCACGACGAGCAGGGGGAACGCGAGTGCGGCCACGTCGACGCGCGGCAGCGAGCCGGGCTTCAACGACGTGCCCAACCCGTTGTGGGACAGGCGAACCCACGCGAGCACGGCCAGCCCGGCGACGACCAGTTCCCACGGCACCAGCCCGAGCCGCCGCGAACGGGCCTGCCGCTGGAACGTCCGGTGCGCGCGCCAGGACGCCACCAGCACCGTCACGGCGAGGCTCAGCACGACCACGGCCAGCACGAACCCCAGCGCCACCCAGAGCGTTCCGGGAGCCAGCACGACACCCGGCGCGTACAACGGCAGCAGCAGCCGTGCGGCCACCAGTCCGAGCACGCCGCCCAGCACCAGCGGCAACCCCAGCTCCAGCACGCCGCGCAGGCCCAGCGCCAGGGGACTCGCGCCGCGCACCCACAGCAACCTCAGTTCGGAGTGCCGCCGCTGCGCCCACTGCACGGTCACGGTGCCCACGCCCGCGAGCCCGACCAGCACGCTGATGATCACCAACGGCAGCAGCGAGGAGGAGACGTTGCGCTCCGAGGTCCGTGCCGCCGCGACGGCGCCGGACAGCAGATCAGTCCGCGTCAACGACAGCCCGAGCGCCGCCAGCCGCGCGTTGCCGTTGTCCCGCAACGCCTCTGCCTCGGCGAGTGTCGCCGGCGGCTCGACCGGGAAGCGCAGCGACACGGACGCATACCCCGTGAACTCCGGCGGCAGCGCCGCGAGGTCGGAGGCCTGTGCCACCCAGATCACCGAGGTGCTGGCGCCGTCACCGCCCAGCGGGTTCGGCACGACGTGCTTCGCCTCGGAGCACCACCACCCGGACACCGGCTGCGTCAGATCGGCATAGATCGCGCTCACCACCAGTGACGACCCCGTCAGCCGATCACCGACGCGCACCTTCGCGGCGGTGGCGATCGTCTGCGGCACCCACAACCCGGTGCCACCGCCCTGGACCGCGGTCAGATGAGACAGAGCGTCTGGCCGATAGCCGAAGCGGCCGTAGGTCGCGAGCCCGTTGAAGTCGGGCCGGCCGATGGGCGTGTAGGCCGCGCCCAGGTCGCTGCGCGCCGCCATCTCGGCGGCCGCTGCCAGCGGCATCCCGTCCCCGTCCAGCGAGGGATGCACGGAGTGCGGGCACATCCGGCTCTGCTGGTAGGCGAGAGCGGCGCTGCCCGCGGCGGAGGAGTGCAGGGCGGCCGCGGCCACCACGAAGCCCAGCAGCAACGTCGTCGCGATGCTCACGAGCAACGTGAGCGGGCTCGACAGCGCGGCCCTGGGCGCGGCTCTCCACGGCAACTGCACCAGCGCACGCTAACCGCCGTTCCCCGATTTGGGGAGCCTTCAGGAGGTAACGGAACGCATGACGCCGAACCGGCCACCGAACGGGTCGACGAGCACCGCGATCCGGCCGACTCCGTCCAGGTCGTGGGGTGCGAGGAGCACCGGTGCCGCGGCCGCCACCTGATCCACATCGGCCACCTCGAAGTACGGCAGCCAGAAGGCCTGGGAGTCCGCGACGATCGCACCGAACATCCGGCCCGCGCCCGTGCCCGCGGGCTGCAGGAACTGGCCCGGCGCACCGGGAACCACCTGGATCTCCCACGAGAACAACGAGCGGTAGAAGTCCGCGGACACGGCAGGGGCGGGGGAGTGGAGCTCCAGCCACGTCAGCGATCCCGGGACCGACACCGCGCCGAGCCCGGCGGGGCCCTGCCACACGCCGAACTCCTCGCCGTGCGGGTCGGTCAGCCGGACCTCCGCGGCGGGCGAGGACCCGGCGAAGTGGACGGTCCACGAGCCGGGCCGCGAGGTCGCGTGCCCGGCGACCGCCCGGCCGGCGTGGGTGAAGACGCCGGTGCCCGGGGTGTCGAGGGGCCGGTACTCCCAGCCGAGCACGCCGCTGTAGAACTCGGCCGCCTTCGCCTCGTCCGAGGTGCCCAGGTCGATCCAGGCCGGCGCTCCGGGTACGTACTCAGTGGTGATCATTCAGGCCCACCTCCAGCGGATACCTACCCAATTGACCGACACGTCAGTCTCGAAGTGGTGCACGGAGTTCGTGTGGTCCGGTACCAGGTCGATGGTCCGGTGCGGTTCCTCCTCTTCCCAGTCCTGCAAGTAGACGTGCGGGTCCACGGGCAGCGCCGCCGGGTCGAAGTGCACCTCGATCAGGCTCTGCGCGAGGAAACAACGCACGCCGTGCGCGTACTCGATGCTGTCGAGCTGTGTGGGGTCGTGCGCGACGAACTCGAAGACCCAGGTCTCGCTTTCCCGCAACGGCTTGTCGAAGAGCAGTTCGTGGACGACCACGCGCTCGGCCTCGTGACGGGTGGACCGGCCGAGCCGGCAGTTGCGGACGGGCTCCTGCCGCAGCTCCGCGGTCTCCGCCGAGTCGTCGCAGAAGTAGTGCGCGTAAAACCTGTCGACGCCGTCGTGGCGCGCACGGACGACCATCTGCGCGTGGACGCGGGACGCGTGCCGTTCCCCGTCCACGAACACCCTGTCGTGCCGGGAGAGGATCTCCAGGTCGTTGGCGTTGAAGCCGGGCACCATGCCGGGCACGACGTCCGGCCAGCCGCTCGGGCCGGTGTGCTCCAGCAGGGCCAGCAGCGAGCGCGGCGGTACCTCCAGAAGCTCTTCGAGCACCGCCACGGCCCGCAGCGACTTCGGGGAGACCGGCCGCACCCTGCCCTGCTGCCAGTCGCTCAGCGTCGACAGCGCGACGGCCACGTCCTGCTGCCGCAGGCGTAGCCGGAGCCGTTCCAGCGTCAGGCCGCGCCGGCGGATGGCCGCGCGCAGCGCCGAGTGGAACGGTCCGATGCGCAGCAGCGCTTCCAGACTGGGCGTCGTTGTCACGGACTTGACTCTAGTGACAAGGGTCGGCGGCCTGCCTAGAGCGCGAACCCCTCGGGGAACGGATCGGTCTCGTCGAGGAGGTACTGGCCCATGCCGGTGATCCACGCGCGTCCCGCCACCGTGGGCACGACGGCCGTGCGGTCGCCGAGCGGGACCTCCTCCAGCAGGCGGCCGACGAACCTCGTGCCGATGAACGACTCGTTCACGAAGTCCTCGCCGATGCCGAGCTCACCGCGGGCGTGCAGCTGCGCCATCCGGGCGCAAGTGCCTGTGCCGCAGGGAGATCGGTCGAACCAGCCGGGGTGGATCGCCATCGCGTTGCGCGAGTGGGCGCCGTCGTGGCCGGGCGCGACGAACTGGACGTGCTTGCACCCGCTGATCGCCGCGTCCACGGGGTGCACCGGCCGGTTCACCGCGTTGATCTCGTCCATGATGGACAGACCGGCGGCCAGAATTCGTTCCTTTTCCACGCGATCGAACGGGATGCCCAGGTCCGCGAGCGGCACGATCGCGTAGAAGTTGCCGCCGTACGCCATGTCGTACCGGATCTCGCCGAGCCCGGGCACGGTCACCACGGCGTCCAGCTCGTGCGCGTAGGACGGGACGTTGCGGATCGTCACGAGCTTCGTGCGGGTGTCGTAGTCGGCGAGCACCAGGCCGGCCGGGGTGTCCAGGCGCACGGTCGTGACAGGTTCTGTCATTTCGACCATGCCGGTCTCGACCAGCACCGTGGCGACGCCGATCGTGCCGTGCCCGCACATCGGCAGCAGGCCGGAGACCTCGATGAACAGCACGCCCCAGTCCGCGTCCTGGCGGGTCGGCGGCTGCAGGATCGCGCCGCTCATCGCCGCGTGACCGCGCGGCTCGTTGACCAGCAGCCGGCGGATGTGGTCGTGGTTCTTGATGAAGCCGAGCCGCTTCTCGGCCATGGTCTCGCCGGGGATCACACCGACCCCGCCCGTGATCACCCTCGTCGGCATGCCCTCGGTGTGCGAGTCGACGGCGCTGAAGTACTTGGCGAACCTCATGAGGTCGCCAGCTTCATGTCCGCGTCGACCTGGGCGAGCTGCTCGGGGCTCAGCGGGCCGCGCGGGGGACGGCACGGACCGCCGTAGCGGCCGACGTAGTCCATCGAACGCTTGATGGCCTGCACGAACTCGGTGCGCGAGTCCCAGCGGAACGCCGGCACGAGCTTCTCGTACAGCGCCCGCGCCTCGTCGAGCCTGCCCTCCAGCGCCAGGTCGAACAGCTGCTTGCTCTCGGCCGGGAACACGTTGGGGTAGCCCGCGAACCAGCCCGTCGCGCCCATCAGCAGGCTCTCCAGCACGACGTCGTCCGCACCCGCCACGACGGTGAGGTGCGGGGCGGCCGCGCGGATCTCCAGCACGCGCCGGACGTCACCGGAGAACTCCTTGACCGCCACGACGTTCTCGATCTGGCCGAGCTCGGCGAGCAGGTCCGGGGTCAGGTCGACCTTGGTGTCGATCGGGTTGTTGTAGACCATGATCGGCAGCCCGGCCTTCGCGACCTCGCGGAAGTGGTGCACGACCTCGCCGCGGTTGGCCCGGTACATCGTCGGCGGCAGGCACAGCACGCCGTCCGCGCCGTCCTCGGCCGCGAGCTCGGCCCAGTGCCGCGCCTGGTGCGCACCCACGCCGTGCACGCCGATGACCGCGATGCCACGCCCCTTGACCGCCGCGATGGCGGTCTGGGCGACCTCACGGCGTTCCGCGTCGGTCAGCGACGAGTACTCGCCGAGCGAGCCGTTCGGGCCGACGCCGCGGCAGCCGCTGTCGACGACCCACCGGCAGTGCTCGGCGAACCTGTCCAGGTCGGGACGAAGCCCGGCGGGGGCGTTCGGGTCTTCCGCGTAGGGGAGCGCGGTGGCGACGATGACGCCGTCGAGGCGTTCGGTCATGACTTGTCCTCCGGGAGTTCTGCGAGTTCGCCGAGGGGGATCGGGACCGCGATCACGCGGCGCTGGCCGTCGAACGGGACGCCGGTCAGGTCGGCGGCGTTGCGGGCGCAGATGCGGCCCTGGCAGCGGCCCATCGCGACACGGCTGGTGAGCTTGAGTTCGCGCATGCTCGCGGCGTCGGTCAGATCTTCGAGACGGACCTTCTCGCAGCGGCACACGGTGGTGTCCGGCTTCAGCCACGTCCGCCAGCCTGGCTGGACCTCGTGCGCCCTGGCCAGGGCTCCGGCGAACAGACGCCCCCTGCTGACGGCCTCCACGGCCTTCCGCGGTGGCTCCTGTCCCGCCGCGGCGGCTCCGGCGACGACTCCCTCGGCCTCGGCGAGGTCGGCACCGCCGATGCCGGTGACCTCACCGGCCGCGTAGACGTTCTCGACCGACGTCCGCTGGCGTTCGTCGACGTCGTAGAAGTCGTTGGTGCGCAGGGCGTTCGGCAGGAGGTCGGTGCGGGGGAGGAAGCCGTGGCCGACGCAGACGAGATCGGCGTGCTCGGTGCGGTGGCTGACGGGCCGCCACCGGCTGTCGAGCTTCGCGACCGTCACGCGGTCACCGTGCTTGGCGATGACGGCGGTGCGGGTCTCCAGGCGGGGCAGCACCTTCCGGTAGCCCGCGAGCTCGCCGATCTTGTGCCGGTTGGCGAGCACGGCCCTGGACTCGCGCAGCCACCGGGCGGGGGAGGAGGCCTCGTAGACGCCGACGAGAGTGGCGCCGAGGTCCTGGAGTGCGGTGGCGACGGGCAGCAGGAACGGGCCGGTGCCCGTGACGATCACGCGTTCGGCCAGCGTGACGCCCTGCTTGGCGAGGGCCTGGGCGGCGCCCGCGGTGATCACGCCGGGACCGTCCCAGCCGGGGAAGGGCAGGGGCCGGTCGTAGGCCCCGGTGGCGATGACCAGCGCGTCGAACCTCAGCAGGCGCGGACCCGGTGCGAGACGAGACGTCTCGTCTCGCGGAAGGTCGGCCCGCCTCACGTGGAGCGTGTTCCCCTCCACCAGCCAGGCCTCGGTGTTCTTGAGGTGCGTGACCCCGGCGTGGCTGAACTTGGCCCGGCCACGCAGGTACTGGCCGCCGGCCTCCGGTTCCGAGTCGACCATCGTGACCTCGGCACCCGCGTCGGCGGCCGTCCGGGCGGCGGCCATTCCAGCGGGGCCCGCCCCCACGACCACGATCCTCATGACGTCGTCCTGATCACGTCGCCGTCGCGCAACGGGTGGCGGCACGCGCGCACCTCGGGCGCGCCGTTGATCTCCGCGACGCAGCCGAAGCACACGCCGATGCCGCAGAAGTACCTTCCCGGCAACAACTCCGCGACGTGCGCGACCTCGCGCGGGAGGCCGTTGAACGTCACCTTCACACCATCACCTCCGGCCGGTCGACGCGGAACGGGCGGGGATCCACCAGGGGGTCCTCGCCGGTGAGCAGCTGGGCGAGCAGGCGCCCGGTCGCCGGGGCGAGACCGACGCCCGCGCCCTCGTGGCCGGTGGCGTGCCACAGGCCGGGCGTGCGGGGGTCCTCGCCGATGATCGGCAGGTGGTCCGGCGCGTACGGGCGGAAGCCGCCGTACGCGCGCATGACCGGGACGTCCGTCAGCATCGGGAACATCGCGATCGCCTTGCGCGCCAGCGCTTTCAGCACCTTGCTCTCGATCGTGTCGTCGAAGCCCTTGCGCTGGCGGCTCGACCCGATCAGCACCGTGCCGGCCTGGGTCGACTCGACCACGCCGGACGTCTGGAGGTCCGCGTCTCCGCTCGCGACCGCGCCGACGTAGTCCGCGTCGTAGACCTTGTGCCGGATCTTGCCGGGAATCGGCGTGGTCACCAGCACCACGCCGCGCCGGGGCAGCACGTTGACACCGAAGTGCCGCGCCCACGGGCCGGTGGCGTTGACGACCGCGCCGCAGCTGATCACGCCCTCGGACGTCGTCACGCTCCGGCCGTCCGTCGTGGACACCTCGGTGCGCCGGACCTCGATGCCGCGCAGCAGGGTCCGGGTGGCCTTGACCGGGTTGAGCTGCGCGTCCTGGAGGTAGTGGACGGCGGCGGTGATCTCCGGGTTGAGGTGCGGCTCGCGGGCCAGCGCGTCCGCGGCGCTGATCTCGCAGGCGTCGACGCCCGCCGTGCGCTGCGCGGCGGCGAAGGCCTGCAGCGGGACGACCGCCTCGGGGGTCGTGGCGACGACCAGGCCGCCCTTCTCCTCCCACTCGGCGTCGTCCGCGAGTTCCGGCCACAGGTCGCGACTCGCCAGGGCGAGACCGAGTTCCGGGCCGGGCTCCTTGTCGCTGACCAGCACGTTGCCCTCGCCGGCCGCGCTGGTGCCCGACGCGGGTCCGTGGCGGTCGACGACGAGAACAGCGAGGCCGCGCGCCCGCAGGGCCTGGGCGCACGCGGCCCCGATGATGCCCGCGCCCATCACCACGACGTCCGGCTGCATCGCCACCTCCGTTCAATAGAATGAACGTTAGTGCTTCGGATACTCCAGCACCAGTACCGAGCTGACCTCACCGCCGACGGTCTCGTACGAGTGCGGCGTCGAGCCGGGGAAGCACACGTAGTCGCCCGGCCCCAGTTCGTACGGCGCGTCCACCGGTCCCACGAGCAGCCGGCCGCTCGTGACCAGCACGTGTTCCTTGCCGGGGTGACCTTCGCTGGTCTGCGTGGCGCCGGGCCGGACCCGCTGGTCGTAGATCTCCAGCACGGTGTCCCCGACGTCCATCCGCCGCATCAGCCGCAGGTCGACGGCGTTGCTGCTGAGCACCTCGACGTCACGGGCGCGCACCAGCACGACGTCCGGCGTCGTCCGCTCGGTCACGAGCTCCGACACCGGCACGTCCAAAGCGTTCGACAAACTGAACACTGTTTCGATCGTCGGGTTGCCCGCGCCGCTCTCCAGCTGGGACAGCGTGCCCTTGGCGATGGACGACCGCCGCGCGAGCTCCGACAGCGACAGCCCGCGTTGCTCGCGGAACGCCCTGATGTTGGCGCCAAGCACCTGACCCGCACTCATGGTCGCTGATCGTTGCATAGGCTTGCGCCCATGACTGCGTACACGGAGGCGGAGGGGCAGACCCTCCGCACGGCCGTTTTCGGTGCCATGGTGCTGGTGTCCACTGCGGACCCCGGCTCGGTCGACGAGGAGAGCCAGGCCGGCGTCAGGGCGATCACCCTGCTCCCGGACGACCTGCGCGCCATCATCGCCGCCGCACCGCCCTCGTTGCCGAAGGGTTCGACGTCCGAAGTGGAGTCCGGGGTCCTGGCCGCGCTGCGCGACTCCGTGGCGATCATCAACGCCCACGAGCCGCGTGACGTGGCGATCTTCCGCGCCGCCGTGTCGGAGATGTGCCGCTCGGTGGCCGGTGCGGACGGCGAGGTGGCGGCGGCGGAACGCGCGATGGTGACCAAGGTCGTCGAGGCGCTGGGCTGACGGGACGCGCCGGTCAGGTCGCGCTGGGCCGCGTCGCGAGCCAGGCGGAGTGCTCCTTGCCGATCACGGCCTCGGCCTCGGCGACCGTCGAGGCCCAGTCGCTCTCCGCGGCGTAGGGGAGCCGCTGGTAGATGTCCGCGAGCTCACCGGCCGCGGCCGCGTAGCTGACGCTGAGGTTCTCGTACTGCCGCAGCCCGATCCACGCCGCACCGCCCGCGACGGCCGCGGCCATCACGCCGGACAGGTCGACGTCCCAGACGCCGTTGATGCGCAGGATCGCGAAGACGATCGCGACGAGCTCGCCGACGATCATCAGGACGCGGAACACGGTCGCGCGGGTCTCGTTCATCGCGGACCTGTCGCGGTACCACTGCAGCTGCGGTTGTACGCGGGCTTCGCGGTAGGTGGTCCTGCGCTCGTCGAACGGCTTGGTGCGCAGCTCGGTCATGACCTGCTCGCCCTTCTCGTTCGCGCTGGTGAGCATGACCTCCCTGCGGTGGTCCTTGACCGCGTCGGCGATGGCGAGCTCCAGGTCCCTGCGGGGGCTCTGGGCGCCGCCGTGGAACGGGGCGCCCGCCACGGCGTAGCGCCACGCCAGCGACTTCACCCGTTCGGCGACGGTCCGGCCCGCGTTCCACTTCCGCTCCGGGTGCATGACCCACAGCAGCAGTTCGCCGAACAGGGCGATGAGGAACCCGCCCAGCGCCACCCACGCCCAGACGTCGACACCGGTGCCACCGATCTGCCACTTGAACGCACCGCCCACCGCCGCGACCACCGCGCCGATCAGCCGCACCCGGCTGAACAGCAGCGTGAGCCGCTGGCCGAGCCGGGAGACCGCCTCGGCGTCGTGGTAGAAGCCGGGCAGGTGCTCGTCGTTCATCCCTGTCCTGTCTTGTGCGCCGAAGTTGATCGTGGTCAGCCCAGGGCTTGATTATCACGGCGACACCCGACCGCGTGGGTGATCTTGAATTGCTCCGATGAGTATGCGTATTTTCGCCGAGCTGAGGACTTGACCGACCTGGTTCCGGTTGCAATCATCGGATCTTCTCGCCGCCGCCCCGGACGAGAAGAGCGTGGCGCATGGGTTTACGTCGTGTGTGTGCGGCCGTGGTGGCCGTGTTGCTCGCAAGCTTGCTCACGGTGGTGGCACAGGGGGCCGCGCAGGCCGAGGTGCGCCATCCGCGACAGGACTGGCTGCGTCAGTCCACCGCGGGGTTGTTCCTGCACTGGGGCATGTTCACCGCCCCGAAGCACCTGAACTGCGCCGAGTGGGAGCGCGACGTCACCGGTGGCGGCTGGACCCCCGACTACTGGATCGACGAGGCGCGCAAGCTCGGCGCCTCCTACGTCGTGCTGGCGACGTTCCACAGCAGGCTCGGCTACGCGCGGCCGTGGCCGTCGAAGATCCCCGGGAGCTGCGCCACCGAACGCGATCTGCTCGGTGAGCTCGTCCGGGCGGGCAAGGCCAAGGGCGTCAAGGTCGTCCTCTACATGACCGACGACCCGCAGTGGCACAGCGAGCAGGGCGTCCAGATGCTCGACTCGGCCGCCTACTCGGCCCACAAGGGCGAACAGGTCGACCTCACCACGCGTGAAGGCTTCGGCAGGTACAGCTACGACCTCTTCTTCGAGGTGATGAAGAACTACGACGACCTCGCGGGGTTCTGGATCGACAACGACAACGAGTACTGGGAGCGCAACAAGCTCTACGAGCAGGTCCGGCAGTTGCGGCCGACGTGGTTGCTGAGCAACAACAACGAGGACACGCCGATCATGGACACGGTCTCGAACGAGCAGAAGACCGGCATGTTCCCGTCCTACGACTACCCGGCGGCGACGTTCACGCCGATGCCGCGCCTGTCCGAGGCCTGCTACAAGCTGCCCAACACCGGCGACTGGTGGTACGACGGCGGCAACCACGCCGTCGACACCCGCCTGAACACCGGCCGCTACGTCACCAACGCGGGCTCGTCGATCAAGTCGCTGATGGCCGAGACGCCGATGGTGAACGGCAGGATGCCCGCGCAGCAGGAGGCCTACAACAACTTCATGGCGCAGTGGGTGCCACCGATCCGCGAGTCGATCCAGGGCGTCGAGGGCGCCGGGTACATGTACGGCGGCATGCAGCCGGGGTTCTGGAACGACGGTGCGCACGGCGTGATCACCATCAACCCCAGGACCGGCAAGCAGTACGTCCACGTCGTCACCCGGCCGCGCGCCGACTTCGTCCGCCTGCGGGACAACGGGTATCAGGTCACCGGCGTCCGTGATCTGCGGACCGGCGAGCAGCTGCGGTTCGCGCAGTCGGCCGGGCACCTGACGATCCAGGGCATCACGAGGTGGGACGAGTACGACACGGTGTTCGCCGTGGAAACCCTTGGCCAGCAGGGCTTCCACACTGGCGTGAAGGCCTCGGCGACCTCGTCCGCGAACGGTTTCCCCGCCTCGAACCTCACCGACGGCAGCTACGAGACGTACTGGGACGCCGCCGGTGCCCAGCCCGTGTCGATCTCGCTCGACCTGGGCCGCCGCAAGAAGGCCGCGTTCCTCGCGATCAACCAGCGCGAGTCGTCGCCGACGCACGCCCGCGTGTCGTTCGGCAGGCCGGAGGACTCGAGCCGCGTCAAGGACTACCAGGTGACGGCGTCCGACGACGGCCGCACCTGGCGGCACGTCCGCAGCGGCGCGCTGCCTTCGGCCCGTGGCACCCAGTTCATCGACATCGGCGCGCAGGAGGCCCGGTTCCTGAAGCTGACCGTGCTCGGCACGTGGGGCGGACCGCAGGCGCCCGTGTACTCCAAGCAGCTGAAGATCGACGAGATCCGGGTCGGCCACAGCTATCCGCGCGGGTCCCGGGACGGCGCGCTGGAGGCCGAGGACGCGTTGCGGTCGGGTTCGGTGCGCGCCGAGTCCTGCGCGGCCTGCTCCGGCACGAGGCAGGTGACCGGCCTCGGCGGCGGTGAGCGCAACGCGGTGACCTACCGCGATGTTTCCGTTGCCACAGCCGGGAACTACGCGTTGCAGCTGGACGTGACGACGGCCGAGGCGTCCACCGTGTCCGTCTCGGTGAACGGCGCGGCACCGGTGTCCGTCGTGGTGCCCAAGGACCGCGCCGACGTGCCGGACCCGGCGTCGATCGCGGTGCCGTTGAACGCGGGCCGCAACACCGTGAAGGTCTTCAGCACCGGCCGGCTCGGCCTGGACCGCGTCTCGGTCGGCGGGCTGCCGCCGTCGAGCTACACGCCGAAGACGACCCTGACCGTGCAACCCCATGGCGTGCAATGGACCGGACCAGGTCAGCAGTCCGTGAAGATCACCGCACGCCTCCGGCTCGACGCCGACGACCAGATCGACGACGTCTCGCTGGCACCGTCGCTGCCCGCCGGCTGGACGCTGACCGGCGCACCCGCTGTGCGCCCGTCGATGCGCCTGGCCGGTCTGCTCGAAGGCACCTGGACCGCGACCTCGCCCGCCGGGCAGGACGTGGGCTCGGTGAGCATTCCCGTCACCGCCTCGTTCCGGTTGCTGAGCAGCGATCGCAAGGTCTCGGGCGCGGTGCCGGTGCGCACCAGGCCCGCCGGCCGCGTGTTCGTGCGCGAGGCCGAGGACTCGGCGAACCAGTTCGGCAGCACCGGCCTGACGAACTGCGGCGCGTGCTCCGGCGCGGAGAAGGTGCGCAACATCGGCGGCAGCCCGGACGCTTCGGTGACCTTCCCCCAGGTGACGGTCCCGGAGGCGCGTACCTACCGGCTGTTCGTCCAGTTCACGGTGAACGGGCCGCGGTCGTACTTCGTGACGGTCAACGGGGGTGCGACGGTCGAGGTCAAGCTCGACGGGGTCGGCAACAACACCCCTTACGTGGCCGAGATCCCGGTGACGTTGAACGCCGGTGCCAACACCATCAGGTTCGGCAACGACACCGCGGGTGCTCCCGATCTGGACCAGATCGCGCTGGCCTAGGCCCTCGGCCGCGGCTGTCGCGGACGAGACCTGCAGGACAGGGCCTAGGCTCGGCCCCATGGGGGAAGACTGGCTTTCGAAGTTGCACTGGGCTGCGGAGTTCGAGTCGGCACAGGAGGTTGCGGCCGCGATCGCGCAGGCGGACGACGTCGACGCGGCGGACGAGGAACGCACGGCGTTGTGGCGTGCCGTGCACGCGCGGAAACCCGAGAACGTCCGGTTGCTGCTCGCGGCCGGTGCTGATCCGGCGCTGCCCATGATGTCCGGGTGGTCGCCGGCCCGGCTCAGCCTCACCACGGACCACCCGTTGCCGACCGCGGAGGTCCTCACCCGTGAGGAACGTGCCGCCGTCGAGGAACGCGACCGGCTCGTCGCGGCACTCGGCGGCGTGCCCGGCGGCGACGGCTTCAGCCTGGCGTGCGTCGCGGGGGTGGACGCCGGGACCGCGGTGCGCCTGCTGGAGGCGGAACTCGTCGAGGCGCCCGGCGACGAGGCCGAGGAGGACGTGCTCGGCGTGACGACCGTGCCCGGCGGGTGCGTGCTCGTGCAGCCGGACGGCTACGCGGCCGCGATGCCGGGCGTGCTCGACCGGCTGTCGGCGGGCACCGTCGCGTACGGCATGTACGCCAATCCCAAGAGCGGCAACCAGGGCAGCGTCCACCGCGACGGCGAGACCGCGGAGTGGGATCTGCATCCCGGCGGCGGTGTGGCGGAGGAGGAGACCGCGGCGGACGTGTTGCTGGCGCACCTCTACCTGGACGAGCCGGTGGCGTTCTGCCTCGCGTTCGCGGGCCTGCGGCCGGCGGACTTCCGCGCGTTCACCGCACCGGATCTGTGGCTGCGCCTTCCCGAACGGGACGACTGGGACTTCTGACCGGTCCGCTGAAAGGCACCCTGCCTCGGCGGGGTGCCTTTCTCAGGAACCGGCGCGCATCATGGGGTGATGCTGGAGTCATTGCGGCGGCAGGTGAGCGAACGGCTCTTCGAGAAGGTCGCGGGGCCGGAGCGGCAGGAGCACGCGCGCAGGATCCACGGCGCGTCCGGGCCGCAGCTGTTCGCGGACGACCGGCCGATCCGGCACGTGCACGCGGATCACGCCATGTTCATCGGCGGGCTGCGGGCGTTGCTGCTGCAGTCGTTGCACCCGCTGGCGATGGCGGCGGTGGCGCAGCACTCCGACTACCTGACCGATCCGTGGGGCCGGTTGCAGCGCACGAGCCTGTTCGTCGGCGTCACCACCTACGGCACCGCCGAGGACGCGCTCAAGGCCGTCGAACGGCTCGGGCGCGTGCATCGGCACATCCACGGCACCGCGCCGGACGGCCGTTCGTACCGCGCCGACGATCCGCACCTGCTGGGGTGGGTGCACGTGGCCGAGGTGGACAGCTTCCTGCGCTGCCACCAGCGTTACGGCGAGAAGCCGCTCGACGACTACGACGGCTACGTCGCCGACATGGCGGTCATCGCCGACGCCATGGGCATCCCCGACCCGCCGCGCACGACCGCCGCGCTCGAAGCGAAGCTCGACTCGTACCGGGCCGAGCTGAAGGGCACGCCCGAGGCCAGGGAAGCGGCCAGGTTCCTGCTGCTCAAGGCGCCGTTGCCGATGCTGGCGCGGGGGCCGTACGCGATCCTGAGCGCCACGGCGGTCGCCACGTTGCCGGTGTGGGCGCGGATTCCGCTCCGGTTGCCCTACCTGCCGATCTCGGAGGCCACCGGCGTGCGGGTCGCGGGCCACGCGTTGATGCGCGGCCTGCGGTGGGTCACGAGCTGAGGGTCAGCGGAAGTCGCTGACCCGGAAGGTCGACAGCATGTCCTGGAAGCGCGGGTTGTTGGTGTGCGGGTAGAAGGACGCCTCGACGCCCACCCAACCGCGGAAGGCGCCGTCGTCGTCGATGATCTGCATCATCGGCTTCACGTGCGAGTTGCCCGTGTAGCAGGATTCGATGTCGGTGCCGTTCGACCTCCTCGTTAGGCAAGTGCACCAGTGCCAGTGGGTGTCCCTGCGGTCGCTGCTGGAGATGCGCTGGATGTAGTTCTGCAGCGAGCTGTCGTTGATCGCACTGCCGCCGCCGGTGCCGGGACAGCTGGGCTGTTCCTGACAGGCCTTCTCCGAGGACGGCTGCAGGTAGGTCAGGCACCAGGTCGTGGTGGCGCAGGCTTGGAACGACCCGATCTTGAACGCGCCGCCCTCGCCGTGGTTGAGCGCGTCGTGCGTCCAGCCCTGGTAGTCCTGCAGGAGCGTGCCGGGGAAGGCCCGCACGGTCGACGCGGAACGGCTGGTGCTCAGCGAGGCGTTGCTGCCGTAGGCGTAGCCGACCGTGGCCAGGGTGTTGAACGCCTGGTCGAGGCGGACGAGCTTGCCGTCCGGGCTGGTCGCGATGTTCCACTGCTCCGACCACGCCTGGCCAGCGTCGGTCCAGGTGATCTGCAGCTTGTCTCCGTCGGCCGAGTACCTGCCCGTCCTCGTCTCGGGAGGAGAGCCCGTGAAGCCCCCTGCGGTCAGCACCTCGCACGCGCGCACCAGGGTCTGACCGACCGCGTTCGACTTGGTCGTACACGTCGGGTCGGGTGTCGTTCCAGTGCCCTGACGAGCGACCGGCTGGCGTTGCCACCAGAGGTAGGTCCGCGCCCGCACGCCGCCGTCGGACGTGAACTGGTAGTTCCCGAGCCGGACCCAGTTGTCCCTCGCGGTCCCGGCCTTGAACGAGCCGAGCGCGACGACGAAGTTCGCCTTGCCACCGGGCAGACCGGCGGCCGACGCCGGGGCGGGCAGAAACGTGAACAGGGACAGGACGAGCAGTACGACAGGTGCCTTGCGCATGCATCCCCCAGAGATGAGCTAGCCCTCCAGGTAGTTCACCACGAGTGGCGTCGCCTCGCTCGCGAACTCCTCGAAGTAACCGTGTCGCGCGCCCTCGATCAGGTGCATCCGGGCGCCCGGGATGCGTGATGCGATCAGGGGAGCGTTGGCCGTCGGGTTGAAGACGTCCTCGGTACCGTGGCACCACCAGGGTCGGCGCGGTGATCGACGGCAGCACGGCCCACGCGTCGTGCTCGGCGCTCGCGAAGAGGTGCCGCTTGCGCGCGTACGGCGGCATCTGCGGGTCGCCGAGCGTGTTGTACGGCCCGCGGTAGGCCGGCGTGTACATCAGCTCCTCCAACGCCCTGCGCGCTTTCATCGGATCGACCTGCGCCAGCGACTTGCGCACTTCGGCGCTGCGTTCGACGCCGTGCGCGCCGCCGGGGGAGGTGCAGCCCAGCACCAGCCGGTCGACGTGCTCACCGTGCTCGGCCGCGATCCACTGCGCGATCCGCCCGCCCATGGAGGTGCCGTAGACGTGCGCCTTGCCGATTCCCGCGTCGGCCAGGATCGCGACGCAGTCGGATGCGAACATCCGCGTGCTGTACGGGACGTCGGGCTTGTCGCTGGAACCGGTGCCGCGGTGGTCGGTGACGATCGTCGTGAACCGCGCCGAGAAGTCCTCGCGGACCTGTGACCACCAGCGCGACGAGTTCGACTGGCCCGCGATGAGCAGCAGGGGAGGCCCGGAGCCCTCGACCGAGTAGAAGAGCCTGGTTCCGTCGGTGGCACGAGCGCGGGGCACGACCGCCAAGTCTAGAACCTTGACTTTGAGATTGATGGTCTAGTCCAATTCGGGGTGACCCCCTGCCGGCCGCCAACGCGTGAGGGATGGAACCCATGCTGTTGTTCGCTCGAATATCCGCGGTGGCCGCACTGGTGCTCGGCACCGTGATCGTGAGCCTCGCCCCCGCCAGCGCCGCCGGAGTCACGGCGACGTTCGCCAAGAACGGCTGGGCCACCGGCTACACCGCGACGGTGACGATCAAGAACGAGACCAGTGCGGCCATCAGTTCCTGGAAGGTCGAGTTCGACTACCCGGCCTCGACCACCGTCGGCGCCTACTGGGACTCGCTGCTCACCAAGAGCGGTAACCACCACACCTTCGTCAACCGGGAGTACAACGGCTCCGTCGCGCCCGGCGCCAGCGTGACGTTCGGCTTCAACGCCGCCGGCACCGCCGACCCGTCGAACTGCACGATCAACGGTGCCGCGTGCACCGGTGGCACCGGCCCGACGACCAGTTCCACCACGAGCACGACGACCACCACCACGACCACAACTACTACGACGACGACCACGACCGGTCAGCCGCCTACAGGGCAGTTGCCGCGCAAGGTGCTCGTCGGCTACCTGCACGCGAGCTTCGCCAACGGCTCCGGCTACATCCGCATGAAGGACGTGCCGGACGAGTGGGACGTCATCAACCTCTCGTTCGCCGAACCCACCAGCGCGACGAGCGGTGACCTGCGGTTCAGCCAGTGCCCGGTCGCGGAGTGCCCGAACGTCGAGTCCGAGGCCGAGTTCATCGCCGGCATCCGCGCCCAGCAGCAGAAGGGCAAGAAGGTCAACATCTCCATCGGCGGCCAGAACGGCCAGGTCCGGCTGGAGACCGCGGCGGCGCGCGACGCGTTCGTGCGCTCGGTCGGCGCGATCATCGACAAGTACGGCCTGAACGGGCTCGACGTCGACTTCGAGGGCCACTCGCTGTCGCTCAACCCCGGCGACCTCGACTTCAGGAGCCCGACCACGCCCGTCGTCGTGAACCTGATCTCGGCGCTGCGGACGCTGAAGGCCCGTTACGGAGCCAACTTCGTGCTCACCATGGCGCCGGAGACGTTCTTCGTGCAGGTCGGCTACCAGTTCTACGGCGGCACGGGCACCGGTGACGCGCGCACGGGCGCGTACCTGCCGGTGATCGAGGCCATGCGCAACGACCTGACGTTGCTGCACGTCCAGGACTACAACTCCGGACCCGTGATGGGGCTGGACAACCAGTACCACAACATGGGTGGCGCGGACTTCCACGTGGCGATGACCGACATGCTGCTCGCCGGGTTCCCGGTGCGCGGTGACACGTCGAAGGTCTTCGCGCCGTTGCGCCAGGAACAGGTCGCGATCGGCCTGCCCGCCGCGATGTACGCGGGCAACGGGTTCACGTCCGTCGCGGACGTCCAGACCGCGCTGGACTGCCTCACCAAGGGCACGCGGTGCGGCACCTACAAGCCGAAGGGTGTGTACCCGAACCTGCGCGGCCTCATGACGTGGTCGATCAACTGGGACAAGTACAACAACTACGAGTTCTCCAAGGCCCACCGGGCCTATCTGCCCCGATGACGGTGTGGGGGCGGCACCGCCGCCCCCATCCCTTACGCCAGGGTGGACCAGAACTGCAGTTCGTAGGCCTGCAGCAGGCGGCCGTAGCGCCACGCGTGCTTCGGCTGCCAGCCCGCGTCGAGGGAGGCCTGGATCGCGGCGATCGCGCGGTCCTCCAGCTGCGGCGCGGGAGTGGCGAAGAAGTCCACGAACGCGCACGCCTCGTCGCTGAACCCGTAGTGCTCGCGCAGCCCCTTCGCCATCCGCGCGCAGTACCCGCCCCACGCGGTGAAGTTCGCCAGGATCGCGAGGATCACGTCCGTCGGCTCGCCGTTGAGCGCCATCCACGCCTGGTACGCGGGGTAGGCCTGGCAGCCGGGGAACGGTTCGTAGTTCTGGAAGTCCTTGGCCGACATGCCCGCGGCCTCTGCCAGCGGTGGCAACATCGGCAGCACGAGCTCCTCACCCCCCGCGAGCAGTGTGAAGAACGCCCGCGCGTTCGGCTCCTCCGCCTTCGACGCCAGCGCCAGGAATGTTCGCCAGTCGGACGACACGATGTGGTTCTCTTCAGCGGCGAACGTCTGGATCACGGCGCGCGGTGCCTGCCCGGTCTCGATCAGCTTCACCACGAGGTTGTCGTGGTCACCGGGGTGCAGCTCCGTCCGGATGCGCGCGACCAGCTCTTTTGCGTTCATGGTCCGGATTCTTCCGCACGCGGGAAATCGTTCGCCAGACCGGCACGGGATCAGGGACCATCTTCGCTCGTGGCTGAACACACCTACCGAGTACTCGTCCGCGGACGCTTCGCCGACCTCACCGACGACCAGCGCGTGACGCTGCGGGACCGTCTGAAAGGCTTCGACTTCCTGCGTGACGCCGGGTTCAGCGAAGAGGGTGCGCTGACCTACGACGAGAAGCTCGACTTCTTCAGCTACCGCGTGATCCTGAGTGCCGCCGAGAAGCCGGACGAGGCGGGGCTGCGGCGCGCGGCCACAGCCCTCGACTCGCTCGGCGTCGACTTCCAGGGGTTGAAGGCCAAGGTCACCGACATGGACGAGATGAAGGTGAACCGGCCGAAGAGGCTCGGTTCAGTGCGTCATCACGGGTAGTTCGCCAGGTACGCCTCGGTGGATCCGGCGGTCGCCGTACCGCCCGAGTTGTTGATGATCCGCTGGATGGTTCCCTTGCCGCCCAACGACACGGTCACCATGCTGTGGAACTTCACGCCGGGGGTGTTCGGCACCTCGAACGCCCGATCGGCGACCACCGACGGGTTCGCGTTCATGAAGGCGTAGCTGCCCAGGCCCCACGCCTCGTGCGTCGTGACGTTGTTGGAGACCTTGTACGCCGCGTAGCCGCGCGTCGAGCCGTTCATCCACGCTGCCTGGTTGGGCACCTCGTACGGCATCTCGTTCTGGTAGAAGTACGTCCGGCCGCCCTGGCCGTTCCAGATGGTCTGGTACTTCTGGTAGTGCTCGACGAACAGGCCGTACATCGTCACGTTGTTGCCGTTGACGATCAGGCCCGTGTCGGCCGTGTTGAGGTCCCAGCCGACACCGATGGAGTGGTCACCACGCCACAGCCACAGGTGGTCACCGATCACGTTGTGGCTGTTGACCACCAACGAGGTCGTGGCCCGCCCGACGGCCGAACCGCCGATGCGCGCGTAGACGTCGTGCAGCGACGTCGGGTTGGCGGAGTGGTCGGCGTTGCTGCCCGGCGCGCCGACCTGCATCAGCAGCGGCGAGTTGGTCGGGGCCGCGTCGATGAGGATGCCGGCGATCTTCACACCGTCCACATCGGCCACGTCGAGTGCCATGGTGCCGTTGGTGGGCATGACGGTCGCGAGACCGAGGCCCAGCACGACGGTGTCGGGGCGGGTGACGCGGATCGGTTCGCTCACCTGGTGGATGCCCGGCGTGAGCAGCAGGTGCTTGCCGGCCGCGAGCTGCGCGTTGATCGTCGCCGCCGAGGTGCCCGGCTTCGCGATGTAGAACTGCGACAGCGGGATGTTCGTGCCCTGCTGGGTGCCCGAGGCCCAGGTGGTGCCGCTGGTGTTCGAGCGCAGTGCGGGGACGAACACGTTGTAGTTGCCGCCGCCGTCGACGTTCAGGAACGGCTTCTCACGCACGACGGGGGTCTGCGCGACGTTCGTGTACGGCGGTTCGGGGAACGAGGTCTGCGGCGCGTTGCGCGCGCCGACGAACACCATGTTCCAGTTCTCGCCGGTCCACGAGCCCCACTCGGTGTTGCGCGACAGCCACTGCTGCTGCGAACCGGAGCGGACCTGGCCGGTGACCACGGAGTCGGCGAGGAAACCGCCGCTGGACCAGCCGTTGTCGTCGAGCTGCATGTTGCCGTAGGTCTTGGTGCGGCGCATCGCGGACGCCTGCGACACGGCCCAGGTGTTGGTGCCCGAGGGCGGCCGGATCGCGAGGTTCTCCGCGCCACGCCAGAAGTTGTGCGTCGCGTTGCCCTGGAACCAGTCGGCCTCGACGTGCACCTGGCCGTTGATCGTCACGCCGTCCGGCAACATGCCCAGGCCGAGGACCTGGGTGAAGAAGCCGATGTTGACGTCGACGTTGTAGTTGCCGGGCTTGAACATGACGGCGTACCGGCGCGCGTCGTACTGACCCTCTTCCTGCTGGCGGAAGACGTCGTCGAGCCGCGCCTGGATCGTCGCGGAGGACATCGACGGGTCGAAGACGAGCACGTTCGGGCCGAAGTCGGGCTGGCCCGGCTGCTGCGTGCCGCCGGTGAGGCGGAAGAGCTGTGCGCCGGTCCCGTTGCAGGTGTACTGGACCAGCTGGACGTCGCCGGTGGACGCACCGGGCACGTCGAGGCACTTGGCGCTGTGGCGGTTCACGAACCGGTAGGTGTCCGTGCCGACCTGTTCGGGGCGCCATTGCTGGTTGTTCGCGTTGAACGACTGCCACATGTGGACAGCCGCGTTGTCCGCGACCGAGACGTTCGAGACGTCCCAGACCTGCCCCTGGCCGACGGTGAAGTACCCGTCGCTCGTGGGCGTGAAGGTCCAGGTCTGACCCGAGCATCCTTGTTGGCGGAGCTGTGCGCCGTTGGCCGTTCCCAGCGACTCCACGCACTTTCCGCTGCCGACGTTCGTCACTTGATAAGCGGTTCCGGGCACCACGTCGGCCTGGGCCGCGACCGTCCACACAGGAACGATCGCCGCTGCTGCCAACGCTGCCACCAGCAGGGGGGTTCTCACGGGTCACAGGGTGGGGCGATTTGTTGCAACCGTCAACGAACTTACCTGTTTCCGGTCGCGTTCCGGTATTGACAAATCATTTTGTCAAATGGGACCGTGCTAGGCGTGGAGCTGTCGCCGTTGCGCCTGTCGCTGCTGGAGCTGCTGAAGTCGCCCGCCTCGGCGACCCAGCTCGCGGCGGCTCTCGACCTGCCAAGGCAGCGGGTCAACTACCACGTCCGAGCGCTGGAGCAGGCGGGACTCGTCGAACTGGTGGAGGAACGCCAGCGGCGTGGCTGCGTCGAACGCGTCCTGCGTGCGAAGCCCGGTCGCGAGATCGCCGCCGACGTCCAGGACCAGTTCGCCGCAACGCATCTGGTCTCGGTCGCCGGGGACACCGCGCGTGAGGTCGAGCGGATGTCCGGCGCCGCGGCCGCGGCGGGAAAGCGCTTGCTCACCTTCACCGTGGAGACGACGGTCCGCTTCGGCGCGCCCGGCGACGTCCACGAGTTCACCAGCGACCTGGCCGAAGCGGTGCGGCAGATCGCGTTGAAGTACGACACCGACACAGGCCGCCCGTACCGGGTGGTCGCCATGGGCCATCCCGGAGCAGCAGATGAGTGACGAAGGCGTCCAGATCGAGATCACCGTGGCCGCGCCGGTCGAGGAGGTGTGGCAGTCGTTCCGCGACAAGGAGAAGCTGCGCCACTGGCACGGCTGGGACCTCCCGGAGCTCGACGAGGAGATCGACCACATCTACTTCACGAACGCCGAGGAGGACGGCACCACGCTGATCGTCCACGGCCACGACACGTTCGCGCTGAGCGCCGTCCCGGAAGGCACCCGTGTCGTGCTGACCCGTGCGCCCAAGGGCACCTCACCCGAGTGGGACGACTACTACGAGGACATCACCGAAGGCTGGATCTCGTTCCTGCACCAGCTGAAGTTCGCGCACGAGTACCACCCAGGAGAGAAGCGCCGGACGGTGTTCTGGTCCTCCGAGGTCGATCTCGGCGTGAGCGGCAAGCCTTTCTTCGAGTCGGCGAACCAGCGCGGTGTGGTGGTCGAGGAGTTCGGTCCGGGTCTGGTGATCACCAGTTCGAAGATGACCATCGTGACGACCTACGGGTTCTCCGACGACGAGCTGGAGGCGCTGCGTCAGAAGGGGCCCGCCGACGTGGCCGACCCGAAGTAGCGGGTCAGGAACTCGTTGCGGAAGACGCCTTTCGGGTCGTGCTCGCGCAGCAACGCCCGGAAGGCGTCCCACTGCGGGTAGCGTGCCGCCAGCAGGGCCGGCGGCACGGTGAAGAGCTTGCCCCAGTGCGGCCGTGGCGCGATCGCCTCCTCCAGGCGCGGAAGCAGCCTGAGCACGGCCGGGGTGTCCGGCACCCAGGTGAAGTGGATCGCGATGCTGTCGCGGTCGAAGGCGGGGCTGAGCCACTGCGGTTCGGCGTCGATCGTGCGGATCTCGCAGGCCTGCACCAGCGGCGAGATCACCGTCGACATCTCGGCCAGCGCCCGCAACGCCGTCACCGCGCGGGTCCGCGGCACGAAGTACTCGGTCTGCAGCTCCTCGCCGACGGACGGGGTGAACTCGGCGCGGAAGTGGGGCAGCCGCTCGTGCCACGGGCCGGGCACGCCGCCCTGCAGCGTGCAGCGGGAGGCGGGCTGACCGGGCACCGGGTGCGCCGGTTCGGTCGCCGGCCGCCCCGGGAAGGCGAACTCCTCGTCGCCCACGCGGTGCTTCGCCCACAGCGTCGCACCGCCCTGCCAGTCGACGAACGCGCTCACGCTGTACGCGCCGTCGAAGATCTGCTCCAGCCGGACGAGCAGCGTCGTCCAGGCGACGTCCTCGTAGACCGTCTGCGCGACCTGGAACGACGGCACCACGTCCAGGGTCACGGTGGTGACGACGCCGAGACCGCCCATCGACACGGGCGCGCCCGCGGAGACGAGCTCGACGACCGAGCCGTCACCGCGCATGACCTCGACGGACCGCACGGCACCGGCCAGCGACCGGGACCCGGAGCCGTGCGTGGCGGTGGCGATCGCACCGGCCACGGTGATGTGCGGCAACGACGGCAGCGTGTGCAGGGCGAGACCCGCCGCCTCCAGCCGGACGGCCAGCGAGGCGAGCGTCATGCCCGCGCTCACCCGCACCGCGTGGCCGGACACCTCGAAGACCTCGGGCATGGCCGCCAGCGACACCAGCGTGCCGGTCGTGTCGGCGATCGTGCTGAACGAGTGTCCCGAGCCGACGACGTGCACGGCCGATGAACCGCGCACGAGCGCACGCAGGTCTTCGGCCGAGGCTGGGGCTACGGCCTCGGCCGCGGTGAAGGTGACGTTGCCCGCCCAGTTGGTCCTCATACCGACACGGTAGGCGCCGATGCGGTCGATCGTGTGTGGACTGTGTGGCGCGGCGGCACAAGCATTTTCTCACTATTGCTTCAGTGTTGACAGAAATCAACTTGCACGTGGTGGCAGGGTGGATCGACGTGGACACCGACGTACAACGGCTTCGACAGATGTCCGGGCTGATCACGCCGATGGCGCTCCGGGTCGCCGTGACCCTGGGAGTGCCCGATCGCCTGCGCGACAACCCCGCCACCGCCCACGAACTCGCACCCGAACTCAAGGTCGACCCGCTCGCACTCGACCTGCTCCTGGCCCACCTGACTACTATCGGTGTGGCCGAACGAACAGCATCGGGCTACCGCACGACGGACTTCGGCGCACTGCTCGGCGCGAACACGGACAACGGCCTGAACAACCTGCTGCACCACGACTCCGCCGCCGGGCGCGCCGATCTGGCGTTCATCGACCTGATCCACAGCGTCCGCACCGGCGAACCGGCCTACCCGGTGCGCTACGGCCAGGACTTCTGGACCGACCTGGCCGGGCAACGGCACCTGCGTGACGCGTTCGACCGGCAGATGACCGACCGCATGCGGAACTGGCTACCGCAGGTCGTCAGGAACTACGACTGGTCGCGGTTCGGCACGCTCGTCGACGTCGGTGGCGGGCACGGCAGCCTGCTCGCCGCGATCCTCACCGCGAACCCTCGACCTGCGGTTGGCGGAGCGGCTGGTACGGTTGTTGCGCCCGTTCGGCGGTAGCCAAGTCGGCGGGTCTACCGCCGGGCTGGTGGGATGTCAGGTCTGTGGAGCTTGTGTAGGACCGTGGGCGGTACACCGTCCCTTGCTGGTAATCCAGGCGGCAATGGGCTGTGAAGCAGAAACTCGACCCGCGAGGGAAGAATCTCCCTGCTTCAGCTGGGAGAGAGGTCAAGCTCGTGCACTTCGGCCGGCGCGCGACCGAAAGCTGTACGACTTCGTGCGGCGGTCACCTGAGTCACGGACTGGAACTGGAGTCCGTGACTCAGGTGACCGACGGGCGCAGCCTGCTGGAGTTCACTCGCTGAGCGTGGCGATCCTTTCCCGGGCCTCGGCGAGGTCGTCCGCCGTCGGGGCGTCGTCCTGGGTGAGCGTCCGCCTCCAGTAGCCGGCGAACTCGATGTCCTTCTTGGACACGCCCAGGCCGACGAAGTGCCTGCGCAGCTCACGCACCGCGGAGGCCTCGCCGCCGAGCCACACCCACACCGACGACGGCACCTCGGCCGCCGTCACCACCGAGACCAGGTCCTCCCCGGCGCTGCGGTGCACCCATCGCACGCCGGGGACGTCCTGTTCCTCCAGCGGATCCGCGACCTCGACGAACACCAGTCGCCGCTGTGAAGCAGGAAGCAGTTCCAGCAGTGAGGCGATAGCGGGCAGCGCCGTCTCGTCGCCCGCGAACACCAGCAGGTCCGCGGTGCCGAGCGGGCGGGCGTAGTCCTCGGACGGCCCGAACCGCCCGATGACGTCACCGGCCTGAGCGGTGGCGGCCCAGCGTGACGCGGGTCCGCTGTCGCCGTGCAGCACGAAGTCGACGGTCAGCACGCCGTCGGCCAGCGACCGGACGGTGAAGCTGCGCATCCACGGCCGTTCGGGCTCCGGTATGGCCAGGTACGCCTGGTACCAGGTGCCGACGTCGGCGGAGTCGGACACGTGCGCGGACCCGCCGGGCCGGGGGAAGAGCAGCTTGAGCTGCTGGTCCGGCCAGGTGCCGAGCTCGTCGAGACCGGGGCCGCCGAACGTCACGCGGGTCATGCGCGGGGTCAGCGGTATGACGGAGGTCACCGTCAGCAGGCTCACGACAGGTACTCCTTCAGGTGCCGGGCGGTCAGGGTGTCCGAAGTGGACACGAGCTCACCGGGCGTGCCGGAGAAGACGACCTGGCCGCCGTCGTGGCCCGCGCCGGGCCCCATGTCGACGATCCAGTCGGCGTGCGCCATCACGGCGAGGTGGTGCTCGATCACGATCACCGTGTTGCCGGCGTCGATCAGCTGGTCGAGCAGGCCGAGCAGCTGGTCCACGTCCGCGAGGTGCAGGCCGGACGTCGGCTCGTCCAGCACGTAGGTCGACGCCTTCTCCGCCATGTGGATGGCGAGTTTCAGCCGTTGCCGCTCACCGCCGGACAACGTCGTGAGCGGCTGGCCGAGCGAGAGGTACGACAGGCCGACGTCGTGCAGGCGGCTGAGCACGGCGTGGGCCTGGCCGGAGGGGAAGAACTCGCGCGCGTCGGCGACGGACATGCCGAGCACCTCGCTGATGTTCTTGCCCCGCAACGTGTAGCGCAGCACCTCGGGTGTGAACCTCTTGCCCTCGCACTTCTCGCAGACCGTGGCGACGCCGGCCATCATCGCGAGGTCGGTGTAGACGAGCCCGATGCCCTTGCAGTTCTCGCAGGCGCCCGCGGAGTTCGCGCTGAACAACGCGGCCTTCACGCCGTTGGCCTTGGCGAACGCGGTCCTGATCGAGTCGAGCAGCCCGGTGTAGGTGGCGGGGTTGGACCGGCGCGAGCCGCGGATCGGCGACTGGTCGACCGTCACGACGTCCGGTCCCTTGCGCAGCGATCCGTGGATCAGCGACGACTTGCCGGAACCCGCGACGCCGGTGACGACGGTCAGCACGCCGAGCGGCAGGTCGACCGAGACATCCTTGAGGTTGTTGGTGCGGGCGCCGCTGATGGTCAGGAAGCCCTTGGGGGAGCGGAACTCCGGCCGCAGCTTGGCCCGGTGGTCGAGGTGGCGGCCGGTCAGCGTGCCGGACGCGCGCAGCCCGGCCACGTCGCCGGTGTAGCAGACGTGACCGCCGTTGACGCCCGCTCCGGGACCGAGGTCGACGACGTGGTCGGCGATCTGGATGGTCTCCGGCTTGTGCTCGACGACGAGGACGGTGTTCCCCTTGTCGCGCAGCAGGAGCAGGAGGTTGTTCATCCGCTGGATGTCGTGCGGGTGCAGGCCGACGGTCGGCTCGTCGAACACGTAGGTGATGTCGGTGAGCGAGGAACCCAGGTGCCGCACCATCTTCACGCGCTGCGACTCGCCGCCGGACAGCGTGCCGGACTCGCGGTCGAGCGAGAGGTAGCCGAGACCGATCTCGACCAGCGAGTCGAGCGTGCCCCGCAGGGTGGCGAGCAGCGGCGCGACGGACGGGTCGTCGATGGCGTGCACGAACTTGGCGAGGTCGCTGATCTGCATCGCGCAGCAGTCCGCGATGTTCACACCGCGGATCTTCGAGTTCAGCGCGGCCTCGTTGAGACGGGCGCCGTCGCAGCTCTGGCAGGTCGCGAACGTGACGGCCTTGTCCACGAACGCGCGGATGTGCGGCTGCATGGACTCGCGGTCCTTGGACAGGATCGTGCGCTGCAGCTTCGGGATCAGGCCATCGTAGGTGACGTTGGTGCCGCCGATGTTGAGCTTCGTGGTCGGCTTGTAGAGGAAGTCGTCGAGCTGCTGCTCGGTGAACGCCGAGATCGGCTGGTCGGCGGGGTAGAGGCCGGAGTTCGCGAGGACCTGCCAGTACCAGGTGCCCACGCCGTAGTTCGGGGCGTCGATCGCGCCGTCGTTGAGCGACTTGGTGCGGTCGACGATGGCGTCCACGTCGATGGTGGTGACCTTGCCCAGGCCCTCGCAGGCCGGGCACATGCCTTCGGGCAGGTTGAAGCTGAACGCGCCGGACGTGCCGACGTGCGGCTCGCCCAGGCGGCTGAACACGATCCGGAGCATCGTGTGCGCGTCGGTGGCGGTGCCGACGGTGGAGCGGGAGTTCGCGCCCATGCGTTCCTGGTCGACGATGATCGCCGCGCTCAGGTTGTGCAGCGCGTCCACGTCGGGGCGGCCGATCGACGGCATGAAGGACTGCAGGAACGCGGTGTAGGTCTCGTTGATCATGCGCTGTGACTCGGCCGCGATCGTGCCGAAGACCAGCGAGGACTTGCCGGAGCCGGACACGCCGGTGAAGACGGTCAGCCGGCGCTTGGGGACGTCGAGCGACACGTCCGCGAGGTTGTTCTCCCTGGCTCCGCGGACCTGGATCACGTCATGGCTGTCTGCGACAGCGTTCACGCTGCTTCCCCCAATGATTCTTTATGCCGTAAAGTATCGACCGACGAGAGTACTTTACGGCATAAGGAGTCGCAACCGTGGTCGTCTACGCAGGTCAGGGCGACCCGCGCCGGTCCATCGAACTGCTCTGGCGGGCGTCGGTCGCGGAGAACCGTCCCGGCCCGAAGCCCGGACTGAGCGTGGACGCGATCGTCGACGCGGCCATCGAGGTCGCCGACGAGCAGGGCATGGCGTTCTCGATGCGCGCGGTGGGGGAGCGGCTCGGACGCACGGCCATGGCGCTCTACACGTACGTGCCGGGCAAGAACGAGCTGGTCGACCTCATGTACGACCGCGCGATGGCCGAACTGCCGGCGTCCTACCCGCTCGACGACGGCTGGCGGCCCGCGGTCACGCGCTGGGCGCACGACATGTGGGAGTTCTACAGCCGTCACCCGTGGATGCTGCAGGTGTCGCAGGCACGTCCGGTGCTCGGCCCGCACGAGTTCGCGGTGATCGAGGCGCTGGCCGCGATCCTGGTGTCCACCGGCCTGCCCGGTCGTGAGCTGCGCGGCATCGTCGGCGCCGTCAACTACTTCGTGCGCGGCGCGGCGCAGACCGTCGCCGAGGCCCGTGCCGCGGGCGGCGCGACCGGTGAGGGCGACGAGGAGTGGTGGTACGCGCGGTCGGCCGTGCTGCTGGAGATCGAGCCCGACCTGGAGAAGAAGTTCCCGATGCTGCACGTGCTGGAGAGCGACAGGGAACCCGTCGATCCTGAGCTGCCCTATCTGGAGAACGACGCCGTGGAGAACTTCCGCAGCGGGTTGAAGGTCCTCCTCGACGGCGTCGAGGCCGCTGTAGCGAAACCGTGACGAAGTCCGGACGTGCACAGCACACGGGCTCGATGAGATCGTCGCCATGGCAATCGTCAGAGTCCTTGTGGCCGTCGCGTGCGCCCTGGTGCTGACGGCGCCGAGCACGGCGGCCGCGCTCTCACCGGACGACCACCGCCCCGCGACCATGACGATGAAGTACCAGGCCGGAGGTCTCGTCGCCGTGGTGCACGCGCCACGCACCCTCGTCGGTGTGCGGCCGCTGGTGCTCACCCACGACGTCTCCGCGCAGGTGCTGGTGCGACGAGGCGCCGTGGTGGTGCTGGTGACCGATCCGTCGTCGCTGCCCCGGCACCGCGAGCTGTGGCGTGAGCTGAGTGCGGGCACCGGGCCGCTGGCGGAGCGGTTCGGCGGGTTCGCCGGCCACTTCTCCGTGGCAGAACCGTGACGCATCAACCGATCGGTTAGGCCTCGACGAGACTTTGGGGGGACGTGTCCCCCTTCCGCCACTGCCAGGCTGGGTGGCGGAAGGGGGAAAATTCCATGCTCAGAACAACTGCGCTGCTCACCGCGGCGCTGGTGGTGCTGACCGCGTCACCCGCCACCGCGCACGCAGGCGGCGACTGGACCGGGTGGGCGAAGGACCTCGACGGCACGCGGCACCAGGCCGCGGAATGGCGTCTCAACGCGGGCAACGCCGGAAAGCTCGAGCTGAAGTGGGCGTTCGCCTATCCCAAGGGCGACTACAACGGCGTCCGCAGCCAGCCCGCCGTCGTGGGGGACACGATCTACTTCGGTGGCCCCGACGGGAAGTTCTACGCCCGTGACGCGCGCACCGGCCGGTCCCGCTGGGAGTTCACGCTCCCGCAGGCCGACCGGTACGCGTTCAACTCCGACGGCCCGACGGTGGCCGACGGCAAGGTGTTCTTCGGTGACAGCGCGAGCAGGTTCTTCGCGCTCGACCAGCGCACCGGCCGCCTGACGTGGCAGGTGCAGCTCGACACCGGCATCGCGTCGATGACCACCAGCTCGCCGATCGTCCACAACGGACTGGTGTACGTCGGCACCTCCAGCAGCGAGAACATGCTGCCGAACACGCACGCCTGCTGCACGTTCCGGGGTCACATCGACGCCTACGACATCGACACCGGCGCTCTGGTCTGGCGCCACTACACGGTGCCGGAACCGGTCGAGGTCGGCACCTGGCCCAACGGCGCCAAGCGGTTCGAGCCGTCCGGTGTCGGCGTGTGGAGCTCACCGGTGATCGACCGCCGGACCGGCACGCTCTACGTCGGCACGGGCCAGAACTACACGGGCAAGGGCGGCGAGTTCGACTCGCTGCTGGCGCTCGACGCCCGCACCGGCGCGGTGAGGTGGACCAACCAGGTCACCGACGCCGACACGTGGCGCGACGCGTGCAACCAGCCCGACGCCGAGGGCTACTGCCCCGGGCTCAAGGACGGCACCAACCTCGACTACGACATCGGTGCCACGCCGAACCTCTTCACCGTCAACGGCCGCCGGCTCGTGGGCGTCGGCCAGAAGTCCGGTGTGTACCACGTGTTCGACGCCTCGACGGGGCAGGTCGTGTGGCGTCGTCAGCTCGGCGTGCCGCTGCCCAGCGGTGGCATCTCGGGCATCCAGTGGGGCTCCAGCTACGACGGCAAGCGGCTCTACATCGCGACCTACTACGCCGAGCCCGGCAAGCTGTTCGCGGTGGATCCCGCCACCGGCACCGTTCTGTGGGAGACCCCGGCACCCGCCGACGGCTGCTCCACGGGCGGTGCGGCCGGTCAGCCCGGTTGCTACCGGGCGCACGGTGTACCGGTGTCCAGCTCACCCGGCGTGGTGTGGCTGGGCGCGCTCGACGGCAAGTTCCGCGCGTACAACGCCAGGACCGGCCAGGTCATCTGGTCCCACGACACCATCCAGGACGTCCGCGGTGTCAACGGGCTGACCGGGCGCGGCGGCACGCTGGCCGGGCCCGGTGCCGGTGCGGTGGTGTCGGACGGCATGGTCTACGTGCAGTCGGGTTACTCCTCCGGCTACGTGAATCCGCACGGCCACGTGCTACTGGCCTTCGGCCTGTAGCTTCGCGCGCACCTCGTCGGTGGGCAGGCCTGCCTGAGTGCGCAGCTCGACCGCTTTCTGCCAGGCCTCCCGGGCCAGTTCGGCGGCACCCGCGGCAGCGTGGGTGTCGCCGAGCTGTTCGTACGCACCGGCTTCGAGCGGGAGGTCGCCGCCGAGCCGGAACATCTCCGACGAGCGGGTGAACGCCTCGGCGGCCTTCGCGTGATCACCCAGCCCGAGGTGGCCGGTGCCCAGGTTGTCCCACGCCTCGGCCTGGCCGATCAGGTGGTCCATCTCCCGCCACATCCGCATGGCGCGCTCGGCGTGGTCGACTGCTTCTGCGTACTCGCCGAGCTTGCCGTGGCCCCACGCGAGCCCGGTCAGCGCGTTGGCCTGGCCGTAGGAGTCGCCGCACTCCTCGAACAACGCGAGCCCGCGCCGCGTGTGCTCCATCGCCTCGCCGATCCGGTCGTCCGGGCACAGCATCGCGATGTTCAGCAGCACCCCGGCCTGGCCCGCCGGATTGCCCTCGTAGACGTCGAACGCCCGGTGCAGCGCGGCTGTGGCCTCGTCGGGGCGGCGCATGCGGCTCAGGCTGCGGCCGAGGTTGATCAGCGTGCGGCCCAGGCCGTCGGCGTCGTCGAGCTGTTCCACGGCGGCGACCGCGAGTTGTTGCGACGTCAGGAGATCGCGGTAGCGGGCCTGGCGGTCGAGGGCGTCGGCGAGCGACCAGCCCATGAGCCACGTCTGCGCCGGTGTGCCGTGGCGCATCGCCGCCATCAACGTCGGATGCTCGGCCATCAGCCACGCCAGTGCTGCCTCGTGCGTGCCGAAGCGCAGGACCACGACACCGGGAGCCGGTGGGGGAGTGGCCGGGCGGTGGCGGCTGGGCGTGTACACGACACCGGCCTCGACGCCCGTCAGCGCGAGGTGGTCGAGCAGCCGGTTCAGGGCCTCGTCGCGTTCGTCGTCGAGGGCCAGCTCGGCCGCGTAGTCGCGCAGCAGGTCGTGGCAGGTGAACCGGCCCGGCTCCGGCTGGTCGATCAGGTTCGCCGTCGCGAGCTCGGCGAGCAGGGCCTCGGTCTCCCGCACGTCCAGCGCCGCCAGTGACGCGGCCCCGGCGAGGCTGATGTCCGAGCCCGGCATCAGCCCGAGCAGCCGGAACAGCCGCAGCGCCGCGGGGCTCAACGCCTTGCAGGAGTGGGAGAACACCGAACGCAGGTCCGCCGTGACGTCATCGTCGTCGGCGAACGCGTCGAGGTCCGCCAGCTCGTCCGCGAGCGCCGCCAGCGGGAACTCCGGCTGCGTCGCCGCTCGCGCGCCGGCTACCGCGAGCGCGAGCGGCAGGCGCGCGCAGCGGCGGACCACGGTGTCGACGGCGTCCGGCTCGGCCCGCGCGCGGTCGTGCCCGATCCGGGCGGCCAGCAGCTCGCGGGCGTCCTCCGGCGGCAGCAGCCCCAGCGGCAAGGCCTTGGCGTGCGGCGGTTTGAGCGAGGTTCGGCTGGTGATCACCACGTGCGCGTTCGGCGTGCGCGGCAGCAACGGCTCGACCTGCTCGGCGTCCGTCGCGTTGTCCAGCAGCACGAGCACCCGCTTGTCCGCGAGCGCGTCCCGCAGCAGTGCCGACTGCCCCGCGAGGTCGTGCGGCACCTGGGCGCGCGGCACGTCGAGCGCCGAGAGGAACCGCAGCAGCGCGTCACCGGGACTCACCGCCGCGCCGCTCGGGCCGAAGCCGTGCAGGTTCACGTAGAGCTGACCGTCGGGGAACCGGTCGATGGCCTGGTGCGCCCAGTGCACGGCCAGCGAGGTCTTGCCGACCCCGCCGGTGCCGGTGATCACCACGACGCCGTTCGGCGCGTCGTCGAGCTCCGCGAGCTCCAGTGCCCGGCCGGTGAACGGCTTGGGCGCAGCCGGCAGCTGGCGCGGGGCCGAGGCCGCCCGCAGGCGCCGGTGCAGGGTCGCGAGGTGGCGCGACGGCTCGGCACCCAGCTCACCGGCGAGCCGGGCGCGCACGACCTCGAAGTGCCGCAACGCTTCCGCGGCGCGTCCGCTGCCGTGCAACGCCTCGATCAGCTGGGCGGCGATCCGCTCGTCCAGCGGTCGGCTGGAGGCCAGGGCGTGCAGCTCGGGCACCAGCTCCGCGCGCTCACCCCTGGCCAGCCGTTCGTCGACGTGGTCGAGCCGGGCCGCGAGGAGCTCCTCCGCGAAGCCCGCGCGCAGCTGCCGGGCCCACGGTGTGTCCAGTGTGGACAACGGCTCGGCCTGCGCGAGCGCCAGCGCGTCGGCGGTCCTTCCGACGCGCACCAGGTGCCGGAACAGGTGCAGATCGATCTCCAGCGGATCCACGCGCAGCACGTAGCCGCCGCGGTCGCGTTCGATCAGGCCCGGCAACGTCTGCCGCAGCCTCGTCAGCCACGTCTGCACCATCGCGCGGGCACGCGGCGGGGGAGCGTCCCCCAGGACCCGTTCGACCAGCTCTTCGGCGGTCACGACCTGACCCGCGTCGGCGAGCAGCACGCCGAGCAGGGCGCCGAGGCGCGTCGGACCGAACTCGGTCGCGCCGAAGACCGTGTACCGCACGGTGATCACCGTAGTGGCTCCGGCTCCGCCCGCACCCCGGCCGAGCGTCACGTCGTCCTCACAAGAGGAACGACTCCCGCAGCTCCTGGACCATCAGCTCCGGCACCTCCAGCGCCGCGAAGTGGCCGCCCCGCGCCATCTCCGTCCAGCGCACGATGGTGTGGTTGCGCTCGGCCATCCGCCGGATCGGCACCCCCACGTCGTGCGGGAACACCGCGACCGAAGTCGGTGTCCCGGACATCGGCTCCAGCTCGCCCCACGTCTCGTCCCCCTCCTGGTAGTAGCGCGCCGACGAGCCCGCGGTCCGGGTGAACCAGAAGATCGACGCGGTCGTCAGCACCGCGTCGAGGGGTACCCCGATCTCCGGGTCGCTCCACGTGTGGAACGCCCATTCGATCCACTCGAGCTGCGCGACCGGCGAGTCGGTGAGCGCGTGGGCGACCGACTGCGGCCGCGTGCTCTGCATCGACACGTACCCGAACTGCTCGAACTCGTACTGGAAGGCCTTCTCCACGGACCGCCGCTCGGCGTCGACGCTCATGTCCGCGGTCTCCTGGGTGACACCGGCCGAGAAGATCTGGTTGACGTGGACGGCCTTCACCTCGTCGCGCATCCCGAGCTGACGGGTGAGCATGGCGCCGAAGTCGTATCCGTGCGCGAGGTAGCGGTCGTAGCCCAGGCGTCGCATCAGCTCGGCGAACACGCCTGCCACGCGGGGGATGGTCCAGCCGAGCTCCGTGGTGGGGCCGGGGAAACCGAAGCCCGGCACGGACGGGATCACGAGGTGGAAGTCGCGGCTGAGCGGTTCGATCATCTGCTCGAACGCGAAGCAGGTCGTGGGCCAGCCGTGGGTGAGCAGCAGCGGTTCGGCGTTCGCGCGAGGGCTCCGCACGTGCAGGAAGTGCAGCGGGGTGCCGTCGATCTCGGTGACGAACTGCGGGATCTTGTTGAGCCGCCGTTCCCGCTCGCGCCAGTCGAAGTCGCGCCAGCGGGCCACGAGCTCCTTGAGGCGTTCCTGGGGTGTGCCCTGCGCCCAGCTCGCGCCCGCCGGTTCGCTGGGCCAGCGGGTCTGGTCGAGGCGGCGGTGCAGGTCGTCGATCTCGGACTGGGGGATGGCGATGTCGAACGGCTTCATGCCGACGACGCTATGGGCACTGTAGGACAGTTATGGTCCTACAGTGGCCTCTGCTCGATTGTTGAAGTTGCTCGGTCTGCTGCAGTCACGCCGTGAGTGGTCCGGTTCGGAGCTCGCGGACAGGTTGGGCGTCACCACGCGCACGGTCCGGCGTGACGTCGACCGGCTTCGTTCGCTGGACTACCCGGTGCACGCGTCGATGGGCACGTCCGGCGGTGGTTACCGGCTCGGACCGGGTGCGCGGTTGCCACCGTTGCTGCTGGACGACGACGAAGCCGTGGCCGTGGCGGTGGGGCTGCGGACCGCGAGCGGCATCGAGAACATCGGTGAGACGGCCGTGCGCGCGTTGCTGAAGGTCGAGCAGGTGCTGCCGTCCGCGCTGCGGCACCGGGTCGCGGCACTGGAGATCGCGACGGTGCCGCACACCTCGGCGCCTCCCGCGGTCGACGCCGGGTTGCTGACGCTGGTCGGGACGGCCTGCCGCGACCGGCAGCGGATCCGGTTCTCCTACGTCGGGCACTCGGGGGAGGAGTCGCGGCGCGAGGCCGAGCCGCACCGGCTCGTGACGTGGGGCCGGCGCTGGTACCTGGTCGCCTGGGACGTGCTGCGGGAGGACTGGCGGACATTTCGACTCGATCGGATGAGCGTGCGGACCCCGTTCGGTGCCCGCTTCACGCCCCGTGAGATTCCGGGCGGCGACGCGGGAGCGTTCGTGGCGGCGCGCGTGGCCGATCGGTGGCCGGTGCAGGGCGTCGTGCGACTGAGCGTGCCCGCGTCGGAGGCCGTGGAGTGGCAGAGCTACGGCGAGGTTTCGGCTGTGGACGAAACCTCGTGCCACGTGCGGGTCGGAGGCGAGACGATGGACGACGTGGTGTTCATGCTCGCGAGCATCACCGTCGAGTTCGAGGTCGTCTCCCCGCCGGAGCTGTCCGCCGCGTTGCTCCGGGCAGCGGACCGGTTTCGCCGGGCGGCGAAGTTCTAGAGAACTTCTCAGGGTCCTGACAGCAGACTCCTAGGCGCGCAGGGCTTAGTGGAGGTCAGGGAGGTCCGCCATGCTGATCGATCACACCAGGCCGCTGGACACGGTTCCGCTGGGCACCGCGCTCACGGTGACCCACGCGTCGGATCGTGGACCGCGCAGGTACAACGCCGATGCCTTCGCCGTGGGCCGCCGCACGTTCGTGGTCACCGACGGGGTGGGCGACTCCGCGGCCGCGGCCGAAGCCGCATGGGCCGCCGCACGCGCCGCGACCCTGCTGACCGACCCGGTCGCCGCGATCCTCGCCGCCCGCGACGCCCTCCAGGTGCACTCGGGCGACGCCGTGATCGTCGTCGCCACGGCCCGCCCGGACGGCGGCTTCGACGTGGCGTGGGCAGGCGACGCCCGCGCGTACGCCTCCGACGGCTCGGACCTCGTCCAGCTCACCACCGACCACACGGTCGCCGAGTACTTCCGCGAGCGCGGCATCAAGGCCGAACCGCGGATGGAACACGTAGTCACCAACACCGTCCGCCACGCGACGGCGGAGAACATCGGCCGTGCGGCGACACGGGCTCCCCGGCTCGCTCTCGTGTCCGATGGCGTCTACGGGCCGTTGGGATACAACGGGATCGAGGCGATCATGTCCGGGCACGGCTCAGCGCAGCGTTTGGTGCGTGCTGCCCTGTACGCGCGAGGCACCGACAACGCGACGGCGCTCGTGGTCAGCTGACCTTCTTGCCGCGCTTCTTCTTGCTCGCCTCGACGCTGCGCTGCAACGCCTCCATGAGGTCCACGACGCCGGTGGCCTCCGCGGGCTCGTCCTCGACCTTGACCTTGCTGCCCTTCTGCTTGGCCTTGATCAGCTTGGTGACCCGCTCGGTGTAGGTGTCGCGGTAGTCCTTCGGCCGCCACTCGTCGGCCATGGACTCGACCAGCGACACCGCCATGTCGAGCTCCTTGCCGCGGGGCGCCCTGCCCTCCGGCACCACGTCCAGCACGTCCTTCGGCTTGCGGATCTCGTCGGCGAAGAACAGCGTGTGCACGGCGAGAATGCCCTTGTCCTCAGTCAGCGCGGTCAGGTACTGCTTGCCGCGCATGACGAACATGGCGATGCCCGCCCGGTTCGTCTTCTTCATCGCCTGCGCCAGCAGCAGGTACGGGCGGGAGAACTCGGGCTTGGCCGGCCCGAGCCAGTACGTCTTCTGGAAGTGCACCGGGTCGATCTCGTCGATGTCCACGAACGCCTCGATGTCGAGCGTGCGGCTGCGGCCCGGCGCGATCTCGTCCAGCTCCTCGGGCTCCACGACCACGTACTCGCCGTTCTCGACCTCGTGCCCCTTCACGATCTTGTCGTAGGGCACCTCACGGCCGGTGCGCTCGTTGACGCGCTTGTACCGGATGCGGTCGGACGTGCCGCGCTGGAACTGGTTGAAGTGCACGGTGTGGTCCTCGGTGGCGCTGTACAGCTCCACCGGGATGCTCACGAGTCCAAAACTGACAGAACCGCTCCAGATCGCCCTCGCCATGCAGGTCAGGTACCCACCGGACGGCGCGGTTACTCGTCGAGAAGCTCCGGGAGCCCGACCTTGCTACCGTCGTGGGCGTGAGAGTCGTGGTGCTGTCCGACACCCACGCACCGCGGTTCTGGAAGCGGTGCCCGCCGGCCGTGGCCGATCACCTGCGGTCAGCCGACCTGATCCTGCACGGCGGGGACGTCTGCGTCGCTCCCGTGCTGGACGAGCTGGCGCAGTACGCGCCCGTCATCGCCGTGTGCGGCAACAACGACGGCCCGGACGTGGTGGCGTGGGGCGCGCCGGAGACGGTCGAGTCCGACATCGACGGCCTGCCGTTCGCGATGATCCACGACAGCGGCCAGAAGACCGGCCGGATGGCGAGGATGCGCCGCCGGTTCCCCGCCGCCCGGCTCGTCGTGTTCGGACATTCGCACATCCCGTGCGACGAGCAGGAGGACGGGGTCCGCGTGTTCAACCCCGGCTCACCCACGGACGAACGGCGTCAGCCGCACGGCACGATCGGGCTGCTGGACATCGAGGACGGAGTCCTGCTCGACGCCCGGATCGTGCCGGTCACGCGGTGACCTCGACGTCCCGCCGTGCCCAGGCCGCGAGGCGCGGGCCGAGTGCTTCGTAGACGTGCGGGTCGAACCCCATGCCGGTGTGCGTGCTGCTCACCTCGACGCATTCCGCGCACGGGTCCTGGCACAGCTCCCACGGCACGACACCGTCCGAACGCGAGAAGATGGAGATCGCGGGGACCTGCAACGGTTCCGCGAGTGCCTTGATGTGTTCGTCGAAGCACGGCCCGCTCAGGCAGTCGTCGTCGAGCAGACCCGGCACACCCGCGGCGGCGAGGCGGGCCAGCAGCCGGGCGACGCGCAGGACGCCGGGATGCGCGCCCAGCGGGTCGAGCACGGGGCTGCCCAGCATCACGAGGCCGTGCACGAGGTCGGGACGCCGGGAGGCGACCAGTCGTGCGAGCCAGCCGCCGCGGCTCTGGCCGAGCAACACCACCGGACGGCCGGTGAGTTCAGCGTGCTTCTCGGTGCTGTGCGCCAGTTTTGTCAACAGCTCCGTGGTGCAGCCGACGGTGAACCCGACTCCTGAACGGGTCGGGCGGTAACCGCGGGCACGCAGCCACCACGCCGCAGGGGACAGACTGGCCTCACCCGCGCCGAAACCCGGCACGAGCACGACGCCGAGTCCATTGCCCTGGTGCGGTTCCACGCTCCGCCACACCGGATGGCGCAGCAGCCTCGGCACGTCCCACACCGCCCTCACCACGCTCTCACGTGAGGCGGATCGCAACCCGTCGAACATGACTGTGGGTTGCCGACCGAATGCCGCCTAAACCCGTCATCGCCGCACCACGACAGCGCGCAGCGAGGCGTGCCCCGGCCGCCAGCCGGTCGACACGGCGACGTACCTCGCAGTGGTAGCTGAGCCGTAGGTCTTGCCGTCCACGCTGTACGTGACGGTGTGCGGCGGTGGTGCGCCGTTCGTCCATTGCAGATCGACGTCACCGATGGCGTGCACGGCACCGAGGTCGACGACCATGCGGCCGTCGCGGCCCGGCGTCCACGCGGTGTGCCGCTCGCCGTCCACAGCGGCGGCCGGGTCGCTCATGCCGGGCGGCAGCACGGAGTTCGGGAACGTGACACGCCCGAGCGCGAGGTCGTCGATCGGGAACGGCCGCACGCCCGGCATGCCGACCGTGCGCTCGGCACGGCCCAGCGCGACCGGGAGGCTGCGTCCGTCGCGGTGGACCAGCACGAACATCGCCGGGCCGCCGCGGAAGGTGACCCGTTGCGCGTCGTGCACGACGGCGGTGATGCCCGGCGGGATGCCGCGGGCGGTGAACCACGGCGCCTCGACCCGCGCGGTGGCGGCGGGCAGGCTGAGCGCGTACTCGGTGCCGTCACGGGTCGTGACCTGCGTTCCCCGGTACAGCCGGGTGCCGCGCAGGCGCACGGTTCCCGTGACGTCGGCGCCGGACAGGTTGAAGAGGCTGAGGAACCCGTCCGCGGTGCTCGCGCGCACTCCCGCGGGGCACTGCGGCGCCGGTTCCGCCGCGACCTCGCGCAGGTCCGCCCGGACGTACCCCTCCACGATCCCGGCCGGCACGGTGATCGTGTCGCCGTGCACGGTGATCGGCTCGGCCGACCGCGCGACGAACCCCGCCCGGCCGTCCACGTCGAGCCAGCCCGATGTCCCGAGGTCCGGGCGCGGGTACGAGGCCACCGTCGTCCACGTGGCGCCGTCCGTCGACGTCTCGATGCGGTAGGCGCCCGCGGCCGCTGTCTCCCAACGCAGGCGCACGCGGTCCACAGTGGTGGCGGTGCCGAGGTCGACGGCGATCCAGCTGTCCGCGCGGCCGCGCTCGGCACGGGCGACCGCCCAGCGCGTGACCGGATCGCCGTCGGCCGCCTTCGCCGGTTCGTAGCCGGGATCGAACGACGACGCCGTCACCGTCCCCGGACCCACCTCGAACTCGAACAGCGAGTAGCCGTAGGTGGGATGCGGGGTGATGCCGACCATCCGGACGTGGCGTGCGGTCGTCGCCGGGAACGTCAGGTCGTCGACCCGGAACCCCGTGCGCGCCGGGATCGTGACACGGCCCGCCGATCCCGTGTAGGTGCGCGAGCCGGTGAGGCCGGGCATCCCGGCCATCGCGAGGTTGTGCACGTCGACCCGGCCGGGACGGGGGAGCGCGCACACGATCGTGCCGGTCGGCAGGGTGGCGGTGCCGGCGAACCCGTCCGCGAACCGCAGCAGGCCCGCCGTCGCGTCGAAACCATCACGAACCTGCTGGTACACAGCGATGTTGCGCCCGGTGACGGCCGCCGGGGGCAGCAGCATCGGCGTCGAGCCGCTGATCTTGAACAGCCAGTCGTCGTGCGCGGGCTGCCACGCGAGCTTCGTGAACCCGGGCTTGGTCACCGTGCCCGCCCAGGCCGCGGCCGACTGGTGCGTCAGCAGCCCCGGGTCCACGCCGTGGTCGATCGTGATGGCGGCTTTGCGGAAGAATTCCTGCTCGGACACGGGTTTCGCGGGCGGGCGCAGTTCGTGCAACAGGTAGCTGATCGCGAGCTCCGCGCGTGCCTCCGGCTCGTACTTGGCCTCACCGGAGAACTTCGCGAGCCGGTGGACCGGCGGATGGGCCTGGTAGGCGAGCAGCCGGGACGCGAGCGCGGCCTCGGCGCGGGCGGCCATCGGATCACGGAGGACGGTGGAGCGGAAGGCGAGCGGGATGACGTCACGGCCGTAGAGGTGCTCGCGGTCGTTGACCATGGGCATCAACGGCTCGCCCGCGTCGCTCATCGTCGCGAGGATGGTGCGCCACAACAGTTCTCCGTTGGGCTGCTTGGTCAGCACCTCGGGCAGCGGCCGTCCGGCGAGCAGGAAGTGCACGGCGTTGCGGCCCGAGGTGCGCCAGAGCTCCTCCTGGTAGTGCGGGCCGAACGAGCCGTGGTTCTCGACGATGAACGTGTCGTGCAGGTTCGTCGCCGTGTTGGCGGAGACCGGCACTCCGTCCACAACGGAGGGATTGGCGAGATCGGCGGCGGGCAGCCCGGCCTCGTTGCGGCTCCAGCGGCCGAACGCCTCCAGCCAGCCCGGTCCGTCGCCGTGCCAGGCCAGTCCGGGCGCGAGTGCCTGGGCGTAGACGCCCATCTCCTCCAGCTTCGTGTCGCCCCGGTGGCCGCCGGTGAGCCCGTTCGGCGTCCAGCTGCCGGAGCGCGGGTCGTTGCCGGTGCCGAGCGACGTCGTGTACTCGGCCTGGCCGCGCGCGATCGCCTCGACGTGCGCGCGGGTGGCCGGGTCGAGGTCCGGCCAGAGCAGCCGGGCGGCCAGCACGAAGTAGGACTGGAAGGTGGTGTCCCAGAACAGGGTCTTGCCCCACTCGGTGCCACCCGCCAGCACGTTGCTCGCCGCGAAGTGCTTGATCGTGGCGAGCGTGTGGTCGCGCAGGACGGTCTTCTCCACGCCCGCCAGTGCCGCGTCGTAGCTGCCCCTGGTGAGCAGGACGGCGTTGCCGAGCACGACCGCGAACCCGAAGTCGGTGCGCCGGTAGCGTCCGGCCGTGGCGTCGTACTGCGTCTCGGCCCACCTCGTGTGCCTGAGCAGCACCTCGTAGTAGGTGTCCTTCAGTTGTGCGACCGAGACTTTCGGCGCGACCGCCAGCACACCTGTGGCGTAGAGGAACGTTCTGCGGTTGATCAGCATGTCAGGGCTGCCTCCGCCCAGTCGGCGTGGTCGAAGTTGCGGCCGTCGCCGCCGTCGGTGACGCGGAGGCTGAGCATCCGGACGGCGCTGACGTCGACGTCGATCGGCACCGCCGCGCCCTTGCCGCGGATGACTCCGCTGTCGTACAGGAGTTCGTCGTCGCCGAACACCTGGAACGCGACCGAGCCCGGCTGCTCGGTCTCGTCGTCGAGGCCGATCTTCGCCGCGAGGCGCTCGCAGCCGCGGCCCAGGTAGACCGAGACCTCGGACGGTGCGTGCGTGCCGAGCCCCTTGGCGTAGGTGACGCCGCCGATGGCCAACGCCGCGCCGTCACCACCGGTGTTCTCGCCGTTGGACCTGTCCCGTTCCACCGGGCCCCAGCCGTTGGTCTCGCTCATGAACGGCAGATCGCTGACCTGCGTGCCGTTCGCCGGCGTCGGGGGTGGCACGAACGCCTTGACCACCTGCTCGACGTGCACACCGGAACCGAAGGTGGCGACGATCGGCACGTCCACCGGGCCGACCCGGGTTCCGGCGGTGAGCCGCCAGCGCCCGCTGATCGACTCGCCGGGTGCGAGCGTGCGGCGCTGGATCGCGGCACCCGTGACGGACCAGCCCTCGGGGGCGGTCGCGGTCAGCTTGACGTCGCGGATCTCCTTGTCGCCGTTGGTGAACGTGCCGGCGACCTCGATCGTCGAACCAGGCGGGGTGTCGACCGTGCCGGTGGGCTCGACGGTGAGCGTGGTCTTCGGGACCTGGCGGATCGGCTGGTCGCACGTCCGCAGGCCGGGCCGGTAGCGGCAGACGACCGCCGCGAAGCCGCCGTTGCGCCTGGTCGGCACGCTCAGCGTGTCGGTGTTGCGCAGGACTTGCGTGTCACGCACGACGTCGGCCCTGGCGGCGGGGTCGCGGACGGTCTCCACCAGCCACTGCCCGCCGCCGAGGAACCCGAGCGGCGCCCGCAGCGTGCGTTCCTGGGTGGCGATGCCGCCGACGAACCACCTGTCGCCGTTGCGGCGTGCGACGACGGCGTGCGAGTCCGGATCGCCGTAGAGCAGCCGGGTCTCGTCCCAGACCGTCGGAAGCTGGTCGAGGTAGCGCAACGCCTGCGGATGCCGTTCGTAGGCCTCGGGTTTGTCCGCGAAGTGCGTCCAGCCCGACTCGTAGACGACCGGCAGCGCGACCTCGTGCGCGATCGACGCCTCCTTCGTGCCGACTTCGAGCGACACGGGCGTGTAGTCCATCGAACCGGCGACGTTGCGGGTGAAGAACTGCACGGGGTTGTTGGCGGCGGGCGGGTAGTTCTCGGCGCCGCGCACGGCCTCCATCGTGAGCACGTGCGGCCAGGTGCGCGCGAGGCCGTGCGGGATGGTGGAACCGTGGAAGTTGACCATCAGCTTGAGGTCGGCCGTCTTCTGCAACACCGCGTCGTACCAGCGGTAGCGGTCCTGCGAGTCGGACTCCATGAAGTCGAGTTTCACGCCCTTCGCACCCCACTGCTTGATCCTGGGCAGCACGGTGTCGCGTTCCTGCTGGGTGTCGAGGTCGCTCCAGCGCAGCCACAGCAGGATCTCCACGCCCTGCGCGCGGGCGTACCGGATGAGCTCCGGCACCCACGCGGCGCTCCAGCCCTCGTCGACCAGCGCGTACTCCCAGCCGTGGCGGGCGGCGAAGTCCACGTACTGCTTCTGCCGCGCGAAGTCGCTCGGGCTCGAGTGCTCGCTCAGCCACGACCACGCGACCTTGCCCGGCTTGATCCAGCTCACGTCCGTGAACGTCGCCGGGCTCGCCAGGTCGTCCACGAGAGTGGAGGTGCTCACGGTGTTCAGGTCACCGACGATCGCCGTGCGCCACGGAGTCGTGCCGGTCGACGCCACCTGCTCGTCCGCCAGCACGACCTGGAAACCGTCGCCGCTCCTGCGCAGCCTGCTGCCCGCGTACCTGCCATCCACATCGGACTCGGTGAGCAGCGCGAAGTCCTGCCCCGTCTGGAATAGCGACGGATAGCCGAAGTCGCCGGTGGCCTCACCCGCGGTCGTGCGCACGCGGTTGGCCTCGTACCAGGCGTTGTAGGGCAGCAACCACGCCTTCGAGTCGGCGGGAACCCGGAAGCTCGACGCCTCGGACGTCACCGCGGCCGGACCCGGCAGCAAGTACCGGTAGGCGACGCCGTCCGCCGCGGCGCGCACGACCAGGTCGAAGCTGCCGGCGGCGTTGCGGAAGCCGAACCGCGCCTCGGTCATGCGGGCCGAACGCTGCAGCCGCTTGCCGTGGGGCATGGTGTAGCGATCGATGACAACGCGGTCACTGCGCCCTGTGAACGTGAGGTCCTTGGTGAGATCCGCGGTGGTCGTGGTGAGCCCGACGGCTGCCGGCTGAAGCACGGTTCTGCCCTGCCTGCTCACAGCCAGCGTCAGGTTTCCGCTGTTCAGAGATAGTGTCGCCGTGATCTGGCCCGGTCCGGCGACCATCCAGCCGGAGGGAGCGGCGGTGGCAGGCACGGCAGGCAACAGCAGGGCGAGCACGAGTACGAGCAGTCGTGACATCGTTGTCAGCTCCTGGGTGTGGGACCGCTCTCATCGTGTTGGTCCGTCCGTTCCCGGTCAAGGGGCTGATGATTATCAGTCGATTTGCGGACAGATGAAGAGATCTTCATCTTGGTCTCATGCGGCACTTCGCGAGGGACGGCAGGCTCGGTCGCATGCTGCCGTCCGCCCGCACCGGCACGGTCCTCGTGGCCGTGCTCAGCGTGGCGTGCGCGCTCGCGGCCGTGCTGCTCGTGCTGACCGTGGTGCGGCCGGTGCCACCTGACGTGCGCACGCCGGATGTGGAGATAGGACGTTCCGCTCCGCCGACGACGTCCTCGGTGGTGCCCACACCGGGGCCGGTAGTGGTGCCCACGCCGGGGTCGGTGCTGCCGCCGCCACCGCCGGTCGATGACGACGACGAGGACGACTGACGTGCCCGCACGCGTGAAGATCATGTGCTGGCTCCTCGGCCTGATGACGCTCGTCCTCGCGACCGTCGTGGTCGTGGTGTGGCGCCTGCTGCTCGTCGACGTCGACGACCGCGTCAACCGCGCCCTGGAGCAGGAGACCACCGAGTTCGGCGCCTACGCGGAGAACCACGCCGGTGACGCCGGCACCGTCGCCGAGGCCCACCTGAGCCTGCAGTACCCCGACGAGCACGAGATCCACCTGGCCGTGCTGCCCGGTCACGTGCTGGTGCAGCGCTCCGAGGTGACGTATGCGCTGGAGAAAGACCGTGCGGTCCTGGGCGCGATCACGTCCTCCGGTGCGCCGTGGGGTGTCGCGTCCACCCCGGCCGGACCGTTCCGGTGGGCGAAGGTGCACACGGCCGCGCCGCAGGAGATGTGGTTCGTCACCGGCTACTTCGAGGACGGCGTGCGAGCGCCGGTGCACTCGACGGTGCGCGTCCTGGTGCTGGTGTCGCTGGCAGGCCTGCTGATCGCCGCCCTGATCGCGTGGCTCGTGGCGGGGGTGGTCCTCGCTCCGATCCGCGTGGTCCGCCAGGCCGCCGCCGAGATCACCGAGGCCGACCTCACGCGCCGGATCCCGGTCTCCGGCAACGACGACGTGGCGGCACTGGCGAAGCAGTTCAACTCGATGCTCGACCGCCTCGACCGCTCGTTCCGCCTGCAGCGCCAGTTCCTCGACGACGCCTCCCACGAACTGCGCACACCGATCACCATCGTCCGCGGTCACCTGGAACTGCTCGGCGACTCGCCGCAGGAGCGCGCCGACGTGGTGCGGCTGTGCACCGACGAACTCGACCGCATGGCCCGCCTGGTCGAGGACCTGCTGCTGCTGGTCAAGTCGGAACGCCCGGACTTCCTCCGCCCCGTCACCGTGAGCCTCCCGGAACTCACCAGCGACATCGACGCCCACCTCCGCGCCCTCGGCGACCGCCGCTGGGTGCTCGACTCGATCGCGGAAGGCGAGGCCGTGCTGGACCCGCAACGCGTGACCCAGGCCGTTCTGCAGCTCGCCTCGAACGCCGTCCGCCACACCACCCCAGGTGCGACCATCCGCTTCGGATCCTCTGTGGACTCCGTCGTCTCCTTCTGGATCGCCGACTCCGGGCCCGGTGTGAGCGACGAGTCGATGCTGTTCTCCCGCTCGACCGGCCTCGGCCTGCCGATCGTGAAGGCCATCGCCGAAGCCCACGGAGGCGCGGTGCGGGTCAGCTCGGTGGCGGGCGAGGGCGCGACGTTCGTGGTGGAGGTGCCTCGATGACCGGCCGGATCCTCATCGTCGAGGACGAGGCGCGCATCGCCTCGTTCGTGGAGAAAGGCCTGCGGGCCAACGGCTTCACCACGTCCGTCGTGGCGTCCGGAGCCGACGCGCTGTCGTGGGCCGCCTCGTTCGACCTGGTGGTGCTGGACCTAGGACTCCCCGACCTCGACGGCTTCTCGGTCCTGCGGGCCCTGCGCGACCAGGGAGTCGCCACCCCGGTGATCATCCTGACCGCCCGCGACTCGGTGCACGACACCGTGGCGGGGTTGTCCGGCGGCGCCGACGACTACATGACCAAGCCGTTCCGCTTCGAGGAACTGCTGGCGCGCGTCCGGCTCCGTCTGCGCCCGCCCGGCGTGCCCGAGGCGACGGTGCTCACCGCCGGTTCGTTGTCGCTCGACCTGCGCACCCGCCAGGCCGTGCTGCCGTCCGGTTCGGTGGACCTCACTGCTCGCGAGTTCGCCCTGCTGGAGCTGTTCCTGCGGCATCCGGGACAGGTGCTGGTGCGCGAGCAGATCCTGTCCCACGTGTGGGGCTACGACTTCGACCCCGGGTCCAACGTGGTCGACGTGTACGTGCGGTCGTTGCGGCGCAAGATCGGCGCGGAGCGGCTGGAGACCGTGCGCGGCATGGGGTACCGCCTCAGCTAGATGAAGACTCCTTCATCCGGGCCTCACCTGTGGGTCAGGGTGGCCGCGCACGATCGGTCTCGTGATCCTGACGCTGGTGGTCTTCGCGGTGGCGGTGGTGCTGTGGACGTGCACCCCGCTGGACGACACGTTCGTCGCCCTGGCCGCCGTCGTGGCCCTGCTGCTGTTCGGCGTCCTGCCCGCCTCGGCCCTGGCGGTGCTCGGCGGGTCGACGACGTGGCTGCTCATCGCGGCCTTCGTGCTGGCCGGCGGGGTCTCGGCGTCCGGGCTGCCCGCGCGCCTCGCGACCTCGTTGGTGGGACGTGCCCGCTCGGTGCGCGGGCTGATGCACCTGACGGCGTTCGCCTTGCTGCTCACGGCTTTCTTCGTGCCGTCCACCTCGGGCCGTGCCGCCCTGACCCTGCCGGTGCACCGCGCTCTGCGGGTGAACGCGCGGGTGTCGCGGGCGCTCGGCGTGCTGTTCCCGTCGGTGATCCTGCTGACCGCGGTGGCGACACTGGTGGGGGCGGGGGCGCACCTGATCACCAGCGCGTTGCTGGAACAGGCGACGGGGGAGGGGATCGGGTTCGGGCAGTGGATGCTGCTGGGGCTCCCGCTCGCGGTGGTCAGCGCGCACGTGACGGCCGAGGTGGTGTTGTGGCTGTTCACGACCCGTGCGGACCGCGCGGAGCCGTTGACTGGCCAGGCGGAGCCGCTGGACCCGAGCGACGAGCCCACGGTCGTGCTCGCAGCGCGGAGCGAGGGTCCCCTCCCAGGGGACCCCTGTTCTAATTCTCCCAGACAGCACCGACAGTTTCCGGCGCTCACCAGGCCCGAGATCACCTCACTGGTCATCGTCGGCATCGTCTCGGCGGGGTGGCTCACCGAGTCCTGGCACCACGTCCCACCCGAGGTCACCGCCCTCGCCGGTGCTGTCGCCATCACCGCGCCACGCCTCGGCACCACGACGCTCAAAGCCGCGTTCGCCGACATCCCGTGGTCGCTCCTGCTGTTCATGGCCGCCACCACGATGCTCGGCTCGGCCCTGGTCAGCTCCGGCGCGACACACACCCTCGCCACCCTCATCAGCCCGTCGCACCTGCTGCCGACCGTGATCGCGGTGAGCCTCCTCGCGCACCTCGTCATCCAGTCCCGCTCGGCCCGCTCCTCGGTCCTGGTCCCGATCGTCATCCCGCTCGCCGCGGCCGCCGGCTTGAACCCCGCCGCGCTGGCGTTCGCCTCCACCGCGGCCGCCGGCTTCTGCCACACCACCACGGCCTCCGCGAAACCGGTCGCCCTCTTCGCCGGCGCCTACAGCCCGCGGGACCTGCTCAAACTCTCGGCGGTCCTGGCGCCGATCACCGGCGCGCTCGTCCTCGCGTGCGCCGTTCTCCTCTGGCCGCACCTCGGCCTGCCACTGAAATGAGGTCACCGATGCGTTTCCTGGTAGCTCCCAGCGGTTTCAAGGAGTCTCTGGACGCGTGCGACGTCGCCGACGCGATCGCACGCGGCATCTACCGCGTGGTGCCCGGCGCGATCGTGGACAAGGCACCGCTCGTGGACGGCGGCGAAGGCTCGGCCCGAGCACTCGCCGAGGCCACGAACGGCACCCTTGTCCCCGCGCTCGTCACCGGACCGGTCGGCGAGGAGATCCCGTCCCACTTCGCGTTGCTCGGCGGCCCCGGTCCGCGCACGGCCGTGGTCGAGATGGCCGCGGCGGCGGGGTTGAGGCTCGTCCCGAAGCACCACCGCGATCCGGCGACCACCACCACGTACGGCGTCGGCGAGCTCATCCGTGCCGCGCTGGACCTGGGCGTCGACCGCATCCTGGTCGGGTGCGGCGACTCCGGCACGTCGGACGGCGGCGCGGGCGCACTGCAGGCGTTGGGGGCCCGCATCACCGACGCGCTCGGCCGCGAGATCGGACGCGGGGGAGCGGCCCTGGCCGGCGCCGCCGCACTCGACCTGTCCGAAGTGGACCCGAGGCTGGACAAGGCCGAGATCACCGTGGCCTGCAACCAGCACAACGTCCTGTGCGGTGATCGGGGCGTGGCGAGGGTGTTCGGCCCGCAGAAGGGCGCGACCCCGGCCCAGGTCGACCTGCTCAGCGATGCCCTGGACAACTGGGCCGACCTGCTCGGCCCCGGCGTCCGCACCATGCCGGGCGGTGGCGCGTCCGGGGGGCTGGGCGCCGGCCTGCACGCACTGGGCGCCACCCTGCTGCCGCGCTTCGACGTCGTCCTGGAGCACTCCGACCTCGACGCCCGCCTGCCCGAGGCCGACCTGGTGATCACCGCGGAAGGCGCCATCGACGGCCAGACCCCGCACGGCAAGGTTCCCGCGGAGGTGGCGCGCCGGGCCAAGAAGCACGGCAAGCCCGTCATCGCGCTCGCCGGCACGATCGGGGAGAACGCCCGCGCCAACCACGACGCCGGCATCGACGCCTACACCAGCATCATCGCCGCGCCCGTCACGCTGGACACCGCGATGGCCGCCACGGCGGAGCTCCTCACCGACGCCACGGAGCGCACCCTGCGACTGCTCCTCGTCGGCGCGGCCCTCACACGATGATCTCGACCTCTTTGCGGAGCTTGGCGCCGTCCAGCAGCTCGAGGTCGTCGCCGCTCCAGAACCGGCCGGGGTCGTACCAGTTGGGCCTGCGCTTGGGCAGCAGTCCCATCTCCTCGTACGTCACGGCCACGATCTCCGCGCAGAACGCGCTCTCGATGCTCGCGTCACCCTTGTGCCCCAACGGAACCCGCCCGCGCAACCACCGCGAGGCGAGCTTCGCGGTCGAGGGGAACGGCGTGCCGTCCAGCCGCGCCACCGTCCGCAGCGCCGCGTCCTCCATCTCGCGCGTCACCTCGTGGTCGAGCTGCCGCAACCAGGCCCGCTGCCCGTACTTGTCGTGCCACGTCACGACCGCGTCGCGCAGGTCGTGCAACTGGGCGCCGCGCTGGTGCGTGCCGCTCCACATGTCCTTCAGGGACTTGCCGAGCTCGGCGTGCCACATCAACGGCGGCATGTCGTCGATCACGATCGCCATGCCGACGTGGTTGACGGGACTGTTCGTCATGGCCTGGATCGCCCGGTCCGCCGCACTGCGCCCCCGGAACACCCACACGTCACCGGTGCGGGTCATCTCGACGGCTTTGTCCAGTGTTGTCGCCATGGCCCAGTAGCCTAGGCACATGAAGCTGTGGAAGGTGATCGGTATGGCCGCTTTCGCGGGTGTCGCGGCGAGCGGCGTGGTCGTGGCCCGCAACCAGCGCCGCCGCGCCGCCTACACCCCCGACCAGATCAGGGAGCGTCTGCACCAGCGGCTGGCCGAGGCGTCCGCGCCCCGTCCGGAATGAGCCGGTAGGCCACAAAGGCCGCCACGGCCGGCAGCACGGCCGCCACGAGCGCCGTCCCCTGCATCGCCTCGGTGAAGATGCCCGCGCGGGCCCACGCCGACAGCACGGTCCCGAGCACCGCGATGCCCAGCACCGCGCCCAGTTCGCAGGCCGTCTCCGACACGGCCGACGTCGCGCCAGCCCATGTCGGCCGGTACCGCGGCCACCACGGCGTCCGTCGTGAGCGTGAGCGCCATGCCCACGCCGGCGCCGAGCACCACCGCGATGGCGGGATAACCCGACGAGAAGCCGACGATCGTCAGGCCGCCCTCGCTGACCAACACCCCAGTGCGACCGCGCGGCCACTGCCGAGCAGGCGAACGAGCGGTCCGATCACCACGACGACGAGCACCGCCACGTTGCCCAGCGGCAGTTCCCGCACGCTTGCCTCCAGCGGCCAGTAACCCAGCACGTTCTGGAAGGTGTTCGGACTCGCACGCGGAGTGCTGCGGGGTCAGGCGCAGTCCGAAGAGGTGTTCCAGGAGGTCTGCTCGAGGTGTGGCGGACCGCCGGCCGGTTCGATCCGGCCCGCGGCAAGGCCACGACCTGGATCCTGACCATGACGCACAGGCGCGCGGTCGACCGGGTGCGGTCCGCGCGAGCGGCGGCCAGCCGGGACGAACGAGTCGCTCTGATGGACGTGACGACTCCGTTCGACGAGGTCACCGAACGCCTGGAACAGCGCAAGGTCCGGCGATGCCTGACCGATCTGCAGCGCGAGTCCGTGCTGCCGGCCTACTGCCAGGGCTGTGCGTGATGCCTGTGGTTCGCGGCTGATCGCATCGCGGATTGCTCGTGGGGCAGAAGTGCAGGCGCGTGGGGGAGTGAGCCGAGTTGATCGTCGACTGTGGACTGTGGCTGCAGGTGGATCGTTCGCCCTGGTCGCGCACGAGTCGCGGTCGCGTTGGTAACAGGTCGATAACCAGACCCATCCGTTTTCCGCGGGGTGGCGAATCACATGTAGCAACTTCCCCGTTCACTCCTTGGAGATGTCTCGTCATGAACAAGACCGTCCGCAACACTGTCCTGGCCATCGGCGCCGCCTCGCTCGCCCTGTTCGGCGCAGCGTGCGGCTCGGGCGACATGGCCGCCAGCAGCTCCAGCACCGCCCCGACCTCCGCCACCTCGTCCGCGCCGTCGTCGGCTGCGATGGCCGACCCGGCCAAGGACCTCGTCGGCCCGGGCTGTGCCGACTACGCGAAGCAGGTTCCGTCCGGTGCGGGCTCCGTCAGCGGCATGGCCGCTGACCCGGTTGCCGTCGCCGCGAGCAACAACCCGTTGCTGACCACGCTCGTGAGCGCGGTGTCCGGGAAGCTGAACCCGAAGGTGAACCTGGTCTCGACGCTGAACGGCGCTGAGTTCACGGTGTTCGCGCCGGTCGACTCGGCGTTCGCGAAGATCGATGCCGCGACGATCGAGAAGCTCAAGACCGATGACGCGCTGCTGACCAAGATTCTCACGTACCACGTCGTCCCCGGCCAGATCTCGCCCGACAAGATCGCCGGTGACCAGAAGACCGTGCAGACCGGCACCGTGAAGGTCACCGGTTCCGGCAACGCGATCAAGGTCAACGACGCCAACGTGATCTGCGGTGGCGTGAAGACCGCCAACGCCACCGTCTACCTCATCGACTCGGTGCTGCTGCCCGCCTGACATCTCCAGGAAAGCAGTACCGCGACTCCGGGAACCGCGCTGTGTGCGCGGTTTCCGGAGTTTTCACGTCTGCCGGTCGTCCGCTTGTCGCATGTGGATGATCACGATCCCATCGGACGCGAAGATCGTGTGGTTCTCCGGTTCGCGGATGATGGCCGCGATCACGGCGTCGGGGTTCAAGGACCGTACCGCTCTCGTGATCAGGAAGGCGTTGAGGTCGTCTGGAACCGCGACGACGACACGGTCGGCGATGTCAGCGACCGCTTCTTCCAGCGCGCATCTGTCCCGCCCATTCCCGCGCACCGCGATGGCACCGTTGGTCGAGGTCTCGGCCAACGGCGGCGAGGTAGTCGGTGTCCAGCACGGTCGGCTGTGCATCCGGCTGCGATGCCGGCACCGAGTTCACGGCGCTGCGTCCGGTGTCGCCGTAGCCGATGGCGAGGATGTGATCGGTCACGTTCTGGACTCGGTGTGCCGCTCGAACTGGATTGCGTCCGTTTCAGCGAAGTTCGATGGTGAGGACCGGAGACCCGGTCGGGCTCGGTGATCCCCGCGAGGGCTCGACGGTGAGAATGGCTTCGCCCACCCCTCGAATCTCGCTCACGAGCAGCGACGTCACTTCGCCTGCCGGACGCACGGTTCCCGCTGATCGTGGACCGTGGTCGTCCACCAGCCACAGCTGGTAGATCCAGTCATGCGGCAACGTGCGCAATCCAACTGCCAGAAAGAGCATCTCGTCGCGGCTGCGCGACACCGCGACGGTTCCCGCGGAACCTCCGGCGGTGACGAGTCGCAGATCAGGCGCCGCCAGCAGGTCTCCGATGTGAGTACGTGGAGAGGCGGCCACGGGGACGATCGCCGAGGAGGTCAGTGCGCCGTGCACACCGGCCACCGCCGCGGCGGCCACACAGGCAGCGGAGATCAGAGCCGCGGCGCGCCGGAAACCTCGACGCCGTGAAGAGACCGTCACGTTCTCCGAGACCGGTGGCACCTGCTTCACGTGTCGGACCGCGTTCAGCACCTGTGATCGCAGGGTGTGCGGATGTACGTGGTCGACGGCGTTGCCGAGTCGGGCCGCGGTCTCCTCCAGTTCGGCCGTTTCGTCCGCACAGCCCCGGCATCTGCCCAGGTGTGCTTCGAACTCGGCTCGCTCGGCGTCGGGCAGCGCGCCGAGTGCGTGGGCACCGGTCAGCAGGTGCGGGTTGATCGCACGCGTCAGTCCCGGTTTCACACGGCTACTTCGAAGCCGTGCGGTGAGCGGATTGCCTCAAGCCGCAGTTCGTACACCCATGTCGGCCATGACCGATCGCAACGCCTTGAGTCCGAAGTGGACCCGGCTGCGCAACGTCGCCTGGGGCACCTCCAGTTCCGCTGCCACATCGCGATACGACCGGCCGCGCAGGTAGGTCTCCACGACGGCGGCGCGTTGGTCCGCGTTGATCCGCGACAGTCCCATCTGCACCAGTCGTCCGTCGATCGTGGTGTGGACGAAGTCCTTGCTCACCTCGCCGGCGTCGGCAGCGGCCGCCCGTGCGGCCGTCATCCGCTTGTCGTTGCGCAGCCGTGACCGGACCTCGTCGATGACGACGTTGCGGGCGATCGCGAACAACCAGACGCGCACGCTGGCCAGTTCGGGTTTGAAGCCGTCCGCGGACCTCCACGCCCGCAGGAACACCTCCTGCACGACCTCTTCCGCGGCACAGTCGTCGCCGAGCTGCCGCAGTGCGAAGCGATGCAGTTCCGCTGCGTGCAGGGCGTAGATCTCCTGGAAGACCACGTTGCCACGCAGGTCGGGTCGCCGTCGTCTGCCGATGTGCGCCATGAGCTCCCCATCGCCGTTCCTGCACGGGATTCGAGACCGACCGAAGAGCGGATGGGCGAGTTTTGTCCTGATTTCAACGCGACGGCCGGTGCGGTCGTACACACCTGTGTTCCACGACCACCTACCGGGAGAGAACATGCGCATCGCTCGTACGACCGCACTCGTAGGTGCGGCGGCACTGCTCATGACCGCACTCGCCGCCACGCCGGCCGTGGCGTCGGCTGACCAGCCACGAGTTCACCTGCTGACCTCGGACGGGGTGCTGAGCACCAGGAGCTGGTCGTCCCCGCTGCTGTCCCAGAACCGCGTCCGAGTCACCGGCCTCAAGGCACGCGACCGGCTGATCGGCATGGACGTGCGGCCCGCCACCGGCGCGCTGTACGCGATCGCCGCCTCGGGCCAGCTCTACGTCCTCGACCCGCGCACGGGCAAGGCGACGGCGGTGGGTGCGCCGGTCGCGATCACGGGAGCGGCGGTCGGCATCGACTTCAACCCGGTGGTCGACCGCATCCGCCTGGTCACCACCAGCGGCCAGAACCTGCGCCTGGTTCCTGACACCGGAGCCGTGGCCGCAGTCGACACCCCGCTCGCCTACGCGCCGGGAGACCGCGCTGCGGGCAGCACACCCCAGGTGTCCGGCGCGGGTTACACCAACAGCGTCGCCGGGGCGACGTCGACCACGCTCTACGACCTCGACAGCCGCAAGGACACACTGGTCACCCAGGGCACGGTCGCCGGCGTGACGCCGGTCGTGTCCCCCAACACCGGGCAACTGTTCACCGTCGGCAGGCTGGGCGTCGACGTCGGCAGGACCAACGGCTTCGACATCGCCACCACCGACGGCCGGCACCGCGCGATGGCCGCCGTGCAGCCGGAGTTCTCACTGCTCGGGGGCTCGCTCCTGGTGAAGGTCGACCTGGACAGCGGGCGAGCCTCGGTCGTCGGCTTCGCCGGAGGCACGGTCGTGGGACTCGCCTTCGCCTGACGCACGCGGGAAGGCCGCCCCGGAGCGCGGTCGGGGCGGCCTCGTGAACATCCAGGTCAGAGGCTCAGATCGAGGTCGTTGAGCACGCCGCCGACGTTGACGTCGCCGAGCTCGCCGGAGATGTCGCCGATCTTGCCGAGGTCGCCGATCTCGCCGCCGCCGGTCACGTCACCGACGTCACCCACGTGGGACACGACGTCGCCGGCGTTGCCGACCTCGTGCAGTGACAGGTCGTTGCCGATGGCGGAGGTGACGTCGCCGCTGAGCACGTCGTTCACGCCCAGGTCGCCGGTGTGCGCGGAGCCGGTGACATCACCGACGACGTCGGTGACGTGCGTGGTGCCGAGCACGTCGGTGCCGTTGCTGATGTTGCCGACGGTGTCGGTCACCTCGAGGTCGGTGACGGTCTTGGTGACGTCGGTGACCGTGCTCGTCCCGACGACGTCCAGCGCGCTGGACGGGTCGCTGAGCACGTCGAACCCGTTGGTGACGCCGTGCACGGCGGCGGTCAGGCCGGAGACGGAGCCGAGGACCGTGTTGTCGTCGATCGGCTGGCCGATGGTGTTCTGCAGCGTGCTCATCAGGTCGAGCTGCTGATCCAGGTCCAGGCCGGAGATCGTCGACCCGAAGTCGCCGATGCCGGTGGCCGGGGCGAAGTCGAGCACCAGCGGCAGCAGCTCCTGGATGTCGGACGGGTGCACGTCACCGAGGCCGGCCGCGTCGAGCGAGCCCTGCGGATCGAGCTGGAAAGCCGATCGGGCGTCGGGGTCGCTGAGCAGGTTGAGGGTGAAGTCGTGCAGCGTCTGCGGCAGGTCCACGTCGAACTCCAGGTGCGTCGTTGTGCTTGTGCCACGAAAGCTACGGAGAGCAGAGCGATCACCGCATCGGGTGACACGCCTGGTCGTGTCGGGTGGGGACGAGTCGGGGGTTGGTGCCACTGCGCGTAGGGGGATAGGGGTGTGTCCCGATCTTCGGACCGTGACCAAACCTGAACGGGTGATGTACCGAAGCACAGATGACGAGGTAGGCCACCAGGAGGTTCACGCGCTGATGTCCCCGATGTCGGACACGCCCTTGTTGCTCGACAGCGGGACTGCTCGAACGCTGGAACGCGCACGCGGCGCGGACCACGTCGTGCTGATCGGGCCGGCTGGTTGCGGTAAGACGACGCTGCTGCGCACTTTGAAGCAGCCGATCGTCGTCGACGACGCGCAGGTGCTCGGTGATGAGGAGGTCGACCGCCTGCTCGAGGAGGTGGGTGCGGGAGGCAGGCTCGCCCTCGCTCATCGGCTGTGGCCGGACAACCGCGCATTGGGCAGACTGATCAGCGAGCTGCCTGGTTCTGTGGTTCGGGTGCACCTCCGGCCGCTGTCGCCCGGCCACGTCCGATCTCTCGCCACCCACGTGCTGGGTGCCGAGGTCAGCGAGGAGTTCGCCAGGCACCTGCACGAGCGAACCGGTGGCACACCCGGGTTCGTGCTGGACGAACTGGCACCGGAGCCGCGCATCGCATTCGCCCGCCACTTCGACGGGCTGTCCATCGCGGCGAGCGACCTGCTGCTGGCCCGTGCTCTCGGCGCCCCCTTCGACGTGGAACTGCTCGCGACGGTGCTCGCCCTGGACCTGCCCCCGGTGTCGCACGCCGTCGAGGCCCTCAGGTCGGCCGGCCTGCTCCAGATCGACGGAGCGCCGCTTCCCGCCGCAGCCGACGCGATCGAGGTGCTGGCGCCGGCCGAGCAGCGGGCGGATCTGCTGCGCAAGCTCGCTCTCACCCAGGCCGAACGTGCACAGCCGGTGTGCGGTTACGCGCGGCTGCTGCTGGAGCTCGGTGTGGTGGATCCCGGTCTTGCGGACGTGTTCACCGCCGCGGGCCACGAAGTGATCGACGACGATCCGGCGCTGGCGGCGAGGCTGTTCACGGCAGCTGGTACCGGTTCTTCCGCACTGCTGGCGCGGGCTCGCGCTCTCAGCGGTGACCTCGACGGCGCGGTGGATGTTGTGGACCTCGAACACGCCGACGCGGACGCGTTGCTGGTCGCCGCGACCGTGCTGACCTTGCGGGGGCAGGTCGGCCGCGGGGGAGAGCTGCTCCAGCGCTCGGACAACGGTCTCGCGCTGGGCTTCGCCGTCACCGGCCTCCTCGGTGCCGGTCGCCTGGGAGAAGCCCGCACCGTCCAGCTCGGTGCGCGGTCGCAGCCCGCCAGGTCTCTCACCGACACCCTCGGGCACCGGCTGGCCGACGTGGTGCTCGAGACGGTCACCGGACCACCGATGGCCGCCGTCGCCGCCGCCGTGGCCACGGCGGGAGTGAACCAGGCCGGGTCCCGGGCCTCGGTGCAGCCGGACAGTCCTACCGCGCTCGCCGCGCTGATCTGCGTCCACGCGGGTGAGCTGACGGCCGCGAAGTCGTTGCTCGGCAGAGCAGTCCAGGGCGACGACGGCAAGGGACTGCACGCGGACAGACACCAGCTGTTGCTCGCCTGCGTGGAGCTCCTCGGCGGCGATGCCGGAACAGCACAACAACTCACACGCCCGGACCTCATCAGAGAACCGCGAGAGGCTTTGCTCGCCGCGGCACTGGAACTGGGCATCACCCGCCGCGCCGGAGACCTCCGTGCTCTGCGGTCCGCGTGGGAACCGGCCCAGCAGGCCCTCGTCGTGCACCCCGTCGACCTCTACACGCTGATCCCGTTGACCGAGATCGCTGTCGGGGCAGCCAGAATCGGCCAGTTCCACCGGGTCGAGACGCACCTGGACGAGGCGTGGACGTTGCTCGGCAACCTGGGCAACCCTCCACTGTGGTCGGTGTTGCCGCGGTGGAACGCCTTTCACGCCACGCTCCTCCTCGGTGACGACCTGGCGACGAAGGAACACCTGACCGCGCTGGACGACGCAGCGGACGCGTTGCCGTTCGCACGCGCGCTCTCGATCGCAGCGCACTGCTGGAGCCAGGCCGGCCGCGGCGACGTGGACCACACGCGCGTCGAGTCGGCAGCGCAGGAACTGCACGCCCACGGCATGCGTGCGGACGCGGCAAGGCTCGCCGGGCACGCGGCCATGCACACCACCGACCGCAAGGCGATGACCCAACTGCTCGACATCGCCCGGCAGTTCCACGGCACGAATGGCGGGCAGGGCCACGGCGGCGCTGAAGTCCTGAGTGAGCGCGAACAGGAGGTGGCCGCGTTGGTGCGGAACGGGCTCACCTACCGCGAGGTCGGCGACGCGCTGTTCATCTCGGCCAAGACCGTCGAGCACCACGTCACCCGCATCCGCAACAAACTCGGTGCCAAGAACCGGCGTGAACTGGAACGCGCGCTGGAAGACATCGACCTGACGACCACCAGGTAGTCACTCCATCAGGTGTGTTCGGCCACCGCGCCGATCCGACCTGGACCCGGCGTGCGGACGTAGTGCGCGCGGATCCGCCAGATGCGGTTCAGCCGGCTCGGGACGGCGCCACGCGGGTCCCTGTGCACTCGTCGAAAAGCGAATGCACAGGGACGTGAGCTGTCAGTTGTTGTGTCGGCGGGCTGTCCTCTCCGGTTTCCACGTCCTGACTGCTGCGCGCGGCCTCATCCTCAGGTCCGCGTCGAGCGTGCGGAGGTTTGGCTTGAGGCCAGTTTGGCGCGGACTTCGGAGGCTGCCGCCGGGTGGCCCAGGTCGTCGTAGATCGTCAGGGCCTGTTGCCAGGCGACGGCCGCCTGGTTCTGGTCGCCGGCGATGTGGTGGGTGTCGCCGAGGTGGTGGAGGGTCTCGGCCTGGCAGTAGCGGTGGCCTACTTCCGCGTCCGCTCGCAGGGCGTGCTGGTAGGCCTCGACTGCCCGCGCGTAGTGGCCCAGGTGCTGGTGGGTGTAGCCGAGGCTGTCCCAGACGGCCGCGAGGCCCGGCCAGTCGTCGGTGCTCTGGAGCAGGGCCAGGGACTGCTCCAGGTGGGGCAACGCGAGGTGGTGGTCTCCGAGCGCCGAGTGGCTCCAGCCCACGCAGTTGAGGGCTCTGCCTTTCGAGATCCGGGTGCCCTGCGCGCCTTGCAGGTCCAGGGCGCGCTGTGCGTGGTCGAGGGCGTCTCGGAACCAGCCGAGTTTGTCGGCCACCATCGACATGGTGCGGTACACGCCTGACTGGGAGAAGCCGTCGCCCAGTTCGTCGTAGAGCTTGGCGGCGTGGCGCAGGCTGTTGAGGGCGTGTTCGTGCTGGTCCTGCATGTGCTGGGTGATGGCCAGGCCGAAGTGGGCGTGGGCCTGGCCGCGTTGGTCCGCCAGCCGTTCGGCGCAGCGCAGGGCGGTGACGAACGCATTGCCCAACTCCAGCCAGTGCGCCTGGCGGAAGCTGTACTCGCTCAACGCCCAGGCCAGTGACCAGGTGTGGTGCTCGAAACCGTTGCGGGCCGCGTGGTCGATGGCGGCGTGGAGCACCGCATGTTCGGCGGTGAACCAGGCAATGGCGTGGTCCTTGTCGGTGAAGGAGTTCACGACCACGCCATCCTCCACAAGGGACAGTGTCGGCGGGTTGTCCTGGTAAGGGTCGATCATGTTGGTCGCGGCGTGGGCTGTGTGCACGTAGTGTTCGTGCATCCGGTGGGCCGCGCCGTGGCGTTCGGGGCCGGTCTGGTGGAGGTGGGCCTGTTCGGTCGCGTAGACGCGGAGCAGGTCGTGGCAGGTGTAGCGGCCGGGGACGTGTTCGGTGAGCAGGTGGGCCCGGGTCAGTTCTGCCAGCAGGGGTTTGACGCGAGGTAACGGTGTCGCGATGATGCTGGCGGCGGCGGGGGCGGAGAAGTCAGGGCCGGGATGCAGGCCCAGCAAGCGGAAGAGGCTGGCGCCGGCCGGGCTGAGAGTGTTGCAGGACCAGGAGAACACGGCACGTACGTCTGTTCGCGGGGTCGTGTCGGTCAGAGCGTCCAGGGTGTTGTGGGTGTCGTGCAGTTCAGTCGCCAGGGCTTGAAGCGGGAAGTTCGGGTGGGCCGCGGCTCGGGCGGCGACGATGGTCAGGGCCAGGGGGAGCCGGGCGCAGCGGGTGAGGATCTCTGTGACTGCGACGGGGTCGGTGACCACTCGTTCCGAGCCGATGCGGCGAGCCAGCAGGTCTGTCGCTTCCTCGGTGGTGAGGAGGTCGAGGGTGACCGGGCGCGCGTCCTGGGTGGCGATGAGACTGGTCAGTTGGCTGCGGCTGGTGACCAGGACGAGACAGTCGGGGGAGCCGGGCAGGAGCGGTTGGACCTGGTCCGCGTCGCGAGCGTTGTCCAGCACCACGAGCATCCGGCGTCCGGCGACGATGCTGCGGTAGAGGGCCGCCTGCTCGTCGAGGCTGCTGGGAACGCGTTGGGGTGCCACGCCCAGCGCTTCCAGGAAGCCGAGGATCGCCGTCTCCGGTGGGATCGCGTTGCCGGGGTCGAAACCACGCAGGTTCGCGTAGAGCTGGCCGTCCGGGAACTCGTCGGCGATCTGGTGTGCCCAGTGCAGGGCGAGGGCGGTTTTGCCCACACCGGCGGTACCGGTCACCGCCACGGTGACCATTGTGGATGGTGAGGCCCTGCGGATCGTCGCCAGGTTCGCCAGTTCACGGGTTCGGCCGATGAACGACGCGGGCGGGGCAGGCAGCTGACGTGGCGCTGTGGTGATGGTCCCGGCGAGAGCGGGGTCGGCGCGAAGGATTCGCAGGTGCAGGTGCTGGAGGGGCGGGCTCGGGTCGACTCCGAACTCGTGGGCCAGCCGGGAGCGCAGCAGTTCGTAGCGGTGCAGGGCTTCGGCTTGGCGGCCGCAACGGTAGAGGGCGAGCATGAGCTGGCCTGCCAGGCGTTCGTTCCACGGGTTGTCAGCGGCACTGGCCGACAGCTCGGAGACCATCGTCGTCGGCTGGCCCTGGTCGAGGGTGAGCGCCAGGTCGTTGCGGTCGAGCTCGGCTGCCAGCCGTTCGGAGGCCAGGCCGTCGCGAACGTCGTCGAGCCATGGGGTGTCCAGGGTGGCGAAGGCGGGGCCGCGCCACAGCTCCAAGGCCTCGGTGAGCAACGCCGGGCCGTTGTCGCGGCTTGCGGCGGCTTGGGTGACGAGGGCGCGAAAGCGGTGCAGATCGACGGCCATGGGGTCGACGGTGAGGCGGTAGCCGTCTGCCTGGCGGATCAGGCCGACGCCGGCAACGGCGAGCAGTTGGCGCAGCCGGGACACGTAGCCGGACAACGTGACGCGCGCGTTGCCGGGCAACCGGCCGGCCCACACCCGTTCGAGCAGGACGTCCACCGGCACGGTCCGGTCGGCGTCGACGAGCAACGCGGTGAGCACGCATCGCTGCCGGGCGTGACCGAGCTCGAGCTGTGCGCCGTCGACATCTGCCTCGACCGGGCCGAGTAATCGGAATCGGACAGTCACGGCTCAACCCCCGCAAATCCCAATGTCGCAGCGACCAGGCGTTCGGCAGAACGTTGTGATCGCGTTGCAAAATCACCGAAATCCCCGCGGGCATCCTCTCATCCAGGTGGTCACTGCGTCCGCCGAATCGCCACGGAGCTGTCTGACCGGCCGGGAGAGGACCGAAATTGGACGAGCAGGGATATTGGGCCTATTGCCTGGCGGACGACTCCTTCTTCGAGACGCCGGACCGGATCGCCGACGAGGGCAACCGGTTCGCCGTGGCGAACCGGGCGGCGCCCGAAGGGTGGCGGCGCGACGAGTGGGACATGTGGGTCGGGCTGCACCCGGTTCGCGCCGATCTGCCGGCGCAGGGATGGAAGGTCCACGTCTCGCTGACGCCGGCGGAGGCCGAGCGCGGCCTTGATGTCGTGTGGGACTACTGCTTGACGAACGGCCTGAGCTTCAAGTTCCTGCGCAGCCGCAACGCGGTGCTGCTGGCCAACGCGAAGTACGCGGTGCGCGGTAGCAGCGGCAAGCTCGTCACCCTGTACCCCTCCGACGAGGCCGAACTGGCTCAGGTGCTCACCGAACTGGGCGCGCTGCTCGCGGGCCTGAACGGGCCGTACGTGCTGGGTGACCTGCGCATCGGCGACGGTCCGCTGTACGTGCGTTATGGCGCATTTGTGGAGATGTGGTGTCAAGGCGACGACGACATTCCGCGCTCGGCCATCATGGACCCGCACGGAAATCTTGTCCCTGATCGTCGCATGCCGGTTTTCACGATTCCGAAGTGGATGGAGATGCCGGCCGTCCTGCAGCCCCATCTGGACGCCATGCAGTCAGGTGATGGAGATCTGCCATGCGAGGTGGAAAAGGCGCTGCACTTCTCCAATGCTGGAGGCATCTACCTCGCCCGTGACCGGTCGGGTAGGCGGGTGGTGCTCCGGGAGGCGCGTCCGCACGCCGGTCTCGACGGCCAGGAACGCGACGCGGTGACCCGGTTGGGGATGGCGCGCACGGCGCTGCTCAGGCTGGCCGGGCTCGACTGCGTGCCCCGGATGCTCGACTACCTCGTCGTGCACGGCCACCACTTCGTCGTGGAGGAGTACGTCGAGGGCGTGACGTTGCTGGAGGCCATCCAGGACCGCAGCCCGATGGTGCGCCCCTCACCGACGGCCCGGCAGATCGCCCTCTATCGGGCGTGGGCGGTGGACGTGCTCGACCAGGTCGAGCAGGCGCTCGCGGCCGTGCACGCCCGCGGAGTCAGGTTCGGCGACCTCCACCCGCGCAACGTGCTGATCCGCCCGGACGGCCGGATCGCGTTCATCGACTTCGAGTTCGCGATCGCGCTGTCCGTCGAGGCACCACAGGACGTGGCGGTGCCCGGCTTCACCCCACCGCCATCCGTGACCGGCGCCGCGGTGGACCACTACTCGTTGGCCTGCCTCCGGCTCTACCTCTTCACGATGTCGAACCAGCTGGTCGACCTGGACCGGAGCAAGATCACCACACTCGTCACACAGGCCGTCGAGACCGAGGGAATGCCCGCCGGCTTCGCACCCGAGCTCATCCGGACGCTGAACCCCGCGGGTGCCGAACTGAGGCGCGACGAAGCCGCAGAGCTGTTCATGACGGAAACCCCTCCCTGGCAGAAGATCCGTGACTCGCTCGTGGCAGGCATCCACGCGAGCGCCACACCGGACCGCCAGGATCGGCTCTTTCCCTGCGGCCCCGCCCAGTTCCACCTCGGCGGCACCGGCGTCGCGCACGGCGCTGCGGGAGTGCTGTTCGCGCTCCACCAGGTCGGCGCCGCGATACCGGAGGACTACGCCGACTGGCTGGTCGACGCTGCCCTGCGAACGCCCGGCCGTCCTTCGCAAGGGCTCTACACCGGCGCCCACGGCATCGCGGCCGTGCTCGACATGATCGGCCGACACGACGAGGCCCGTGCGATCTTCGAGCTGGCGCGACGGTGCGAGCACCAGCGATCGTCGGGCAGCCTCTTCGCCGGGGCCACCGGCCGTGCGTTGAACCTGCTGCACTTCGCACACGCCATCGGCGACGACGACCTGCGCGAAGCAGCGTTCCGCGTCGCCGACGAGGTGGCCGCTGCGCTGACGGCGAGCACGGACTGGGCCAGTGGCCGTGGACTGCTGCGGGGGCCTGCCGGAGCGGCCGTGCTGTTCCTGCGGCTGCACGAGGAAACCGGCGCGGCGCGCTACCTGGATCTCGCGCGCCTGGCGCTGCGAGCCGACCTCGACCGGGGCGAAATGCTGCCGGACGGCACCTTCCAGCTCCGCGACGGCAACCGGTACCTGTTCTACCTCGACGGCGGCAGCGCGGGCGTGGGGCTCGCCGTGCAGGAATACCTGTGGTACCGCGAAGATCCGGAGCTGGAACGGATCCTCGCCGGCATCCGCCGAGGCTTCTCGGTGCCGTTCGTCTACCAGCCGGGGCTGTTCAGCGGCAGGGCGGGCGTCATCGCACTCATGGCGCAGCTCGGCGCCGACGACGACGGAGCCGCGCTGCGCGAGCACGTGCGCAGACTCGGCTGGCAGGCGCTGTACCGCGACGGGAACCTGGTGTTTCCCGGCGAGCAGCTGCAGCGCCTCTCCATGGACCTGGCGATGGGCTCGGCGGGCGTCCTGCTCGCCCTGCACGCGGCGTACGAGGGGACCACGGCACTGCTGCCACACCTCGGCCTGCGGTCGCCAGCAGGCACGACCAACCCAGGTAGGAGGTGAATCATGGCGTCCATTCTGAACCTGCAGGGCCTGTCCGCAGTGGACCTGGCCGGCGAGATGTGTTGCTTCAGCTTCCAGTCGCCCAGCAAGAGCAACTTCCAGTTCTGAGTGAAACGACGCGGTTCGTCACTGCCATCCGGGCGTGGCGGACCGCGTCGGCACCTGGTGAATGAGCCGAGGAGCCATGGACGACACGCTGACCCCGTTGCGCAAGAACCGCGACTTCCACCTGCTGTGGTTCGGGGGCCTGTCGGCGAGCCTGGGGTCGCGGATGGCGACGCTGGCCCTGCCGCTGCTCGTGCTCCAGCAGACCGGATCACCGGCCAAGGCCGGGCTGATCGGTTCGGTCGCCGGAGCCACCCTGCTCGTCGCGGTCATCCCGGCAGGTGCGGTCGCGGACGCCGTCGAGCGGCGCCGGCTGATGCTCGGCTGCGAGCTCACCGGAGTGGTGGTCGCGGCCGTGCTCGCCATGTCGGTGCTGCTCGGCAACCCGTCGCTGTGGCTCGTTCTGCTCGCTGTCGCAGTCGTGTCGGCACAGAGCCTCGCCTACATGCCGGCGACCAACGCCCTCCTGCGCGCTGCCGTGCCCGCCGACCAGCTCGGCCTGGCCCTGTCGCGATTGCAGGCACGGGGCGCTGGAACCGCGATCGCCGGTCCGCTGCTCGGGGGAGTCCTCTTCGGACTGCGACCCGTACTTCCCTTCGTCGCCATGGCGGGCGGGCTGCTCGTCTCGTTCGCGTGTCTGCTGGCTGTCCGTTCACGCTCGGCACCGGCGCCAGAAGGACGTCCTCTCGCGCCGCGGAACATGGTGTCCGGACTGCGGTTCGTGTGGCGCCAGCGCTATGTGCGCACAGTTCTGATCGTGTTCGGCGCTGGGCTCAACGCGGCGTTCGGCGGGGTCATGCTCGTGGCGATCACTACAGGCGCCGAGGTGGACCCCAGTGGGCGGTCCAGCGGTGTGATCGTGGCGCTGTCCGCCGTTGGCTCGCTGGCAGGAGCCCTGCTCGCGCCCCGGCTCCGCGCACCCGAACGGCCGCGGACCTCCGTGATGCTCTGCTGCTGGACGGCTGCCGTCATCGTGCCAGCGCTCGCGACGGTCACCGAGCCGGTGCTGCTCGGCGTGATGCTCGCCCTGGTCCTGTGCGTCACGGCGGTCGGGAACGTCGCCTTCAGCACCGAGTTGCTCCAGCTCACCCCTGACGAGATGACCGGCAGGGTGAACTCGGCCGCGAACCTGATCTCCATGGTGTCGCAGCCGATCGGTCCGCTGGCCGGTGGCCTGCTGGCCGACCGGTTCGGCCACGAGGCCGCGTTCCTGGTGTTCGGCGGCGTGATCGTGATCGGTGCCGTGGCCCTCACAACGTCGTTGCGGCGGAACGAACACCACGTTCGCCATCGAAGTGGTGCAGGGCACGACGGTCCTGCACCTGGGTGATCTCGTGATCGGATCAGCCGCTGGTGACCTGCGAACTGCTGCGTAGCGTTACATCAGTCAGTCGAATGGCAGCAGCGGCGTCAAGCAGCGGCGCACACCGTCGTCCAGCGTGAGGCGGACGTGTCGAGGGGTGATCGTGCTGTCTGAGACTAGCCCGCACCAAAACACACCAGCGGCACCAGCGGTTCCCGTTCCGACGCGAGCGCGAGCGCCTGTGCGGGTTCGGTGCCGGCGACGATCGCGTTGTGGTACTCCTTCATCACAGTCACCATGACGTCGTCCGCGATACGTGCGACGCTGGAGACCACAGTGGACGATCCGATGTACAGCATGGCCGCGGTGAGGCCCAGAATCTCGTCGCCGGCGCGCACCTGAACCCGGCCGACGTCGCATGCGGACAGCACGACGTGCTTTGGTGCGTTGGCCAGTCCCTGGAGGTCGTAGGCGAGCAGCGGGCCGTCCACCAGGTCGAGTCGGGAGAACAGCACGTTGTCCGGCTCGTGGTGACCGTGCGCCGCGAGATGCGCGATGCCGACACCCTCCAACTCCCGCAGTGTCGCCTCCACCGTCGCCTCCGAGCCCGTCAGCCGAGTGCTGCGCGGGTAGATCCGCGCCAGCTCCGTCACCTCGGCTTCGGCGTGGAACAGGGATGGACCCGCGACGAGCAGCTCTCCTGCGTTGCAGCCGGTCCTTCTCGTGTGCCGGGCGGCCGCCCACACCGACGCGGACGGCGCTACCGACACGGCACGGCCACGAAGTTCTGGCAGCAGCCCCCACGGGATCGCGGACAGTCCGGTGCTGGGGATTATCACGAGGCGGTCGCCGGGCAGCTCCCGGAGCGGGGTGAGGAGTATTCGTTGCAGCTGCGTGAGATGCCAGTCCGCGGACGCCCTGAGGACGGCTTTGACGTCCGTGGGCAGATGCCATCCCGACAGGGCGTCGAGGTCGCTGATGAGACGCAGCACGGTCTCCGTCACGTCGCGGACATCGCCGAGTTCGGTCAGCCTGGTGTCGCCGTTGCGCAGCACCAAGGCGAACAGCCGGTTGCCGCGGTTGATGAAGCTCACCATGGTGCCGGACAGCTCGTCGTGAACCAACCGCAACGACGCAGGATCCCCAGTGCTCTCCGCATGTCCGTCCTGCTGCCAGCTGTGTTCCCGCAGCAGCCGCTCGAGCTGCGCGACACGGGCGCGCTGGTTGACCCGGCTGAGCTGCCGCAGTTCGGCGACGATCTCCCGTGTCACCTGGTCGGCGGGCGGCTGCACCGGTCGTGCGCGGAACGCCTGGGCGCGGCACCGCTCGGACCAGTCGAACACCAGCCGTGGGGATCCCTTGTGCAACGCCAGATCGAGCCCGGTGCAGGCGAGCTCAGCTCCCAGCAGCGACACACCTGCCCTGAGTTCGACGCTGCCGAACCGGCGACGGTGCAGGTCGAGCGTCTTGAGTCCGTGACGCAGATGGGTGAACGCGGTGTCTCGCCTGCCCTGCGCCCGGTGCAGTTCGGCTTGGACGAGCTGGCGCAACAGCCTGGTCTCCAGTGGCGCTTCGGCGCTGGGGCGCGCGATCCGTGCCGCGGCGGTCACAGCGGCGCCGGCCTGTTTCGCGGCGAGCAACGCGCGCACCGACAGCAGCTCGGCGGTGTCCCCGTCATAGCGCAAACCCAAGCTGTGCAAACGCCCTGCCAGCCGGCTCGCTCTCGGAGCGAGCGCGGCAGGCCGCTTCGAGTTCATCAGTTCGGCGCGCACGGTCGTGAGTTCGGCGAGCGCCGCCCACGCGGCGTCGCCGTGCCGGCGGAACCGCCGTGCCGCGCGGTGCGACCAGATCCGAGCGTCGTGATGGTTGCCGACGGCGAGTGCCGCCTGCGCCCTCGTCAGTTCTGCCCACGCGTAATCGACGCTGAACCGGTCTCGGTGGAACAGCTGGAAGACGATGTCCAGTTCCCGATCTGCCTCCCCGGCGAGACCTGCCGCGAGCAGCGTCCTCGCCTTGTCCATCAGGACGACGGGGAGGTAGTCGGGGCCGTGGACGCGATAGCGCCGGGCTGCTGCATCGAGCGTGCGCAGCGCCAGCGGAATGTCACCGGACAGCAGGTGGCAGTAACCGAGGTCGTGGTCGACCTTGGCGATGAGCAGGTGATACTGGTTGGCATCGGAGATATCTCTGCACCGCCGCAGATCCTCCCGTGCGAGTCGCACCTGTCCGATGCCGAGCCGCAAAGTCGCCCGGTTCAGCAACGCGGTCGCGAGGGTGAAGTCGTCGTGCGTTCCGGCCAGCAGCGGAATCGCCGCGTCGAACAACGGCAACGCCTCGTCCAGGCGACCTGCCCGTTGCAGGACTGTCGCCCGGTTCTGCAGGAGGATGCCGCGGTGTTCGGGCGCAACCATGTTCTCGGCCTCGTTCAGCAGCCGCAGCCCTGCCTCGGTGTCACCCTGCTCAGCCTCGGCGAACCCGAGGCTGAGCAGTACGCGCCCGGTCAGCCACCTCGGCTGCCCGTCTCCCGGCCAACCCAGGATCTTCAACGCCGCACGCAACTTCCGCGCTCCGGCTGCTGGACGTCCGGTGTTGGTGAAGCCGGAGCCGATCTCGCGCATCCGCAGGACGCGATCGATGGTCGCCTGGTCCATCACAAGGCGATCGTCGGCGTGGTGATGGCCCGCATCCGCGCGGGCCGCACAGTGAGGTAAGCGGATGTACGTGGCACGCCGTCCATCGCGAACCTGCCTCGCTCGTCGGACTCGGCGGTGACCGTGCCTGCCGGCGTCCGCAGTTCGACGTGGTGCGTGCCCGGTGGGGTGAGCCACCCGTCCAGGCGCATGGTGCCGTCGTCGTTGGCCCGGATTCCGAGGGTGATCGTCATGCTGGGACTCTCGAACGAGACGAGCCGCTGCTCGTTCTCGCCGCGGGTCACGACGGCCACCAGGTCCGAGGCCGCGCGTGCGACCTCGGTCTCCAGATGCTCCACGGCGAGTGCGAATCGAATGTTGTCCAGCATGTCCTCCGGCATCGGGTCGATCGCGGAGTACACGTCGCGAACACCATCGAGGATCAGGAAGTCCCTGTCGTCCAACGGCCCCGCCGCGCCATTGGTGTTCATCGCCAGCTCCCGTCGGTATCAGCGTCCAGTAGCGCCCGCAGCCGTGCCAGGCAACGCCCGCGGGTCGGCCCCACCCCGCCGCGGGCCATGCCCAGCGTCGCCGCGATCGCCCGGTAATCGGGCTTCGGCACGAACGCGACCACCCTCAGCAGCGCCTGGCACCGTTCGGGCAACAGCGCCACGGCAGCCCACAGCCGGCGCTGGCGCTCGGACAGCACCACCCTGTCCTCCGGCAGGACCGCCTGGTCCGGCACGTCATGACCGTCGAGTGGCTCGTGGGCTCGTTCGGAACGCCGGACCCGCCACGCCTCGCGTTTGGTGGTGGTGACGAGCCACCCCACGACAGCGACGGGTTCGCGGATCTTCTCGATCTCCTTCATGAAGTTCAGCCAGGTGGACTGCACGACGTCCTGGCTGCTCTGACGATCGAGGCCCTGGGCGCGGGCGACCTGCCACAGCATCGGGCTCAGCTCGGCCACCAGATCGTCAAGACATTCGTACCTGCCCTCACGTACCGCGATGAACAGCTCGGCCACCCTTTCCCTGCGCTCGCGAAGGATGGCTCTCGTTCTGGGTGCTTCGCTGTCCTGCATGGCACACCTGCCTCTGCGGTCGCTGATCAGAGTCGTTGCACCGCCGCATTTGCCCGATTCAGCGTAGCCCCTTTGCGCAAGAGCCTTCGGACGAGATCTTCGCGCTCGAGGACGACTCCGAGACCTTCCTCCTGCTTGACCGTCGCCTCGTCCGCTTTCATCAGCAGCGTGGCGATTCTGGCCGCCACCATCGGGGTCGCGAAGGATGTTCCGCTCCACTCGGCATACCCGTAGCTGTAGTCGTCGGACTCCAACGACTCCCGGATGGCGAGCGGCTCGTTACCACCATTCGTGGTCACCTGGTATCGCGGCCTGATACTGCCGTTGATCGTCTCGGGGAAGCTGCTGATCAGCGCCGCGCCGGCGGCCCAGCACCGCACCCACCGTCCGTCGTTGCTGAAGAACGCCTTGGTGCCGTTGGGATTGCAAGCTCCAACACTGATCACGGGAGGCAACCCGTCGTCATCTCGGTCCGCCAGCGCGGCCGGGTAGAACGGTCTGCTGCTGGCGTAGTTCCCGGCAGCGGCAACGATGACCACACCACGAGCCCGGAGGTCGTCGATGGCCAGGGTCAGCTGGTCGTACTCGGCGCCGCGCTCTCCGGCTTCGCGGTAGCCGCCCAGTGACAACGACACCACGTCGACCATCAGGTCGGGCCTGTTGTTCTCCTGCGCCTCCACGACCCGCTCGAGCAGCTTCTTCAGCGCCTGCACCAGAACGTGGGCGTAGACGACTCCGTCGTTGTACATGACCCGGATCGACAGGACATCGGCGTTGGGCTCGGTCTGGTGGACGACCCCGATGACGAACGTGGCGTGGCCCGTGTGGCTGCTCAGATATCCGGTGAGCGGCTCGATCGTGTACGAACCTTCCCAGTACAACGGAATGGATGCGGGTGAAGCCGGTGTGCAGATGCCATCCTGAAGCGGACCGTCGACCCTGACGAACGTGCAGTCCTCGGACGGGGCGGCGAACATCCCGTTCGCCTCCTTGGCCACGGACAGCCATCCGTTCTCTCCGAGACCGGTGTCCAGAATCGCGATGACCGGACGTCGTCCCGTCGTGGGTGCGGTCCGCAAGGGCCTCGCCATCCGGATCGCCACCGGCCTGCGCCAGTAGCCGACCTCGTCCGCCTCCGCGCCGGGGTTGGGATTACCGCCGATCGCACCGGGAACACCACGCAGGACCTCCGACCCGCCGCCGATCCCGCCCATGGCGGCTCCGACCAGCACGTGGTTCAATCCCATCGGCCGGACGTCGGCCAGTGACAGCGTGAGGTTGGCGGGGTCCTTGGCCGTAGCCCGCAACTTCTGAAGCGCGCGCCACGCGTCGGTCACCACAGTCGTGGGCCGATCCGCCGTGGGATGCGGGTCCGGTCTCAGCACGCCGCGGAAGACCAGAGGCGCGTCCCGGCAGTCCGCGGGCGCCTCGTCCATGACCAGCCCGAGATCATTCCTCAGCACCTCCACCATGTCCGCCTGCTTGCCCAGACTGCCGTGGGGGATCAGCAACTCGTTCGTCCGGTACACGGTCGGCCCGGTGGCCAGAAAACCGTCCACCTGATACGCGCTCGAGGGGTCCAGCATCTTGGCGCCGTGCCGAGCCAGCACCGGCGTTGGCAACGACGTGAACCCGTACGAGCTGTCCGAGGTCCAAGCTGAGCTCAGTCGCTCTGCCTCGTCCGGTTTCAAGTACTTGATCGAATGGTTCTCTGAGTTCGCCATGCAGGTCCAGTGACCGCCATCGGCGATCGAAGTACCTTGTCGGCAGTCACGAATCGGACACGATGCGTTCCGCGATCGGACGCTTACGCATCACTCCGGTGGTCGTGGCGGTGTCACCCGTATGCCACGCGACGCTGGGCTAACCATCGGCTCTTGGCGGGCGATACCGGAGCACAACGCTGTTGTGTCAGGGGGTTCACCGTGGATGACTACTGGTTCAAGCCCTACAGAGGGACCGTCATTTCCTACAACACGCTGCGCCGGCTCGTGGGGATCATAGGGATGGCTTTGCCCGTCGTGCTCGTGTTCGGCAGCTTCTGGTTGCTGAAGAAGCCGATCGGTCCGTCGATCAGTTCGTACTACCACACCGACTTGCGCGACTGGTTCGTCGGCAGCATGTGGGCATTCGGGGTTTTCCTGATGGCGTACCGGCTCGGCAGGCTGGACAACGCGCTGGCGACCGTCGCCGGGGTGCTGGCCATCCTCGTCAGCTTGTTCCCCACCGCCTCCGACGACACCGCTGCCGGTGCGCGTCCGCTCACCGCGACATTGCACCTCGTCTGCGCAGCAACCTTCTTCGCACTGCTCGCGGTCTTGTCGTATCTGTTTGCGGTGCCCCGGGACGGCTACAACCCGTCGCCGCGGCACCGGCGCGCGCACAAGACCTGCGCGGGCGTCATCATGGCGTCACTGATCATCTCCGGTGCCGTGATCCTGAGCACCGGCAAGGATGTGGAGACCGAATCGATCTGGGTGTTCCTGCTCGAAACCGCCGGAATCCTCGCATTCGGCGTGTCCTGGTTCATGACCGGCCGTCCGCTGATCCCGGAAGCGGTCAGGACGCTCTCCCGGTGAAGGCTGGCGCGTGCCGAATTCGCAGATCTGTTGTGGTCGGGGTACTGCACGCTCTCGTCGCCGCCTCTGTCCAACCATGAGGCTGACACCACGTGAGCAGGAGGTGCTGAGCCACGTCATGCGCGGCCGCACAGCGGACCACATCGGAAGGGAGATGGGCATCTCGGCTCGCACAGTCACCAAGCACCTCGAGAACGCCTACCGCAAACTCGGAGCCACGAACCGGGTCACGGCGGTGCTCCTCGCCCGGCAACTCGGCATGATCTGAACATCCACAAAGGACTACGTACTTCTCCTCATTGTCCCGATGCCCTGGCAGGCATCAGGGTTGAGCAATCGCCCGCTCGTCTCTGAGGAGAAGCCGAAATGACAGCACAGGTCAAAGAAGTAGCTGGATCGGTGATGTACGTCGAGCGGTACTCGCTCGTCGTGCCGGTGGCGGTTCCCACGGAGGAAGCCGCGATCACGACCGTCAGCCTCGACGCCGTCCAGTCGGGGGACCTCTCGCCGGCCGCCGCTGCCCAGGAACAGCAGAAGCTCCAGGTGTTCAGCGGGAAAAGAGCCGTCTCGAGATACGGCGTCGAGGTAGAGGGCTCGGGCGCGTCGGCTGAGGGCCGCATCAAGGTGCGCGGAAGGTTCCACAGCCACCGAACGCTGTACGACGTCTACGGCCTTCCGGCGAGCGACCGGATCCAGGTCTGGCTCTTCAACTACAGCCACGACAGCAGTCGATCAGAGCTGAGGGAAGCCATCAACGACAGCGTGGTCGGCAATGTCGACATCGACCTGAAGTTCAGGCTCACCGGCAACGACTTCGGCATCACCTCCGTCTTCGTCACCTTCGAGGCGATCCGCACCCAGATCGCCGGAGTGACCAAGGACTTCGTGACGAACAACAGTGAGAACGCGAAGGCCGTCAGCCCGGACGGCTCGCCGTACCCCGGTGGATTCGAGCCCATCCCGTAGGTAGGCAAGCGTCTGGCACGAGGTGGAGAGGGCTGCCGCACTGACCCCTTCCACTTGGCCAACTCCACCGACAGGCGTACTCCGCGGTGGCTGCGCTGCCGGCGTCAGCCACCGCGGTCAACGTCTTCTCGACAAGGTCAGCTGCAGGCAAAAGGTCTACCAGTGGCGTGCGGACGCAACCGCGGCGTTGTGCCGATGAGGAGGATCGCCCGAGGTGTGGAGAGAAGGCTCGCCTCGCTCTTGCCGAGTTTCTATCGGGGTAGGAACCTGCAGTCCGATGCGCAGGCCACACTCGTCGGGCCGTGTTTGCGCCCGCAGGACCAGAGCCACCCACCTTGGCTCATCAATGCGCGCTTTGCCGCGGGTAGTGTGCCAGCAGAGGCGCGCTCATGGCGACGAGCGGACGGTTGAGCGGTCGTTGCATGCCTGCCCGAGCGTGGTCGCCTTACTTGGCACTCGACACGTGCACGAGTGACTCCGGACGGAACGGCCACTCTGCGGAGGTGAGGCTGAGTCGATCGCCATAGGGGTACCGGTCGTTCTCGTCAGCCGGCAGCGGATCGTGGACGAAACAACGATGCAGCAGCAGTTCTTGGCGCTGGTGCAACGGTTCCATCTCGTGTTCGGACCAACCGGCTCGGGGCGCCGGCGGATCGACGGCGATGTCCACCTCGCCGTCCCAGTTGAGATGCAGCCCTTCCTCATCCGAGTAGAACCGGCTGAAGCATGTTCGCCACTGTGAGTTCGAACCCCAGCCGTGCGACAAGTCATCAGTCGGGCGCGACTGGCGACGGAAGGTGAAATACAGCGTCGAGGTCGTGGCCACCGTGGCGTCGATGAGGTGCTGCGGCGCCCGCACCCGCACACCGGCGCGGCTGAACAGCAGGTCACCGAACCACAAGCCGGGCCACAACACCTCCTCCACGGTCATGCTCGTCGAAGTACGAGTACGACGAGGCCGGCAACCAGACCCGTGTCGTGAGCCCGCGCGGCGTGGAGACGACCGACGACGCGGACGACTTCACGGCCCAGACCGTCTACGACAAGCTGAACCGGCCGATCGAGAAGCTGGCACCGTTCGACAAGGACGACGTTCAGCACAAGGTCGCTGACAAGACGATCTACACCTATGACCCGGCAGGCCGGATCAAGGAGATGAGCTCCCCGCCGTCGCAGGGGCAAACCGTCCGCAACATCACCCAGTACTCCTACTTCGACAACGGCTGGGTCCGCAGCGCGACCGATCCGTGGGAGATCGTCACCTCGTACGACTACACACCGCTGGGTCAGCAGGCGTCACGGACGCAGACCTCAGCCGGCGGGTCGTCGAGCCGGACGATGACCTGGGACTACTACCCCGACGGCAAGCCGAAGTCGCGTTCGGACAGTGGTGTCCCCGTCGGTCTGCACGTCGCACTGACGGACAACTCCGACACCGGCTTCGTCGAGCTGGCCGGCAACTGGTCCACCGCGACGGCCGGTCAGGGTTTCCAGGGCTACGACTACCGGAGCACCGCCCGCGGCTCCGGCGGCACGACCTTCACCTGGAAGCCGGTGATCCCGCAGGACGGTTCCTACGAGGTGTTCGTCAAGTATCCGGCCGGAGTGGCGGGCACGGCGACGAACGCGCCGCACAAGGTCGAAACCGGCACCGCCACGTCCACGGTCGCGGTGAACCAGACGCAGCACGGCGGTGAGTGGGTGAGCCTCGGCAGCTTCACCTTCACCGCGGGCAACGCCGCCAAGGTCACGGTGTCGGACAACGCCGCCAAGGTCACGGTGTCGGACAACGCCGACGGCACGGTGCTGGCCGACGCGGTGAAGCTCGTGCGCGACAGCGGCTCCGACCCGGACAACGAGTCGAAGACGTTCAGCCAGGTCTACGACGCCAACGGCAACCTGACATCGCTCTCCGACTCGTCACCCGGTGCGAAGACCGACTCGTACGCGTTGACCTACAACGGGTTGAACCAGCTGACCAAGATCGAGGAGAAGCTGGCCTCGGTCGTGCAGGCGACGACCACGTTCTCCTACGACGAGAACGGCTCCCCGCTGACCCGCGGCCACGACAAGCAGTCGTCGGAGTTCTCGTACAACGTGCTGGACCTGATCGAGCGCGTGCAGAACACCGAGACCGGCGGGTCGCCCAAGGTCACCTCCTACACCTACACCGACCGCGGTCAGGTGAAGCAGGAAACGAAGCCCAACGGCAACAAGGTGGTCTACGGCTACCACCTCGACGGCGGGCTCGCGTCGCAGGTCGAGTCCAAGGCCGACGGCACACTCGTCGCCCAGCACCTCATCGACTACAGCGTCAACGGCCACCGCTCCAGGGACGCCGCGAAGATCCAGAACGCGGACAACGCGTCCGCGTACCTCGACGAGGTCCACGAGTACGACTACGACCCGCTCGACCGCGTCCGCAAGGTCACCAAGAAGTCGGCAGCGGGCGCGGTGCTGGAGACCGAGGACTACGTCCACGACGCCAACAGCAACGTGGTGTCGCAGAGCGTCGACAGCACGGCGACGACCTTCAACTACGACCGCAACCGGCTGCTGTCCTCGACGAGCTCCGGCGTCACGTCGTCGTACAACTACGACCCGTTCGGCCGTCTCGACTCCGTCACCGCGGCCGGCCAGATCGTGGAGTCGTTCAAGTACGACGGGTTCGACCGGACGGTCGAGCACCGCAAGCAGGCCGACGGCGGCGGCATGAAGACGACCGCCTACGCCTACGACCCGCTCGATCGCACCACGGCGAAGACCGAGGACGGCAAGACGACCGACTTCGCCTACCTCGGCCTGACCGACAAGGTCGTCTCCGAGACGATCGCGGGCCAGCTGCAGCGGACCTACCAGTACGACTCGTTCGGCCAGCGGCTGGCGCAGATCAAGAAGGACACCGACGGCACGGGCCCGGAAGTCGCAGAAGACTCCTACTACGGCTACAACCCGCACACCGACGTCGAAACCCTGACCAAGGCCAACGGTGACACCCGCGCCACCTACGGCTACACGGCCTACGGCAAGGACGACAAGGAGGCGTTCACAGGCATCGACAAGCCGGACGTGCAACAGCCGGGCAAGGAACCGTTCAACTTCTACCGTTACAACGGCAAGCGGTTCGGTCCTTCGTCCGGGTCGTACGACATGGGCTTCCGCGACTACAACCCGGGCCTCAACCGCTTCACGACGCGCGACACGTACAACGGTGCCCTCGCCGACATGAACCTCGGCAGCGACACGTTCACCGGAAACCGGTACGCGTTCGCAGGCGGTAACCCGATCACGGGTGTTGAAGCCGATGGCCACGGTTTGTGCGCCGACACCGGCTGCCAATACGTCTGCTCCGCCGAATGCTCGAGCAAAGAGGCCTACGCCCTCAGCGAGCTGATGAGCGCTGAGCGCCCATCAGCCGAGCAACAACAGCAAGAGGCGTGGCAGACGGAATACGAGCTCGCGATCGTCGACGTGGACAAGAAGAATCCAGGTACACGAGAAGCACTGGATGACCTCAACACGAACGACTTTCACTACGCTCTGGCTCAGGCGGAAGTCGACCTGAGGTTCTGCGAGCGGGTCGGCAGTGAGTGCCGGACGGCGATGATGAGCAAGCAGGCTCTGGACGTCGCCGCAATCGTCGCCGTCGCCGCCAACGCACAAGACCGCCCCGGATATCCGAGTCGCGCGGAGTCGAGAAATCTCGTGAAGGCCGCGGTTGACCGGCAGCTGTCACGCGGGTGGCAAGCCCTGATCGACAACCACCTCGACGCCGGTCAGCGGGCCAACTATCAGAGTTTGATCGACAAGGGCGACTTCGTGAACTCTCGCAAGGAGATCGGAACAGCCCTGCACAACGCCGTCGATGCCGATTTGCAGAAGAATCATCCCGGGCGCTTCAGCTACAGTGCCAGCCGCGGTCCTGACTGCAAAGACAACTACAACGGCGTCACTGTCGAACTCGCCACGAGAAAAGGTTTCTCGTCGCACTGGCGAAAGCAAGGAGCCTGCAGAAGCTCGATGTACGTCCTCTGCACTGGACCTGGCAGGTTGCCGAGCACCAGCGGACGCGGCAACACGTACGGCAAGGGGATCGGAGGCGGATGAGTGCTCGATCGGGGCGACCGGACGAAAGGCTTCTCCTGCACGGCGTGACACTGGAGGACGCCGACTTTTCCGGTCGCCGTCTCGACGACATGTCCGTCGCCAACGGAAGCAAGCTTGTGCGCTGTGACTTCCGCAAAGCAAAGGTGCAGGGCGGAGGTTTGGGTGGCGGCTTCGAGCCGAGTTTCTACATCGACTGCGTCTTCGACGGCGCTCACCTGAAACGGCTGGTTCCTGGCCGTGCGTCGTTCGTGAACTGTTCCTTCCGCAACGTCAAGATCGAGAAGATGATGTGTCACGAGGCCGAGTTCGTGGACTGCGTGTTCTCCGGCCTTCTCCGCGACGTCACGTTCAGCGCGAGACCATGGGACAACGAGCGTCTCGGGCGGACGCGAAACGAGTACAGGGGCAACGACCTCACCGGAGCCCGGCTGGAGGGTGTTTCGTTCCGCGGGGGCATAGATCTCGATCTGCAGCGCCTTCCCGCCGGCGACGAGTACCTGCTGGTGCGCGACGCCGCCCAGGTGCTGGAAAGGGCGCGCGCTGCAATCGCGTCCTGGCCGGAGGACGAGCTGAAGATGGACGCGAATCCTCCACTGAGCGTCTTGGAGAGCGATTGCAACAGCGGTCAGAAGGACATCTTCGTCGAGAAGCGGTTCCTGGGGCGCTTGCCGGAAACCGTGTCGCGGCTCGTGCCTTTGCTGGGTGGGTGAACGGCGAATCTGACTTCGACTGCTGATTGCGGGTTCGAAGCCAGTCGGTTGCGCGCGGGTTTTGACTGCGGTGGCAAGCGATGCCGGAGGTGACGGACGGGTGCCCGGTGGTGTGGTCTCGGCGCCGCCGCCGATCCGACGGACCGGTGGGTGTTCTCGGGGCGCCCACCGGGTTCGCGTCGGCGGGATCGAGAAGATGACGAAGCTGCTTGTCCGATAAAGGCCGCGACGAGGGCGCGGCCCACGATCAGCCAGCCCGCGGACGGGGCGAACGCGGCCAGCAACGAGGCGAGCCCGAACCCGAACGCGCCCGTGAGCAGCAGTTTCTTGCGTCCGGTCCGGTCACCGATCCTTCTGAACGAACGATAGGTTGATCACCATGCCCGGAGAGCAGCGCAACGCGCCCCGCACCCGCCGTGAGGTGCTCGCAGCCGCCGCGCGCGCGTTGATCGAGCAAGGTCCGAACGTCAGCCTCGACGCCGTGGCCAAGGAGGCAGGCGTCTCGAAGGGCGGCCTCCTGCACCACTTCCGCAGCAAGCAGGCGTTGATCGTCGGGCTGATCGAGGAGTGGTTCGACCACTACGACGCGACCGTCGAGAGCCTGCTCGAACCGGAGGACACACCCGGCCGCTGGACGCGCGCGCACATCAGGGCGACCTTCGTGCCGGACGACCTGTGGTCTCACCCGTCTGTCGTAACGGCGCTGCTCGGCGTTCCGGAACTGCAGCAGCGCCTGGACGTCGCCGCGACCCGGTGGAGGCAGCAAACCGATTCCGACGGCCTGCACCCGCAACGCGCGGACCTCATTTCCCGTGCACTCGACGGAGTGACGCTGGCCGACCTGCTGTGGCGCGGCCAGGAGTCGGCCGAAGAGCGCGAGCGCACCCGTGACCTGCTGCTGAAGCTCACCGAGCAGTCCGGGCCGCTTGTTTGAGGTTGTCCACCGAACGTTGTCAAGTGGAACGACGCTGACACCGGACAACGAAGTCTGCGTACCTTCGGAAGTGGTTGCACTCCGGGGGGAAGCACATGCCGATCGTCATGTCCGAATCCGTGCCCAAGGGGCGCGGATTGACCATTCTCTTCGAACTGGAAGATCTCGCGCGCACGCGGTTCGCCTCGGCTCCGCTGCCGATGTACGAGCTGGTGTTCACGGTGCACAGCGGTGACTGGGACCGCCTGCTGCTGCCGCAGATCCGCCCGCTGGCCGAACTGGTCAGGCCCGGCCGGTTCATCCCGGACTTCTTCAACTCGGCCAAGCCCGACTTCGACGAGGCCGTGTGCCAGGTGCTGGAGGTGCCCTCCACGCGGGTGCGCGACCAGATCGCGAGCATGCTGGGCACCACGTCACCGTGGCTGCGGTCGTTCGCGGCCGGCACCCCGGCCGCGCGCCAGGACCTGAGATCGGCGTTCCGGTCGGGCTTCCGCGACCTGCTCGGGCCGAACTGGTCACAGACGCGCCAGACGTTCGAGGCCGAGGTGCGGCTGCGGTCGTCGCAGGCGGTGACGCGCGGGCTGGGAGACCTGCTCGGCCACCTGCACCCGTCGATCTCGTGGACCTCACCGGCCCTGCACGTCGAACTGGGCTGGGACACCGAGATCTCGTTGCGCGGCACAGGAATGCTGATCGTGCCGGTGCTCAACGGACTGACCCGCCCGGCGGTGGCGATGTTCGCCGAACCGCAGCCGCTGCTCTTCTACCCGGTCACCGCACCCCAGCCGAGCGGCGCCAGCCTCGAACTGGCACTGGGACGCACCCGCACGCTCGTGCTGCGGGCGCTCACCTCCGAACGCACCACCACCGAACTCGCCAAGCACGTGGGCATCAGCCTGCCCACGGCCTCGCAGCACGCGACGGCCCTGCGCACCGCGGGTTTCGTGTCCACCCACCGCAACGGCCGGTCGGTCCGCCACCGGCTGACCCGGCGCGGCTGGGAACTGCTGAACTGACACCCGGCGCGGCTGGGAACTGCTGAACTGACACCAGGGAGGCCAGCATGACCGCGATGCCGCGGTACCGCACCGACCCGAGTCCTCGCGCGCTGGCGACCCGGCTGCGCGCGCTCTGCACCGCACGCGTCCCCGTCGCCTGCCGCGTCTACGCCGGACTTTCCGCCCCGGTGCGCGCTTCCGCGTTGCACGCGCGCATCACCCACGCCGTGGCCTCGGCGTTCGTGACCGGTGCGTCGGCGAGCGTGCCCCGCTTCGAACCGCCACCCTCCGCCCAGCTGCGCCTGCTGACCGCCGCCAGCTGGGGCCGCCTCGACGGCGCAGGCCCGGACATGACGACGTTCCCGGTCGACCTGGCCTCCGAACTGTGGTGGCGCGTGCACGAACGCGCAGTCGGCTCGCTGCGCCCGGCCGAACGCCGCGTCGCCGGCGACCTGCTGCTGCGCCTGGGATATCCGCAACACGCAGCCACGGTGATCGGCCTGAGCGTCATCGACCCGCGCAAACAGGTCCTCTCACCCGACCTGGCCCTCGAACAGCTCGCCGTCCTGCGCTGCCACCTCCCGGCCTCCGCCGTGGAGGCGATGGCGTTGCACGGAGCGAGATCCGGCCTCCCGCCCGAGACGAGGCGCGACCTGGCCCTGTTCGTGGTGTTCCGCAACGCCGCCCGCGGCGCCGACTCCACCTCGATGCGCGCCGCCGCGGCACTGGCGACCAAGGCCTCGTCCGAACTGCCCCAGCAGGGCTTCTCCGGCCGGCTGCAGCGGGCACGCCTGCACCGCGCGATCGCCGCGGTCCCGTTCGTGCGCCGCGACATCGTCGAGACGCACCGGCTCCTGGGCCGGGCACTGGAATCGCTGACGTCGATCACCCCGGCCACCGAGATGGACCGCCTGGCCTGGGCGGACGAGGCCTACGCCCTGCACTCGTTCCTCGTGCGGACCCACCTCACCGTGGGCTTGAGCCAGCGTGCCGCCGGCTACGCCGCCGAACTGGTCGAGCTCAGCCCGGGCGACGACCGGACGTGGGCCGCGCAGGGCGACGCCCTGGCCGCGTGTGGTCAGCTGGAGGCTGCCCTCGACGCCTACAGCCGGGGGATCGCGCTCGGCGGTTGGGGCGCGGCGCGTGCTGCCCATCTCCGGGCCTTCGTGTTGGAACGGCTCGGGCGGGTTGCCGAGGCGGCCGAGGACTACGTGCTGTCCCAGCGGATCGATCCGACCTCGTCGGTGGTGGCGGGGCAGGTCGTGCGGCCCGTGCCTGGCGCTGAGTATGCAGTGGGCTGACGCGGTGCCCACCGCTCCTCCCGCGCGATTCCTCCTGACGCAACGCGCGAACCCCGGATTTGGTTCCCGCTCTGTCCACAGGCTTCGTAGTTGTCCACAGGCCTCGTTGACGAAAGCGGCCGCCTGTGACTCGGGGCGTGTCAGCGGGCGTCGGCCGTCACGAGTAATCGCAGATGTGCCGTGAGCCAGGTGGTTGCGGCCGGAGCGTCGGCGAACGCCGTGACGTGGGCTGCCGCTGTGCGCAGGCCTGCCTTGTGCAGGTGAGCGCTTATCTCTCGCACACGTGTGAGCAGGCTGTCCGTCAGGTGGTCCAGGCCTCGGTGGGCTGCCTCGGCCAGCACCGTCAGGGCGCTGTCGACCGTTGCGCTCAGCGGGTCGGAGGCCGTGGTGCCCGGTGACAGGGGTTGCGGTGTCGTGTCCGTGGCCAGGTCGAGGACGGTCACTCCCGTGGGGGTGAGGACGGCCAGTGGGTCGACCACCAGCGTGCCGCGATGCCTGCGGACCGTGCCGGTGATCGTTGTCGGACCTGCTCGCAGTGCCGTTGTCAGTGCGTCCAGGGCTTGCGGTGCCACCGCGCGGTGGTTCGCCTCCAGCAGGCACGTCGTGCCGGTGGGGCCGTGGAGGGTTGCGGTCAGGCGTTGCGCGGCCGGGTCGTAGGCGAGGTCGGACACCTCGGCCACCCGGATCGCGCGGACCAGTTCCGCCTCTACCCTCGCGCGGACCTGGCGGGGCGGTAACTCGGCGAGGTGTGCGGCGGCCGCTTCGTAGTCGTCGATCACCAGGGCCTGCGGGAGGTGGTCCCAGGCCGTGCCGACCGGCGTCAGCGAGGTCTTGGCCACTCGGCTGGTCTTGAGCGTCACCGCTCGGCTCGCGCTGCGCGTTGCCGACTCGGACACCACGTTCGACGCCGCCAGGCGCTGACCGGTGCGCAGGGGAGTGTCGCGCTGCACCAGCACGACGTCGCCGGACGCGAAGTAGACGTCGGCCGCGTTCTCCGCGCGCAGGCGGGCACCGAGCGCGGTCAGCCGGACTCGCTTGAGCGGGGTTTCTGCGGGCTCGTCCGGGCCGAGGATCTCGGCCCGGTGCCCGGTGGCGGTCGTGCGCGCGTGCAGTTCCGTCAGCAGGGCGGCGAACCGCTCTGCCTCGTAGTCGGCGCTGCGCCCGCGGTACGCGGCCAGTTGCGCGAGCAGGTCGGTGATCACGGCGGCGGGCCAGTGCAGGCGTTGTGCGGTCAGGTCGCGGTGCAGGCGCTGCCACGCGACGTCGAGCACCTCGCTCGCGTTCGTGGCGCCGTCGAGCAGCAACTGGTCGAGCAGGTCGGTGACGGCGGTCAGATCCGTTGCCGTGGTGGGAGATCCGCCCACGTCGACCGTGTCGGTGCCCTGCTCGTCCGCCTCCCGGAACGCCCACACCGCGAGCGCCGTCGCCTCGTCCTTGTTGACCGCGTCCGTGTGGACGTAGGACAGGTCGCCGGGCACGAGGAACGTGACCGTACAGGTGGGGAGTTCCGCCTGCGCCGTCTGGTCCTGCGCGGTCGGGCGGCGGAGCTTCGCGCGGTAACCGGCCTGGTGCGCCCTGCGGGCGCGGCGCAGTGTGCGTTCGCCCATCAACGCCACCAGATCGGCGTCCGGCACCGAGCCCGGCGACCACAGCTCGGCAGGGACGCTCGCCTCCCGGGTCCGCTGATAGGCGAGGACGACGGCGATGCGGTGCCGGCAGACCCCCGCGGCTCCGCAGCTGCACCCGGCCGCGTCCAGCGCGACGCCGGGCGGCAGCGTGGTCGTGGTGCCGTCCGGGAACTTGCCCTGGACGGCACCGGCGGGATCGGTGTCGAGCACCGGGACGACGCCCGCGTCGAGTTCCTTGACGGCACGTTTCACCAGACCGCGGTTGGCCAGCGCCGCGAGCGCGTCCGGGGTCAGTGCCAGCAGGTCGGGTCTGGTCACTTCAGTTTCTCCGCAACGAATTCCGCGAGCTGGCCAGGGGTCATCGCGCCGACGTGGGCACCGACGTTCGCGAGGCGCTGGCCCAGTGCCCTGTCGTAGTCCGGGTTCGCCTCCTCGTCCAGCGCGGCCAGGCACAGCACGTGCGTGCCCTGCTCGCACAGGCCCTTGACCGTGCGCACCAGGCGCTCCTCGCTGCCGCCCTCGTAGAAGTCGCTGATGATCGCGACGATCGACCGGCGCGGGCTGTCCACGAGCTCGGCCCCGTACACGACGGCCTTGGCGATGTCCGTGCCGCCGCCGAGCTGCACCTTCATCAGCAGCTCCACCGGGTCCGTGACGTCCGAGGTCAGGTCGACCACGTTGGTGTCGAAGGCGACCAGGTGCGTCCTGAGCCCCGGCAGCCCCCACAGGCACGCCGCCGTGACGGCCGAGTGGATCACCGAGCTGGTCATCGACCCCGACTGGTCCACCAGCAGGATCACCTGCCACTGCTCCAGGTGCCGTTTGGTGCGCGAGACGAACTTCGCGTGCTCGATCGCGAGCTTGCGCTCGTCGGGCTGGTAGCGCTGGAGGTTCGCCCGGATCGTCGAGCGGAAGTCGAAGTTGCGCGAGTTCTTGTGGATGCTCGGCCTGCGCGACTTCGTGCCGCTGAACGCCGTGCGCACCTCCGTCTTCAGCTTCTCCATCAGCTGCTTCACGACCGCCTCGACGATCTTGCGGGCCATCGCGAGCACGGCCGGGTTCATCAGGTGCTTGGTCCGCAGCACCGCGCGCAGCAACGCCGGGTTCGGCTCGATCCGTTGCAGCACTTCGGGATCCGTGACGACATCGGTGATCTCGTAGCGCTCGACCGCGTCGCGCTCCAGCCGTTCGATCGTCTCCCTCGGGAACAGGGTGTGCACCTCGTCCAGCCAGTCGACGGTCTGCAGCACCGAGTCCTCGCTGCCGCCCTTGCGCACACCGCGTTCGGCCAGCTCGGGATCACGCCCGTAGAGCCACTCCAGTGCCGTGTCGCGGCGGGCCGCGTCGCCCTGCAGACCCCCGGTGCAGCGTGACGCGGGTTCGCCCAGGATCAGCCGCCAGCGTTCCAGGTCCGTCATGCCAGCCCGCCCTTCACCAGCAACGCGTCCACGCGCTTCTCGATCGCCATCGCTTCTGCCACGGTGATCGGATCGACCGTGAGGCGGGTGACGCCCTTCGCGCTGCCCTCGACGCCGCGATGGGAGAGGACGGTGGCCGCGATCGTTTCCCTTTCCCTGGGCGGGAAGTAGCTGAAGGCGAGCCGCAACGCGGGCAACGCCACCAGGAACTCCTCCTCGTCCATGGCGCTGACCAGTTCGTCGAGCACCCCGACCAGGTCCGGGCTCGCCAGCACCTCCTCGCGCGCCACCGCGAACAGCCCGGTGAGCCAGTCACCGAGCGCTCGGATGCTCCTGACCTTGCTCACGTCCGGCTGGGAGCCCAGCGTCCAGGCGAGCCCGAGTGCCGCACCGCGCAGGTCCGGCGGCGCCTGCACGTCGTTGCTCACCCTGGTCGCGACGCCCGTGACGTCCACGACGTCCAGCGACAGCGCGGACCTGGCGTGCAGCACCGCGTCCCTGGTCGCCGCCATCGCCTTGAGGCGGTGCGGATCGGCCGGAGCCGGTCCGCCGTGCAGGCCCTCGATCAGCCACAGCACCCGCGCGGTGCCGACGTCGATCACCGAGCCCAGCAACGGGTCCTTCCTCGTGCCGAACAACCTGTCGTGCCGCCACAGCCCGAGCACACCGCTCAGCACGCTGCCCAGTGCTGCCAGATCACCCGTCTCCCGGACGCCCTCGTTGAGCGTCTGCTTGACCCTGCCGGACAACGCCGAGATCCCGCACAGCACCGCGTCGAACAGGATCGCGGCCAGTTCCTCGAGCTGCGCGTTCCGGGAACGGCGTTCCAGCGCCACCCCGGCCGCTTCCTCCAGCGTGGCACCGTTCTCGGCGGCCTCGATCAACGCGGCCAGCCGTTCCTCGACGGGCCGCAGCGTCCACTGCTCCTCCAGCTGGGGCTGTGCGCCCCCGGACGGTCCGCTCGTGCGCTCGAAGCCGGGAATCCGCAGCACCCGCAGGCGGTGCAGGATCCTGCTGCGCTCCAACGCTTCCGGGTCCGTGAGGTCGAGCGCGACCTTGCCCTCCTGGTCGAGCCCGTGCGTGCGCAGCAACTCCTGCACGGCGTTGACCAGCGGCGGCGCGGGCGTGCTCGGGTGCAACCGGCCGACCTTGCCTCCCTGCAACGCCCCGATCATCTCGATCAACGCCGGGTGCGCGCCGGGCTGCAGCGTGCCGCGCCGCGTCCACGGAGGCGGCTGCGTCAGGTCTTCGGAGATCAACGCGCTGGTCAGCCCATCGAGCACGTCCGTGCGCGCCAGGTTCTCGTGCCCCCGCAACCGCGCGAGCGCGCCGGCCTGGGTGCGGGCCGCGATGAGGTCGGCCGTCGACACGGGCTGCTGCCTGCGGCGCAACCTCGTCGCCACCGACTCGACCAGCCAGTCCGCTGCGCGCTGCGACCCGGTCTCCCAGACCTGCTGGTAGTAGCCGGGCGACGGCATGCCCGACTGGTAGCCGGTGAACGCGTCCAGCCGCGCGTGCGAGTACGGCACGAGATAGCTCGCGCCCCGCTCGCGTTCGGGCACCTCAGGCCACTCGGTGCCGCCGTCGAGCTGCGCCTTGAGAGCGGCCGTGTGGAAGCCACCGGTGATCACGACGACGGGCCGCTCGCCCGCGTCGTGCACCGCCGCCCGCACCCAGCGCGCCATGTACTCCTCGCGCGCCGAATCGCCCTCGTCCGCCGTCGCCGTGCCGCGCAACAGGTCGAAGTACTCGGCCATGCCCTTCGGCTCGGTCTCGCACTCGAAGAGGTGATCCCACAGCACGTCGACGTTGTCGACCGAGAACTCCCGGCACAACCGCTCGACGACCTCGGTGTAGCGCAGCTCCGCGTCCGCGTACCTGTTGCTGACGTCGCGGAGCGCCTCGTGCCACGCGGGCAGGTCGATGAACCTGACCTCGGCGCCGCACCGGCGTGCCTCGGTGATCGCCACCCACTCCGGCGAATAGTCGCAGAACGGTGACCACGACGCGTGCTGGTCGGAGTAGCTGAACAACGCGACGGGCAGCTCGTGCCCGAGCAGCAGCTCGTCGATGCGCTCGTTGAAGTCGGCGGGACCCTCGATGAGCACGTACGCGGGCTGCTGTTCGGAGATGGTGGCGGCGACGATCCGGGCACAGGCGGGACTGTGGTGCCGGACGCCGACGAACACGGCCCCCATCAGCCGGGCAGCAGGTGCCGGGCGCGGTGCAGCTCCTGCCACTGTTTCCCCTTGCGCCGCGACGCGTGCTGCTCCAGGTACCGCCGCAGCCGCGCCAGGTCCTCCGCGTTGTCCTTCGCCGCCGTGCCCGCCAGGCACTCCACGACGTCCGCGGCCGAACCGACCTCACCGCGCAGGAACCAGCCCCGCAGTCCCACCGCGTGCGCCACCGAGACCGCCTCGGCCGTGCTCATCACGGTCGTCAGCCTGTCGCCGCCCTCGCGCAGATCGCGGAACGTGCGGACCAGGACCTCCAGCACGTCGCGCCTCGGCGCGAGCTCCACACCGGAGCGTTCGAGCAGCTTCGCGGCCTCCTGCTCGACCAGCGCGAGCTCGGTGTCGAAGTCCGCGATCGGGAACACCGTCTCGAAGTTGAACCGCCGCTTGAGCGCGGCGCTCATCTCGTTGACGCCCCTGTCCCGCGTGTTCGCCGTGGCGATCACGTTGAACCCGTCCTGCGCGAACACCATGCCGTCCGGGCCGCTCAGCTCACCGATCGCCATCACGCGGTCGGACAGCATCGACAGCATGCAGTCCTGGACCTCGAGCGGGCAGCGGGTGATCTCCTCGAACCGGACGATCTTGCCCTCGGCCATGCCCCGCAGCATCGGCGCCGGCACGAGCGACCGCGGCGACGGCCCCTCCGAGACCAGCAGCGCGTAGTTCCACGAGTACTTGATCTGGTCCTCGGTCGTGGCCGCGCCGCCCTGGATCGTGAGCGTCGACTCGCCGCACACCGCCGCCGCGATCAGCTCGGACAGCAACGACTTCGCCGTGCCCGGCTCACCGACGAGCATCAGGCCGCGGCTCGTCGCGAGCGTGACCAACGCCCGGTCCACGAGGGACGGATCGCCCACGAACTTCTTGACGATGCCCCGGTTCTCGTCGCCCACCACGAACTTGCGCGCGGCGTCGAGGCTCAGCGCCCAGCCCGGCGGCCTGGGCGCGGTGTCGGCGTCCCGCAGGCGCGCGAGCTCGTCGGCGTAGCGGACCTCGGCGGGAGGACGCTGCATCGTCTGGGTGCTGGTCATGACTGCAGGGACTCCAGTTCGGAGAGGAGCTCGGAGAGGGTGATCGGGTCGATGGCGTAGGTGGCGGGCGCGTTCGAGGGAGCGGACCAGGTGCCGTGGCCGTGGGGGGAGAACCACATGTCGCTGAAACCGACCTCGGGGAAGACGTCCATGGCGCCCACCGCGATGCCGGGCTCCAGCGAGGCGACGAGCGCGCCGCCGTCCGGGAACGGCCGGGTGATCCAGCACTCGACGCCCGCGTCCTGAGGCGTGCCGCGCACCCAGCCCTTCTTGGTGAGGCCGAGGATCTTGCCGATCGGGTACGGGGTGTCGCAGAACTTCTTCAGCCGCGGCAGGAGGTCCTCGGCGGACGCCACCAGGTGGACCGGGCGGCCCAGCTGCGGGAACGGCTGGAGGATCTCGTAGTCGGCGAAGACCTCGCCCCACGCCGCGGCCGCGTCCCGCAGGTCGACCGCGTGCGCCACGCGCACGACTGCGTCCTCGGGCAGCGTGAACTCGTCGTCGTTGGCGTCGGCCAGCGAGCGGTCCTCGGCGAGGCGGAAGGAGGTGCCCTCGTCGGTGATCCACACCAGGCGGCGGACCAGGTGCCACAGCAGCGGATGAGCGGCGAGGACCGTCAGGAACTCCTCCGCGGACCACGTGCGCTGGTCGACCATGGCCCGTTCGAGCCGCTGGATCTGATCGGACGCGATCGTGCGGACGTCCTTCTTCAACGCCATGAACCGCTTGTGCTCCAGCGGCGCCCGGTCCTGGTCGTCCTTCGCGCCGGGCTTCGGGAGGTCCTTGCGGCGCTTGCCGTCCGAGTCCAGCACGAACGGCTTGAGCTGCTCGTCGAAGCCCACCGTGAACTGCCGCTGGCCGTAGTCGACCACCAGGGTCGCGGCGTCGTCGAGGCCCAGGCGCGGGACCAGCCGGTCCGACAGCTGGTCGCGGGACAGGCCGAGCTCGGCCGCGATCTGGGCGACCTTCTCCTGGGCCTTGGTCTTGAGACCCTTGAACGACACCTTCTCGGCGATGCTGTTCAGGTGGGACAGCGCGACCTCGGTGCCGATGTCGGCGAGCACGTCGAGCCCGGTGACGGCCCTGGCGTGCTGGCTCTCGCCCGGCCAGTTGCGGATCAGCGGTGACAGCGAGCGGACCGTCGAGTCGTCGCCGAACCAGCCGAGCGCGGTCAGCGCCCAGCCCTCCTTCGACGGCGCGCCGGCCTGTTCCCACGCCCGGAACGCGGCCCATGCGAACGCCGCCAGCGAATCCTTGTCGAGTGCCTCGCGGACGATCGGCAGCCCCGCGTAGAGCTCGCCGGGCTTGGACAGCGCGGCCGTCATCAGCAGATGACCGGCGGCCTCCGCGGGCAGGGCGTGCTTGCGGTCCGCCAGCAGCACCTGCGGCAGCAGGCGCGGGTCCGCCCACTCACCGATCGCCGGGAGCTTCGCGGGCAGCACGTCGATCGGGTCGACCGACAGCACGACGTCGATCGCCGCCTCGGCGCCGCACTCCTTCGCGACGGCCGCCACGTCGACACCGACGGCGTTGTTCAGGTGGCGCAGCGCGGCCTCGGCGTTGCGGCGGGGGACGCCGGCCTTCCCGGCCGCCGCGGGAATGAGCAGACGGGCGGCCTGCTCACGGTGCCGGGCCAGCCACTCGAGTCCCCAGCGCCGGGCAGTCTTGGTGCGGGCGAACCAGTCGGCCATCTGCGTGGCCACCTCGACCGTCGCGAACGGCACCAGCACCATCCCGGTGCCCGCGGGGGCGGACTGGACGTGCCGGATCAGCGCCGGCGCCGCGTCGACGCCGAACCGGGCGGCCAGGTTCTTGCCCCACTCCTCGACGCCGTAGCAGTAGGTCGGCTTCCAGTCCGCGAGCAGGTGCCGCACCTCGTCGTCGGGCGCGAGGAGGAACAGGTCGTTGTCGTAGTAGCCGACCACGCCGGCCAGGTACTCCTTGAGGAGCTTGCGCCAGTCGTGGCGGTCCTGCCGCCACGCCGCGCCGGATGCCAGCCACTCGGCGTGCTCGCCGGGCAGCCAGCTCACCGTCGGTTCCGGCACGGGGAGATCCGCCAGCACCACGGGCTTCACCGGCTTGCGGCGGTGCAGCCACGGTGGCGAGGCCAGCAACGGCGGCAGCTGATCCGCGCTCGCCTCCGGCACGATCGCCTCGGTGGACTCGGCGAGCAGCGCCGCGACCTCCTCCGGCACGGTCAGATGCGGGTTGCTCCGCAGGTGGACGTTCAGCAGCCGGCGCACGGCGTCACTCGACGACGCGCGCTCGGCCAGCAGCCGCGCCGCCCTCACGGGGAACGCCCTCATCGCGGACACCACGGCGGGCCACACGTACTTCCCGTCCAGCCGGTCGAGCAGGATCGTGAACGCCTCGTCGGTCGGCAACGCCGCGAGCACGTTCAACGCCTGCTTCCGGCCTCCCGTCCGCTGGTAGTAGCTGTCGGAGTCGAGCTCTTCCGCGAGCAACGGCGCGACGGCCGGACCCAGCACGTACACGGCCGTGTAGAGCAGGAACGCCGACGCTGTGACCGACTCTTTGGACTTCCTGAAGTCTTCGAGGCTGCGGGCGCTGCTCGGCAGCATCCACCACCGGCTCGGCGTGTACTGCAGCTTGCGGACCTCGGTGAACCATTCCGCCCGCTCGGGCATCAGGTAGCACCGGAGTTCCTTCCCGGTCTTCGACCCGCCCAGCTTCTCCAGCACGCTCTCGGCCGCCGCGCGCTCCTCGGGGCTCGCGGCGGCGATCGCGTACCGGACGGCGGTGAGCATCAGGCCTTCCGGTTCGCCGATCGACGTGTGGAAGTTGCCGGTCGCGTTCTGCAGGCAGATCCCGGTCCACCTGCCGCGCTTCTGGTCGTACTGATCGGTGAACACGACCCTCGTGAGCTCGACGACCGCGGCGGTGGCGAAGGCAAGGCCGTGGTCGGCGATCCAGGCGTGCACGGCGGGCCCGGCGGGCCCGCCCGGCTTCGTGATGGCCGCGATCGCCGCCGCTCCCACGGGGTTCGGCTGCCCGGCCAGGTATTCGCGAGCCGCGCTGACCAGCTCGGCCTTCGAACCCTTGCGGGAGAGGGCGTCCTCGATCGTCTCCGCCCGCTCGGTGATCAGCTGCCGTGCCTGCTCGGCCTTCGCCGGGTCGACCGCGAACTCCGGCTCCGGGGCGAACCCGCGCTGCCGCACCGCGTCGCGCAGCCACGCCTTGGGGATCACCCAGGTGTTCTCGTCGACAGGGGTCGCGGGTTCGGCGGTGCCGGGTGCGCCGATGGCGGGCTTCTCGGCGGAGACAGGTGCACCAGCTGCGGGCTGCGCGGAACCGGACTGCTCGGCCGCGGCAGGTGCACCGGAGGCGGCTGAGGTCGCGGCGGCTGCGGTGCCAGCGGCTGAGGTGGCGGCGGGCTGCTGCGCCTCGGCGGCACCTTCCGGTCTGTAGCCCTTCTTCTCCTTCTCGGCCACCAGTTTCGCGACGTGCGCACTGGCTGCCTCGGCGGAGGCCAGCTCCTTGGTCTGCGTCTGGCCCGTGGTGCCCAGCCGTCCGAACCGGACGGTCACCGTCGCGCCGTCCTGCTCGATCTCCCAGAACTTCGCGGAGCCGTCCGCGACGAGTTCCCACCTGCGCACTGCGTTACCTCCTGGGCCCCACAAGGGAGTTGATGTGCACCGGACGTTACTCAGGGGGTCTGACAATTCTTCTGCGCCGGCTCGAAGAGCTGATCAGACCCCCTGGTTCGGGAGCTACGACCGCAGAGACTCCAGTTCGGACAGCACTTCCGAGGCCGAGATGGCGTCGGCGGTGAAGGTGCTCGCCGCGTTGCGCTGAGAGGACCAGTAGCCCTGTCCGTCGGCGGAGAACCACAGCTCGGTGAACTTGAGCTCGGGGAAGACGTCGATCGCGCCCACCGCGATGCCGGGGTCCAGCGACGCGACCAGCGCGCCACCGGACGGCAGCGGGCGGGTGATCCAGCACTCCACGCCGCCGTCCTGGGGTTCGCCGCGGATCCAGCCCTTCTTGGTGAGGCTGAGGATCTTGCCGACCGGGAGGTCCACGTCGCAGAACTTCTTCAGGTGGGGAAGGAGATCCTCGCCCTCGGGCACCAGGTGCAGCGGGCGGCCCAGCTGCGGGAACGGCTGGAGGATCTCGTAGTCGGCGAAGACCTCGCCCCACGCCTCCAGTTCCGCCTGGAGGTCGACCGGGTGGGCAACCCGGACGGTGGCGCCTTCGGGGAGCGTGAACTCGTCGTCGCCGGAGTCGGCGAGCGTGCGGTCTTCGGCCAGGCGGAAGGACCGGCCGTCGGCCGTGATCCACACCAGGCGGCGGACGATGTGCCACAGCAGCGGGTGGCCGGCCAGGACCGTGTGGAACTCCTCGGCGGTCCAGGTGCGCTGGTCGACCATCGCGCGTTCGAGGCGGTGGATCTGGTCGGACGCGACGGCGCGGACGTCCTTCTTCAGGGCCGCGAACCGCTTGTGCTCCAGCGGGGCCTGGTCCTGGTCGTCCTTCGCACCGGGCTTCGGGAGGTCCTTGCGGCGCTTGCCGTCCGGGTCGAGGACGTAGGGCTTGAGCTGTTCGTCGAAGCCCACGGTGAACCGGCGCGGGCCGTAGTCGATCACCAGGCTCGCCGCGTCGTCGAGACCCAGGCGCGGCACGAGACGATCTGCCAGCTGGTCGCGGGACAGGCCCAGTTCGTCGGCGATCTGGGAGACCTTCTCCTGGGCCTTGGTCTTGAGGCCCTTGAACTTCACCTTCTCGGCGATGCTGTTGAGGTGGGACAGGGCGACCTCGGTGCCGATGTCGGAGAGCACGTCGAGACCCGTCACCGCCCTGGTGTGCTGGCTCTCGCCCGGCCAGACCCGGATCAACGGCGACAGCGCTCGCACCGTCGAGTCGTTGCCGAACCAGCCGAGCGCGGTCAGCGCCCAGCCCTCCTTCGACGGCGCGCCGACCTCCTGCCAGCGCTGGAAGACCGCCCACGCGAACTCCGCCAGCGAGTCCTCGTCGAGCGCCTCGCGGGCGATCGGCAGCCCGGCGTAGATGTCGCCCGGCTTGGACAGCGCGGCCGTCATCAGCAGATGGCGCGCGGCTTCGGCGGACAGGGCCTGCCTGCGGTCGCGCAGCAGGACCTGGGGCAGCAGGCGGGTGTCCGCCCACTCGCCGATCACGGGCAGCTTGGCGGGGAGCACGTCGACCGGGTCGACGGCCAGGAAGGACTCCAGGGCGGCCGCCGCGGCCGGGCTCGGTGCGAGCGCCACCACGTCCACGCCGAGTCCGTGCAGGTGGCGGATCGCGGTCTCGGCGTTGCGCCGCTCGGCACCGGGCTTGCCCAGGGCAGCGGGAACGAGGAGGCGCGCGGCCTGCTCCCGGTGCCGGGCGAGCCAGCTCAGCGCCGTCTTGCGGACCTGCTTGAGCCGCACCAGCCAGTCCGCCATCAGCGCGGCCACCTCGGGCGCCGCGAACGGCAGCAGGATGACCGCCGACCCCGAGTTCCTCTCCGCGATGCGCAGCAGCGGGGGCAACGCGTCGAAGCCGAACTTCGCGGCCAGCCGCTTGCCGGCCGACTCCGCGCTCCAGCCCAGGTTCGGCTGCCAGTCCGCGAGGAGGTGCCGCACCTTCTCCTCGGGCGCCCCGATGAGCAGGTCGGCCATGCGGTACCCGATCCGGCCCGCCTCGTACTCCGACAGCCAGTGCTCCCAGGTCTTGTAGCGGTGGGTGTCCCAGTGGCCGTCCCTCAGCCACTCCTCCCGCTCACCCGGCTGCCACGTGATCGACGGACTCGGCACAGGCAGGTCCGGTACCACCACCGGCTTCACCGGAGGCTTGCGGTTCAGCCACGGCGGCGAAGCCAGGACGGGCGGCAACGCCTCCGCGGGCGCTTCCGGCACCGTCGTCGTTTCGATCTCGACGAAGCCCGCGGGTGTTTCCAGGTGTGGGTACGTCTTCAGGTGCACGCTGAGCAGCTGGTGGAACTCGTCGTTGCGGGCGGAGCGTTCTCCGAGCAGCCGGGCAGCCCGCGCCGGGAACGCCGCCATCATGGACAGCACCACCGGGCGCACGTACTTGGTGTCGATCCGGTCGAGCAGCAGGGCGAACGCCTCGTCGGTGGGCAGCACGGAGAGGGTCTTCAGCACCTGCTTGCGGGTGTCCGCACGCTGGTACTGGTGGTCGAGCGCGTTCGCGAGCAACGGCGCGATCGCCGGACCCAGCACGTACAGCGCCGTGTGCAGGACGATCGAGTGGTTGGACACGGAATGCGGTGCGGTCTCGAACTCCGCATAGGTGCTGGCGCTGCAGTGGAGGACCCACCAGCGGGCGCCCGTGTTCGGTGCCTGGCACGCCTCCTGGAACCAGTCGGGCCTGCCCGGCATCAGGAACGCCCGGACCAGCGTCGTGCCGGGCTCGTCGATCTCGCCCAGCCTGTCGAGCACGGCTTCCGCGGCGCTGTGCTCGGCGTCCTCGGCGATCGCGAGCGCGTACCGGACCGCCGTGAGCATCTTGCACTCGACGCTGCCGATGGTGATGTGGACGGACCCGCCGCGCGACGCCAGGCGTTCGTTGCCGTAGGCGTTCTGCTGCCACTCCCGGCCGCAGAGCAGCCGCATGAACTCGGTGGTGGCCTCCGTCGCGAACACCAGGCCGTGATCGGCTATCCAGGCGTGCACGGACTGCTCACCGCTGGCGAGGACGGCCGCGATCGCCGCCGCGCCGGTGGGATTCGACCGGCCGGCGAGGTGCTCGCGCGCGGCCTGGACTAGATCGGGGTCGGAGGTGGGCTCGGAGAGGATCCGCTCGATCGTGGTGTCCCGCTGCTCGACGATCCGCTGCCTGGCCTCCTCGGCCAGTGCGGTGTCTACAGCGAACTCCGGGGCGGGGTGGAAGCCGCGCTGGCGCACCACGTCGCGCAGCCACGCCTTCGGCATGACCCAGGTGTCTTCGTCGACGGCGGTGGGTGGGGCGGGAACAGAGGCGGCGACGGGCTGGGAGGACACGGGAGTGCCGGCGGACTGGGTGGGGAGAGCCGCGGTGGGCTGGGCGACGGGTGCTGCGACCGACTCGGCGGCTGCCGTATCGGTCGTGGTGGCAGCGGCCGATACGACGGCGCGGTAGCCCTTCTTCTCCTTCTCCGCCACCAGCTTCGCGACGTGTGCCTTCGCTGCCTCGGTGGACGCCAGCTCCTTGGTCTGGGTCTGGCCGTGCGTGTCGAGGCGTCCGAACCGGACGGTGACCACGGCACCGTCCTGCCCGATCTCCCAGAACTTCGCCGCGCTGCCCGAGACGAGCTCCCACCTGCGCACTGACTGCTCCCTGCTTTCGAACCGAGGTGTCCGGCGCCGATCGTGCCGAGCCGGTCTGACGTTGGAGGTCGATCAACCGTTCCCGCGATCACGCGTGCAGTGATTCCAGTTCCGAGAGGAGCTCGGAGGCGGTGACCGGGTCCACGTCGAAGGTGGCGGGGCCACCACCTCGAGGGGCGCCCCAGGCACCTTGCCCGGTGGGGTCGAACCAGAGTTCGGTCACCTTCATCTCGGGGTCCAGGTCCACCATGCCCACGGTGATGCCGGGGTCCAGCGCGGCGACCAGGGCGCCGCCGGACGGGAGCGGGCGCGTCATCCACGGCTCGCAGCCGTTGTCCTGCGGCTGGCAGCGCGCCCAACCTCGCTTGGTGAGGCCGAGGAGCTTGCCGACCGGGATGTCCCGGTCGAGGTACTTGTGGAGCTGCGGGATGGTGTCGCCCGGGGTGAAGGCGTAGGTGGGGCGGCCCAGCTGCGGGAACGGCTGCAGGATCTCGTAGTCGGCGAAGACCTCGCCCCAGGACTCCAGAGACTCGGCCAGGTCGACCGGGTGGGCCACTCGGACGGTGGCCTCTGCCGGGAGGGTGACCTCGTCGTCGGAGGCGTTCGCCAGGGTGCGGTCTTCCGCGAGGCGGAAGGTCAGGCCGCTGTCGGTGATCCACACCAGGCGGCGGACCAGGTGCCAGAGCAGGGGATGGGCGGCGAGGACCGTGTGGAGCTCCTCGGCGGTCCAGGTGCGCTGGTCGACCATCGCGCGTTCGAGGCGGTGGATCTGGTCGGACGCGACGGAACGCACGTCCTTCTTCAGCTGCCCGAAACGCTTGTGCTCCGACGGCGCCAGCTCCTGGTCGTCACGCGCTCCCGGCTTGGGAAGGTCCTTGCGGCGCTTGCCCTCCTCGTCCAGGACGTAGGGCTTGAGGTGCTCGTCGAAGCCGACGGTGAACCGGCGCGGGCCGTAGTCGATCGCCAGTGTCGCCTCGTCGTCCAGGCCCAGGCGCGGCACGAGGCGGTCGGACAGCTGGTCGCGGCTCAGGCCCAGCGCGGCGGCGATGTCGGACACCTTCTCCTGCGCCTTCGCCTTGAGGCCCTTGAACTTCACCCTCTCCGCGATGCTGTTCAGGTTCATCAGCGCGACCTCGCTGCCGATCTGGGCGAGCACGTCGAGGCCCGCCACGGCGCGGGCGTGCTGGCTCTCGCCCGGCCAGGCGCGGATCAGCGGCGCCAGGCGGCGCACCGTCTCGTCGTCGCCGAACCAGCCGAGTGCGGTGAGGACCCAGCCGTCCTTGGCCGGCGCGCCCACGTCCTGCCAGCGGCCGAAGGCCGCCCAGGCGAACTCCGCCAGCGACGCGCGATCACACACCTCGACGGCGAGCGGCAGGCCGGGGTAGACGGCGTCCTGTTTGGACAGTGCCGCCGTCATCAGGAGGTTGCGCGCGGCCTCGGCGGACAACGCGCCGGAGCCGTCGGCCAGCAGCACCTGGGGCAGCAGGGCGAGATCGGCCCAGGCGCCGATCGCCGGCAGCTTCGCGGGGAGGACGTCCAGCGGGTCGATGTCGATCAGCGTGCGGATCGCCTCGGCCGCCTCGGCGCCGTGCGCGGTGGCGAGGGCGATGACGTCGACGCCCAGCTCCAGGTGGAGGTGACGCAGGGCGAACTCGGCGTTGCGGCGTGCGGGGCCCGCCGCGCCGAGAGCGGCCGGCAGCAGCAGACGGCCAGCGGCCTCGCGGTGACGGGACAGCCACGAGACGGCGAACGCGCGAGCGGTCTTGAGGCGGACGAACCAGTCCGCCATCAGCCCCGCGACCTCGGTGGTGGCGTACGGCAGCAGCACGACGCCGGACACGTGCGGGTTGCTCGCGGCCAGGCGCAGCAGGGCGGGCAGCGCGTCCATGCCGAACCGGGCCGCGATGCGCCTGCCCCAGAACTCGCTGCTCCACGTGTCGGCCGGCGTCCAGTCGGCGAGCAGTGGCCGGGCCAGCTCCTCCGGGCCGATCGCGAACAGGTTGTGGCTGCCGTGGCGGTTGCCTTCGCCGGTGCGGACCGCCTCGGCCAGCGACACCCAGTTCTGACCGTGACCCGTCCACCAGCCACCGGTCTCCGACCACTCCTCGTGCTCGCCCGGCAGCCACGCGAGGTGGGCCGCGGGCACCGGAAGATCGCGCAGCACCACGGGCTTCGGCTGCGGGCGGCGATGCGTCCACGGCGGCGAGGCCAGCACCGGCGGCAGCGCGCCGGCCGGCGCGTCGGGCACCGGCTCGATCAGCGCGGCGACCTCAGCCGTCAGTTCGAGGCCGGGATGCCGGCGCACGTGGGCGCGCAGCAGGTCGCGGACGTCCGCGTCGGTGGCCGCCCTGGCAGCCATGAGCCGCGCCGCCCGCACCGGGAACGCCGCCATCGCGGACACCAGCGCGGGCCGCACGTACCTCTCCCGCAGGCGGCCCAGCAACATCAGGAACGCCTCGTCGGTCGGCAGCGCCGCCAGCACCTCGAGCCCCAGCTTGCGGTTCTCGCTGCCCCACTCCACCTTCGCGCGGAGCTCCGCGTCGATGACCGGTGCGACCGCCGGGCCCACGACGCGCAGTGCGGAGTACATGCCGATCGTCGACCAGATCAGGCCACCCTGCCGCAGGTCGCGCAGCTGCTGCACGGTGCTCGCCGCGGAATGCACCAGCCAGTACGCGATCGCGGTCGCGTTCGCTTCCTCGAACCAGTCCTGACGGGTCGGAGCGAGGAAGGCACGGGCCACCTGGCTGAACGGCGTGCCACCGGCCTTCTCCAGCCCTGCCAGCGCCGCGTCGTAGGTGGCGTCGTCCGCCGCCGCCAGCGCGGTGCGGACCTCGATCAGCGCCCGAGCCTGACCGCTGTGCTCGTGGAGGTGCTGCGGCCGGTACACCCTCAGCTGACCGGCGCTCGTGCTCAGCGACGGCTGGTGCACCGCCGCGAGCGCGGCGAACGGGAGGCCGAACTCCTCGATCCACCAGTGCACCGGCGACACGGGAGAATCGGCGACACCGGCCAGCACCGCCGCGCCCAGCGGATCCGGCCGGCCATCGAGCTGATCCCGCAACGCCCGCACCAGGTCCGGCTCCGACGCCGGGTGGGACAGGCACTGCTCGATCCTCTCGGCACGCTCGGCGACCCGCTCGCGGAACCGCTGCGCCTGCGCGGCGTCGACCACGAACTCCCGCACCGGTGCGACATCCCTGCGGCACATCGCCTTCCGCTGCCACTCCGGCGGCATCACCCAGGCGTCCTCATCCCGGGCAGGAGCCTCGGCGGGAACGGCGGGGACAGCGGAGGAGGCGGGCTCGGCAGTGCGCTGGTAGCCCTTCTTCTCCTTCTCCGCCACCAGCTTCGCGACGTGTGCGGCCGCGGCGGCCTCGGAGGCGAGCTCCTTGGTCTGGGTCTGCCCGGCCGCGCCCAGCCGTCCGAACCGGACGGTCACCACGGCACCGGCCTGGGCGACCTCCCAGAACTTCGCCGAGCCACCGGAGACGAGCTCCCACCTGCCCACCGCAAGACCCCCTGAATTCGACCTGGAGCTGATGTCCACGGACCGTACCCAGGGGGTCTGACAGTTTTTGTCGATCAGGTGAAATAGCTGGTCAGAGCTTCCACCACAGCGCGGTGTCCGGCGGGAGGAGCAGCAGCCCGTCACGCACCCCGTAGTACGACGAAGCCAGCAGGACCGAACCCGGATCCGGCAGCTCCACGACGGCACCGGACAGGTTCACCGCGCACGCGACCCCGTCCCGTTCGAACCACAGCACGCCGGCCGGGCCGTCGATCCAGGTGAGACCGGCACCCAGCGCCGGGTTCTCGCGGCGCACGCGCAAAGCGTTGCGGTAGAAGGACAGCATCGAGTCCTGGTCGCCCGTCTGGGCCTCCACGCTGAGCTTCGCCCAGTCCGCGGGCTGCGGCAGCCACGCCCCGCCGGTGCCGAACCCGAGCGACGGCCCGGAAGCCGCCCACGGCAACGGGACGCGGCACCCGTCACGACCGCGTTCGGTGTGACCCGACCGCTCCCACATCGGGTCCTGCAGCACCTCGTCCGGCAGGTCCAGCACCTCGGGCAGCCCGAGTTCCTCGCCCTGGTACAGGTACACCGATCCCGGCAACGCCAGCATCAACGCCAGCGCGGCGCGCGCACGGCGCAAACCGGCCTCACCGCCGCCGTACCGCGTCACGTGCCGTTGCACGTCGTGGTTCGACAGCACCCAAGTGGTGGGCGCCCCAACGGGTTCGACGGCCGCCAGCGACGAGTCGATGACCGACCGCACCGCCTCGAAGGTCCACTCGGCGGAGAGGTAGTGGAAGTTGAACGCCTGGTGCATCTCGTCGGGACGCAGGTACATGGCCGTCCGCTCGGCCGAAGGCGTCCACGCCTCCGCGACGAGCACCCGCTCGCCGGGGTACGAGTCCACGACCGCACGCCACTCGCGGTGGATCTCGTGCACACCGTCCTGGTCGAAGAACGGCAACGGCTCCGTGCCCAGCAGCTTGAGCTGGTCGGCGTGGCCGATGTCGGGCAGCCCCGGCGCCTTGATCATCCCGTGCGCCACGTCCACCCGGAACCCGTCGACGCCCAGGTCGAGCCAGAACCGCAGCACGTCGCGGAACTCCGCGCGCACCTCGGGCAGCTCCCAGTTCAGGTCCGGCTGCTCGGGCGCGAACAGGTGCAGGTACCAGGACCCGTCGGCCACCCGCGTCCACGCCGGGCCACCGAAGACGGACTCCCAGTCGTTGGGCGGCTGGTCCCCGACGCCCTCGCGGAAGATGTACCGCTCACGGTTGCGTCCGGCCAGCGCCTCCTGGAACCACGCGTGCTGGTCGGAGGTGTGGTTCGGCACGATGTCGACGATCACCCGGATACCGAGCGTGTGTGCGTCGTCCACCAACGCGCGCACGTCGTCGAGTCCGCCGAACTGAGGGTCGACCGCGCGGTAGTCCGCGACGTCGTAGCCGCCGTCCGCCATCGGCGACGAGTAGAACGGCGTGATCCAGACCGCGTCGACACCGAGGTCGCGCAGGTAGGGCAGGCGCGAGCGGATTCCGGGCAGGTCGCCGACACCGTCGCCGTCCGAGTCGGCGAAGCTGCGCACGTAGACCTGGTAGATGACGGCGTGGCGCCACCAGTCGTGGGACATGTCCCTGCCTTCCGATGGGGTGTGTCAGCGATCCAGGAAAGACGTTGCAAAAGTTTTCCGCAAGTCGGCTTGAGGATTACTGGAGAAGAGACTCCATTTCTGCAAACTTTTGCAATCCCGAATAATGCGTTGCAAGCGCGCCACGCCATCCGTCAGAGTGGATCTCGACGAACCGGAGGAAGGGAGCCAGCCGTGATGCAACACATGCGCCATCAGCAGATCTGGTGCTCCCCGGCATGAACTGACTCATGTCTCCGGGGAGCCGTCCCGTCGCACTCAGCGACGAGGCGGCTTTTTTGATGCCCGTTGGTCCAATTGGCACGGACACCGCGCTCTGAACGCGGAGATCGAGGTTCGAGTCCTCGACGGGCAGCCGTGACCGAAGCCGAAGCAGTCGAGGCACCAGGTTGTGGTCCTGGTCGAAGCCGGTGCGAGTCCGGTCGGTCACTCCAGCGCGCGGGATCCGGCGATCACCCAGGCCTCATAAGCCTGGGGTGCCTGGTTCGACACCAGGACGCGCGACCAGGAGAGCGAGGAAGGCGTCGTGCAGGACACCGTTGGTGGCCAGCACGACGTCCTCCTCGACCACCGTCACGCGCCCTCCCGCCTCCTCCACGAGCACCGGCAGGCACGCCAGGTCGAACTGGTCCAGGCCCGCACCCGCCGCGATCACCGCGTCCACCCGGCCCGTGATCAGGTCCAGCACCGACGCGGAGCCGTCCACGACGACGCACTGCTGCAGCGACGGCTTTCTCGCGCCGTGCAGGCACACCCGCGCGCCTGCGACGGTGTCCTGTGAGGACACGCGGGCGACTTCTTCCTGCTCGCCGCGGAAGATCCGGCAGCCGATACCCCGTCCGGCCGCCATCGTGATGCCCAGCGACGGCATCGCGGACACGGCCAGCGCGTTCTCCAGCGCCAGGTCCACCGAGTAGGTCGGCCGTCCGGCCACGAAGCCGGCGGTGCCGCTGATCGGGTCGACCAGCCACCGCCGGCCGGAGGTTCCCACGCGCTCGGGACGTTCCTCGCCCACGACGCCGTCCTCGGGCACTGCTTCGGCGAGCAGCCGGCGCACCACGTCCTCGACCTGGAGATCGGTCGGGGTGACCTCGCTGCCGTCCTCCTTGAGCCGCACGTCGTGCTCGCCCGCCCGGAACGCGCGTTCCGCCACCTGCGCTGCCCGGCAGACGATCCGCAACGCCAGCCGCATGTCGGTCCACATGGTCGCGAAGCCTGGCGCGGCTGCCGGACGGGTGTAACAGATGTAGCGTTCTGCTACATGATCGAGTTCGTTCTCGGCGAGTCCGACCTGGTGGACGTGCGGTTCGCCGTCTCACCGCTCAACGAACTGACGCTCAGCCTGCGGGTGCTGAAGGACCCGGCGAAGTACCCGCTGCACCTGCCCTGGGTACGCGGCATCCGTGACGTCGACGCCGAGGTCCTCCTGGCGTTGTCCACGCCCAGAGGCTGGACGCCGGACTTCCTGAGTCCCCGCTCGCTGACGCCGTTCACGCGGATCGAGGACGAGTTCGCGGCGCTGCACGAGATCCCCGTCCGCACGCTGCGGCGTCACTATCGCGCACTGTTCGGGGACGTCCCGCCGGTGTTGCGCGATCGCGGACGGGTGCTCGACGCGCTGGAGCACTACTGGCACGCGGCGCTGGCGCCCCGGTGGGACCGGATGCGCGCGGTGCTCGAAGCCGACATCGCTCACCGGGGACGCGACATGGCCCAGCACGGACTGGCGGCGATGTTCTCGGGGATCTCCGATCGGATCACCTTCTCCGCTCCGGTGGTCCAGGTGCGGATCGCGGGCGCGCGGCCCCGGCGGGTGGAGGCGGCGGGACAGGGGCTGACGCTGGTTCCCAGCGTGTTCGCGCGGCGCACGGCCGTGCCCGTCGACCCCGGCGCACCGCCGTTGCTGATCTACGCGGCCCGCGGCGCCGGCACGGTGTGGGAGAGGGGCCGCGGCCGTGGGCCCGCAGCGCTCGCCGGTGTCCTCGGCCAGGTGCGGGCGGATCTGCTGGCCGAACTGGAGCAGCCGCGCTCGTCCACGGACATCGCGCGTCTCACGGGCGTCACGACCTCGGCGGTGAACCAGCACCTGCGGGCGTTGCGCGACGCCGGGCTGCTGGCCTCGCAACGGCACGGCCGCAGCGTCGTCTACGCCCGCACCGAACTCGGCGACGCCCTCGTGTCCCACTCCGTGGAACGGGGAAGCGACGCCGCGACTCCGTCGTTCGCAAGGACATGAGCTTCGCGGAGGACTGGCAGACCTGGAAGACGGAGCGGGAGACCACGCTGGCGGACCCGTACGGGTGGCTGGCGCTGGTTTCGCTCGACTGGCTGGAGACGAGCCCACGCACCTATGACGGCCTACCGGGCGAGTGGTGGCAAGACGACGACGCGGCGTACTGGCGCAACGAGGGAGAGACGCAGCGGTTCGAACTCGTCCAGAGCGGCGCCGGTACACGGGTCGCCGCAGGTGACGTCGAGATCGAGATCGCCCGGCGCGGCGGATACCTGATCCGCGTGCACGACCCGAAAGCGCCGGTGCTGCAGGACTTCAAGGGCGTGCCGTCGTACGACCCGCAGGAGAAGTGGGTGCTGGAAGGTGAGTACGAGCCGTTCGACGCGCCCGTACCCACGACCGTCGGTGCGGTGGTGGAGGGCCTTAGCCACGTGTACGAGGCACCGGGCCGTGTGCGGTTCACCTACAACGGCACCGAACACACGCTAACGGCGTTCAACGGCCGCAACGGCGGGCTGAGCATCCTGTTCACCGACGAGACCAGCGGCGTCACCACCTACGCTGCCAACCGGCAGCTCGCCGCCACCCCGCACGACGGCAAGGTCGTGCTCGACTTCAACCGCGCGACGAACCTGCCGTGCGCGTTCACCGACTTCGCCACCTGCCCGCTGCCGCCCGCGGGCAACCACCTGTCGTTCGGCGTCGAGGCGGGGGAGAAGACGCCGTACGAGCGCCATTAGTGGCGTGGCCCAGAACGTTGCCAGGCGAATTCGCGGTCAGGCGCGCGCATCGCGGCGCCGCGAGGTGTCCTGCTGAGCGTGAATTACCCAGCCGACGTTCTGGGTCACGCCACTAGAAGAACTCGTCGAGCAACCGGTACCAGGCGAGCATCTCCGGGCGGGGGGTGAGGCCGTAGGCGCGGTCGAACGCGGCTGCGGCCTCTTCGCCCAGTTCCCGGTGCGCCAGCGCGATGTCGCGGTGCCGGTCGGACACGCCCAGCCGCGCCACGTCGATCAGCACGGTCGAGCCGTCCGGGTGCAGCAACACGTTCGCCGGACAGAAGTCCCCATGTGCCACCACGAGGTCCTCGGTGGCAGGGGCGGTGGCGACCAGCCGTTCCAGCAACTCCTCAGGTGTGACACCGAGGTTGTCGTCGTCGAAGTCGCCTTGGTCCACCAGACCCGCCTCGACGTTGTGGCGAGCCCTTTCCAGCACAACGGGAATCGTCGCGTCGTAGGGACACGAGGCCACCGGCAACGAGTGCAACGACCGCAGCACGGTGCCCATTACGGTCGCCGCGACCACCGGGTCGGCGGACACCAGCGAAGGTGCGCCGACATCGGCCAGCACGAGCCAGTCCTCGGCGAACGCCTGGATCTCCGGCACCTCGAAGTGCTTGCCCAGCCACAGCAACCGGTCGCGTTCCTCCGCGCCCGAGCGCTTCACGTAGCTGGACCCGGCTCGCCACACGTCGCCGGACAGGCCTTCGTGGTCGTCGGACCACGCGGCGGCCGGACCGGCCGCACGCAGGACCTCGTCGGGGATGTTCACCTGATCATCCTCTCCACGCGGGTGCTGTCCGACCAATTGAGTTCCGGTACCGAAAATCCTCGACGTGGCAACAGGAAGAGCGGAGAGGCCGGGGCCAAGGGAGAACTGGGGAGGATTCCATGAAGAAGATCGCTGTTGTGCTGTGCGCGTTGGCGGGTCTCGCGGTCACGCCCGCGGCCCACGCCGCCGAACCCGACTGCACGTTCACCGACGCGTTCTGCGCCTGCGACCAGACCAACTACGAGGGCGCCAGGTTCACCGTCTCGCCGATCGGCTCCTCGGCGTGCGTCGATCTGGTCGAACACGGCTGGGACAACAGGATTCGCTCCGCCTGCAACAACAGCACCAAGACCGCGTCGCTGTTCGCGAGCGACGACTGCACCGGCCGGCCCTACCCGATCGACGGCAGGACCGGCCAGCCCGACATCAGGTTCCAGGCGGGCAGCGTCTTCGTCCAGCGCTGACGCTCACTCGCAGGCGGTGCCGTCCTTGTCGTTGTCCAGCCCGTAGATGTCGGTACCGATGACGCGGATCGGGCCTGCCACGTAGGCGGGCCCGTTCCCGGTGCCGCCGGCACAGTCCACATCGGACGCGACCGGCACGCAACCGCTGTAGTTCGGGTCGCACGAGGGCTTCGGCGCCGGCTGCGGAACGGGCTGAGGCTGAGGCTGGGGTTGCGGCTGGGGTTGCGGCTTCGGCTGAGCGACCGCCGCAGGAGCGGTGGTGGTCGTCGTAGTAGTGGTCGTGGTCGTTGTGGTGGTCGACGTCGTGGTGCTGGTCGGCGCCACAGTCGTCGTGGTCGTGGTGGGCGAGGCCGTCGTGGTCGGACCGGCCGCACTGCCCTTGTCCGGCGCACCACCGACGGCGGCCCCGATGATGCCGATCACGAAGAAGAGCGCGAGCAGGCCGGCCGCGCCGATGGCCACCGGCGCCACCCACGACTTGCGCGCCGTCGTGACCGGCACGACCGCGCCACGGGGGATCTCCCGCGGCATCCGCAGCGAGATCTGCAACAGCCCGTTGCCGCCGCGCTGCACGAACGCGGCGCAGCCGGTCGACCCGCCGCCGGACTCCACGTGCATCAGCACGGGCGCATACCGTTGCGACATCAGGAAAGTCAGCTCGCCCACGCGGTAGCCGTCGAGCCGCACCTCGATCCCGCGCTGACCGCGGTGCTTGCCGGCGGCGATCACGCACCACGTCAGGTTCACGGCGACGTGCCGCGTCACGCCGTCCGGAACCGCGTACCGCGACAGCACGTCCTGGTGGTGCTGCTCGCCGGTGACGATCACCGTCACCTCGCCGGGAACCATCACCAGACCGGCGGCCGAGTTCTCGATCACTGTCGCGACTCCCTCGAGGATGGGCTTGTACGCCTCACCATCGAGAACTCACTGCCGGTGTTACCGACAGTGCCCCGGAGTTGTGCCGAACGGGTGAAAATCGGGCCGATTCGTCACGGACGGTCGACGATCGCCGATGTAAGTCCTTCCGAACGACCCGATCAGGCGCTGGAGCGCAGCACCAGCGACGTGGGCAGGAGCAGCGACGGGGGCAGCCCGTGCTCGCCCGCCAGCTCCGCGAGCAGCCGCCACGTCATCGTGCGCCCGAGCTCCTCGACGTCCTGCCGGATCGTCGTCAGCGGCGGTGTGGCGGTCGCGGCGAACACCGAGTCGTCGAACCCGACCACGGCGACGTCCTCGGGCACGCGCTTGCCCTGGGCGTGCAGCACCTGCAACGCGCCCAGCGCCATGATGTCCGCGGCCACGAACACCGCGTCGAGGTCGGGAGCCTTGCGCAGCAACAGTTCCATGGCCCGTGCGCCGCTCTCCGGCGTGAAGTCGCCGTGCGCCACCAGGTCCGCGGAGAGCCTGGCCTCGCTCAGGCCGCGCTTGAACCCGCTCAGGCGATCGGCGCCGACGGCCATGTCCTTCGGGCCGGCGACGGTGGCGATGCGCTTGCGGCCCAGCGACGCCAGGTGCCGTGCGGCCTCCAGGGCGCCGGTGAAGTTGTCGGCGTCCACGAACGGGACGGTGATGCCCAGCGGCCGTCCGCCGGACACCACGGGCAGGCCGATCTCGGCGAGCATCGGCACCAGCGGGTCGTCGCCGTGCAGGCTGACCAGCAACGCGCCGTCGACGTGGCCGCTGCTCAGGTAGGTGACGAGGTCACCGGTGTCCGACGGCTGGCTCATCATCAGCAGCAGCTGCATGTGGCGGCCGGCGAGCTCGGAGTGGATGCCCCGCAGCACACCGGCGAAGAACGGGTCGGACAGCACGCGGCCGGTCGGTTCCGAGACGACCAGGGCGATGGCGTTGGCCCGGTTGCCGGCGAGGGAGCGCGCGGCCTGGTTGGGGGAGTAGCCCAGCTGCGCGATGGCGGCGTGGACGGCCTCACGGGCCTTGGCGCTGACGTACTGCTCGTCGTTGATCACGCGCGAGACGGTCGACTTGGACACTCCGGCGACCCGCGCGACCTCTTCGATCCGGGGGCCGGGACGTCGCTTCGCCGTCTCGGTCATGCGGCCATCCTAGGCTGCCTGGCCGGACCATGATCTGTTCAGGTCCATCTTCGTTCCCCCTCTTCACGGCGGCGTGCGTCAAGTTTCCAAGATCGTCCGCACAAATTCCGCACAGCACCCCCGAGTTCTGGCACCATGCCCCCCGAGGAGGGCTAGTGCGGTATCGGCTTCTTGGGCCGCTGCAGATTTGGCGTGGGGGCGTGGAACTGCGGCTGGGCGGGCCCCGGCAAAGGGCACTGCTCGCGGCGTTGGCGCTGCATGCCAACGAGACGGTCAGTTTTGAACATCTGAGCGAGGCGGTGTGGGAATCTCCACCCGCGGCTCCTGAATCGAACATACGAACCTATGTCGCCGCCTTGCGCAAGCTCGTGCTGGACGACCTCGTCACCGTTCCGGGTGGCTACCGGCTCAAGGTGCCGGACGGAGAGGTCGACGTCGGCGTCTTCGAAGAGCTGTGCGCGGGCGGCGACGAGGCGCTGAAGCGGGGCGACCACCGGGCGGCGGTCGCGAAGTACGAGGAAGCGCTGGCGTTGTGGCGTGGCCCGGCGCTGGACGGCCTCACCGTGGGGCCGCGGCTCGAAGCCGAGCTCACGCTGCTGCAGGAACGGCGGCTCACCGTCGCCGAGCAGCACGCGCGGCTGTCGATCGAGCTCGGTCAGGGCGAGCGGCTGATCCCCGAGCTGCGGCGGCTGACCAAGCAGTTCCCGTTGCGGGAACAGCTGTGGCTGCAGCTCATGCACGCGTTGCAACGGGCCAACCGGCCGGCCGAGGCGCTGCAGGTCTTCGACGACGTGCGGGTGCTGCTCGCCGACGAACTCGGTACCGATCCGGGCGGCGAACTGCGTGAACTGCACGCACGGCTGTTGCGCGGCGACCAGCCGCGGCCGGCCCTGAACACGCTGCCCCGCGACGTCGCGGACTTCACCGGCCGCATCGCCGAGATGGACCGGCTGACCAGGGCGGTCACCGGCAAGGCAGCCGTCGTGATCTCGGCGATCGACGGCATGCCGGGCGTGGGCAAGACGACGCTCGCCGTGCACCTGGCGCACCGCCTGGAGTATCCGGACGGTCAGCTGTTCATCGACCTGCACGCGCACACCGCTGGCCGTGCGCCCGTGGAACCGACTGACGCGCTCGACGTGCTGTTGCGCGCGCTCGGCCTGGAGGAGATCCCAGTCAGCCTGGACGAACGGGCCGCCATGTGGCGGGCCGAGCTGTCCCGGCGCCGGTTGCTGGTCGTGCTCGACAACGCGGTGAGCGCCGACCAGGTCCGTCCGCTGCTGCCGGGCGTGCCGGGCTCGCTGGTGCTGGTCACGTCCCGCGCCCGGCTGGTCGAGCTGGAAGGCACCTCGACGCTCACGCTGGACGTGCTGTCCGAGTCGGAGGCGTTGCAGCTGTTCGCCACGATCGTCGGCGACGAGCGCGGCAACGACGCCGCCGCTCGTGAGGTCGTGGAGCTGTGCGGACGGCTGCCGCTGGCCGTGCGCCTGGCCGCCGGACGGCTCCGCAGCCGTCCCACGTGGACCACCGCCCACCTCGCGACGCGGCTGCGCGAGGGACGATTATCCGAACTGGACGCGGTCTTCGCGTTGTCGTTCAGCCAGCTCCCCGCCGCTCACCAGCGGCTCTTCGGCCTGCTGGGCCTGCACCACGGCACCGACTTCGACGTCCACCAGGCCGCGGCGCTGGCCGAGCTCGACCTGCTGGAGACCGACGGGATGCTCGAAGACCTCGTCGACGTGCACCTGCTGGAGTCGACGACGCTCGGCCGGTACCGGATGCACGACCTGCTCCGGCAGTACGCGCAGTCCCAGGTGGACAGCACCCGCGCGCCGCTGACCAGGCTGCTCGACCACTTCCTGGACACGGCGAACCAGGCGACGCGGCTGATGTCGCCCGCCGCGCGCAGGTACGAGGTCGACATCACCTACCGGCCGGAGTCGAGGCTGGTGCTGCGCGACTACGACCACGCGGTCGAGTGGCTGGAGACCGAACGCCAGACGCTCGTGGCCGCCGTGGCCCTGTCGCTCGACGGCGACTGGCGCACACACACGTGGCAGCTCGCACGCGCGTTGACGTTCTTCTGCATGGTGCGCGGCCACACGCGTGACTGGGCGACGATCAACGAACTGGCCCTGGAGGCCGCGAAGGACGAGCCGGTCGCGCTCGCGATCACCACGAAGAACTACGCGATGGTGTTCTGGCAGACCGCGCAGTACCCGAAGGCCATCCACTACAACGAGCGCGCGATCGAGATGCTCCGGGAGCTCGGCGACCTGCAGGGCGTGGCCGGCACGCTGAACAACCTCTCACTGGTCTACCGGACCCTCGGACGGCACGCCGAGGCCGCTGAGCTGCTCGAACAGGCCATCACCGTGGCCCGTCAGCTCGGCGACCGGCACCTCGAGTCGCAGGCGATGAGCAACGTCAGCAACATCTACAGCGCGCTCGGCCGTTACGACGAGGCGCTGCAGGCCTGCACGTCGGCGCTCGCGTTGATGCGCGAGATGGGCAGCCGTCGCGACGAGGCGGACACCCAGAGCGCGCTGGGCATGATCCTGCACGCCATGGGTCGGCACCCCGAAGCGTTGGAGGCGCTGGAATCAGCGTTGGCCGCCGTGCGCGCGATCGGTGACGTCACGACGGAAACCGTGGTGCTCAACTACCTCGGTGAGGTGTTGACGGCGGCCGGACGTCCCGCTGAGGCCGTCACGCGGTTGCACGAGGCGTTGGAACTGGCCGAACGCATCGACGACCGGCGTGAGGCCGCGAACGCGCACAAGCACCTCGCCCGTGCCGTCGCGGATGCTGCGGAGGCCGCCCGGCACCGGAAAGAGGCGGACGAGAGGTTCGCGGCGCTAGGCGTCGAGTGAGCGGGGGCCCGGCCTCCCGCCGGGCAGCACCGCGCCACGCGGCAGTCCGTCCCGCAGCAACGGCAACAGTCTGGGGTGCTTGCTCATGAGCACCGCGGCTGTGCCGTTGCGCTGCTGGATCCGGCGGCAGAAGTGCGGGGACAACGCCACCCCGAGGTAAGCGTCGGCACGGGGTCCGTAGACGACCGCGCCGCCGAGCCCGCACCACGCGGCCGCGACGGCCAGCCCGTCCGCCCAGACGTACCCCTCGACGTACGTCCCGCCGTTGTGGCGGCTCGCCTCGCTGAAGGCGTCGCTGAACGTCACCTGCGGCTGCAGCCTCGTCAGAGGGTCGGCGGACCACCACGTGCCCAGGTCGAGCACCAGGCCCTCCACGCTCGCGTGCGCCCACTCCGAGTCGTCGACGAGCGTGCGGAACGGTGCCTCCAGCTCCGTCAACGCCGCCGTGAGCTCCTCCACCCGCCCATGGTGCGGTGCCCGGGCCGATCTCGCTGTCCGAAGTGGACTCAGGCCTGCGCCTGGGCGATCGTGATCGGGATGCTCACCTGCACCGGTCCCGCCACCCCGGTGATGACCCCGTCCCCGGCCTTGGGACCCGCCTGCAGCCGGGCCCGGAACGTGATCGTCTCACCGGGCGCCAGCGTCTGGCCGCCCTCGCACGTCACGGTGCCCTTGGCGGCCGGGCACCCGATGATGCCCGCCGAGGTCTTGCCCGCTCCCACCGTCTTGATCTTGTCGGGCATGGTCAGCGTCAACGTTGGCACCGTGGTCGGCGCCGTACCGTTGTTGGTGATGCTGATGTTCATCTCGTTGGGCGGTCCGTCGGTGGTCATGGCGACACCAGCGGGCGCCGACCCGGACAGGTTGGCCGCCGCGGGAGCGATCGTGTTGTTCGTCGTGGTCGCTGGCCCGGCGGCGCCGCTCGTCCCCACGCCCGGTGCAGCCGAACCGGCGGAGGTGCCCGCCGGCGCGCTGCCCGAGTTCTGCTTCGAGCCGGGCTGACCCGGCTGGCCGGTCTGCGACACGCCCTGCGAGCTGCTCGTGCCGGTCGCCGGGGCGGCGCCGGGGATCGTCGAGGACGGCCCGCCGTCCGAGCTGACGACTCCGGAGGCGGCGACGACCACGACGGCCGCGGCGGAGGCGGCGACACCCAGCCACGAGGTCAGGCTGACGGTCACCGCGGCGCCCTTGGACGCGGCCGCGGCGGCGGCGAGGTAGCCGGCGGTGCCCGTGCCGAGCACGATGGGGGCGACGAGCCCGCGCAGCGCGCCGTTGACGTCGGACAGTTCGCTGGCGAGCTTGCGGCATTCGGCGCAGTCGTCCATGTGCGCGTCCAGTTGGACGGCGTCACGGCCCTTGAGCCCGCCGCGGGTCCAAGCGCCGAGCTTCGTCACCGTGGCGCGGCACTTCTCCGTCGGCTCCTGGTTGATGTGCGCCTGCAGGAACGCCTTGCGCAGGCCTTCCCGCGCGCGGAACGCCATCGCGGAGACGCCGTTCGCGGTCAGGCCGAGGAGCGGCGCGATCTCGCCGGGCGACTGGCCCTCGATCGCGGTGTGCCACAGGACCGTCTGCCACCGTTCGGGCAGCGTCGCGAACGCCGTCGCGGCCAGCGCCTGGTCGAGGTCCTCGACCGCCTTGTCGCGGAACGGCACGCTGGTCGCCTTGGTGGCGCCGGGAACCTCCTCGATGTCACCCGCGAGCTCGAGCCGCTTTTCCTTGCGGGTGCGGTCGTACGCCGCGTGCCGCACCGCCGTCAGCAGGTACGGCCGGAAAGCGGTTCCGGGACCGCCACCGCCGCGCAACGCGGCGAGGACCTTGGCGAACGCCTCCGCCACCAGGTCGTCGGCGTCCGAGGACGACGTGGACAGCTGCATCGCCAGGATGGTCGCCGAGCGCACGTGCCGTTCGTAGAGCTTGCCGTACTCCTCGACCTTGCCGTCTCTCACGGCATCGATCAGGTCGGCATCCGACGACGGTCGTCCACGCTGCCCGATCAAAGAAAGCCTCTTAACGTGATGCCCTGTGGTGATACGCGGACCCTATCGACATGACTCAACACGAACAATCCACGCATCCGAACCCGATGTAATAAAAGAGGTTTAGGACTCGCGTAAGTCTTGTCCAACACAGGACTGATGGCCCTAGCGCCTACTTACCTTCCCTGCGTGGACTTCCTGACCCAGCTGGTTCCGGTGCGCGCGGCCGTGCCGATCGAACGGCACAGCCTGCTCTCCGACCGCCGCGCCTTCGCCCTGGTCACGCCGGACGCGGACGTGACCTGGCTGTGCCAGCCGGCACCGGACTCACCCGCTTTGTTCGCAAAACTAATCGGTGGTGACGGGCATTTTTCGGTGCGGCCCCAAAGGAACCAACTTCCTCTGGGCCAACGGTACGCGTCCGGCGCGATGTCCGTCCGAACCCGCTGGACGGGTCTTCAGGTTACCGACAGCTTGGCCGGTGGATTGGTGCGTTCGGTCGAAGGGCGGGTGCCCGCGGTGGTGGAGTTCGCGCCGCGTCCAGATTTCGGCCGGGAAGTTGTCCAGTTGGAACCCGTCCCCGACGGCCTGCGCCTGGCGGGCACGCCGATCGAACTGCACTCGCCCGGCGTGGACTGGCGGATCTCCGGCGGCACGGCCACCGCGGTGATCACCCCGCCGGCCGTCCTCGAACTGCGCTGGGGAGCCCCGGAGTCCACAGAGGACTGGCAGGACTGGTCCTCCGGCCTGCACCTTCCCGCCGATCACCGCGAACTGGTGCGACGATCCGCCCTCACGCTGCGCGCCCTGTGCCACCGGGACACCGGTGCCGTCCTCGCCGCCGCCACGACCTCGTTGCCCGAACAGATCGGCGGCGTCCGCAACTGGGACTACCGCTACTGCTGGCTGCGCGACGCCGCCCTCACCGCGCAGGCACTCGTTTCGCTCGGATCGACCGACGAGGCAGGCGCTTTCCTGGAGTGGCTGCACCGGGTTCTCGCCACCGCCCGCGGCCCGGAGGAGCTGAACCCGCTCTACACCGTGCACGGCACCGCGCTCGGTCCGGAGGTCGTCGTCGACCTCCCCGGCTACGCGGGTTCGGGACCCGTCCGCGTCGGCAACCTCGCCGACCAGCAGGTGCAGCTCGACGTCTTCGGCCCGATCGCCGATCTCGTCCTCGCGCTCGCCCTGGCCCGCGGCACCCTCGCCGACCGGGACTGGGAGGTCGTCACGGCCATGGTCCGCGCCGTGACCCGCCGCTGGCACGAACCCGACCACGGCATCTGGGAGGAACGGCACGTCCCGCGCCACCGCGTTTACTCGCGAGTCATGTGCTGGCAGACCGTTGACCGCGCCATCACCCTCGCCGAACGCTTCGGCCGTCCCGTCGACCCCGCCTGGCCATCGCTTCGTGCCGAGATCGCCGCCGACGTGCTCACGCACGGCTGGAATCCCGGCGTGCGCGCGTTCACCACCGCCTACGACGGCACGGACCTGGACGCGGCCTCTCTGCACGTGGGCCTGTCGGGGTTGCTCGATCCGGCGGACGAACGGTTCCAGCTGACGGTCGTCGCGGTCGAGGAGGTGCTGCGCAGCGGGCCGACGGTCTACCGCTACCTGCGCGACGACGGCCTGCCGGGCGGCGAGGGCGGGTTCCACCTGTGCACGACGTGGCTGATCGAGGCCTACCTGGCGGCGGGGAGGCGCGCGGACGCCGAGGAGCTGTTCGAGAGCTTCGTGAAGCTCGTGGGCCCGACCGGGTTGCTGTCGGAGGAGTACGACCCGATCGCCGAGCAGGCGCTGGGCAACCACCCGCAGGCCTACTCGCACCTGGGGCTGATCCGCTGCGTCCTGCTGCTGGACGGAACATGACCTGGACTTGAGTAGCCGTACTCATGACAGCCCGGGTGTGACCCAGGACTCTCGGATCATGACCTCTGCCACGCCCTCGCACACACCGACGACCGCTGCCTTCTACGTGCAGGCGGTCCTCTCGTTCGGGCTCTCGCTGACCGCCGTCGGCATCGGAGTCGTGTTCCTGCCCGTCGACGGATGGGTGCGCGCGTTCCTGGGCATCGCGATGCTCTACACCGTCACCTCGGCGTTCACGCTGGCGAAGGTGCTCAGGGACCGCCAGGAGGACACCTACATCACCAGCCGGGTGGACAGAGCCCGGCTGGACAAGCTGCTCACCGACCACGACCCGTTCAAGATCGACGTTCCCTGACCGAGGGGGTCAGGGGTGGCCCTGCCACAGCCGCCACGCGCGAGGGCTCGCCGGCTCGTGGTGGCTGTCGGCCTCCCCGAACCGCAGGCGCACGCGAGCACCGCCCAGCCGTCCGCGCTCCAGGTGGATGGTCCCTCCGGTCGCCTCCGCGGCGGCACGGGCGATGTCCAGGCCCAGCCCGGTCGACCCGCCGCCGCTGCTGCCCCGGTGCAAAGCCGAGGAGGGATCGGCCAGGCCGGTGCCGCCGTCCTCGACCACCAGCGTCACCCACCCGCCGTGCCGCACCACCGACACCCCGACCGGAGCGGCGGGAGGCGTGTGCCGGAAGACGTTCTCCAGCAACGTGTCCACCACGGCGCCCAGCGCGTCGGGCGCCAGCGGCACCCAGCACGGCTCGCCCACGTCGATCTCGCACATCCGGCCCTGATCGGCGGCGTGCGCGGACCAGAACACCATCCGCGTCCGCACGACCGACGCCACGTCGCACGTGCCCGCCTGCTCACCTTCGGTGGGCTGGAGGGACTGGATGATCCGGTCGACGTCGTGCCCCAGCGTGCTGACGGCGCTGCGGATCCGGTCGGCGACGGGCCCGGACCCCACCGCGTCGGCGTCCAGCCGCAGGGCCGCCAGCGGGGTCCGCAGCCGGTGCGACACGTCCGCGATCATCTCGCGCTCCTTCGCGAGCAGCTGGGACGTCCGGGACGAGGCCTCGTCGATCGACGCCGCCAGCGCCTCCAGTTCGCGCGGCCCGCGCAGCCGCACTCGCCGCCCGACCGACGTGGTCAGCTGCCGCAATGCCGCCAGCACGGGCGTGAAAGGCCTGTGCCCCAACCACACCGCCGCGCCCAAGGTCACCAGCGCGACCCCGATGACCAGGGACACCGGCAAGAACGGGAACGGCACGGCGGCGGGCACCACCGAAACCACCGCCCCGTCAACGGAAGCGACCGGCGTGCCACCGCCGGCCCCGAGCCGCGTGCCGTCCTTCAGCACCACGGACAACCGCCCTTCGGCGCCGGCGGTGGTGCGCGCGATCGTTCCCCGCACGGCATCGGGATCCGCGGACACCGCCAGCACCCCGGCGACGACAGCCGCGTCCCGCCGATCGGCCTCGGTCGCGGCGGCCGCGGCGTGCGAGTAGATCAGAAACCCAGCCGTGGCCACGAAAACCAGGGCGACCAGACCGGCGGCGAGCAGCAGGGCGCGGGTGATGACAGCCCTCATTCGGGCGCCGCCAGCTTGAAGCCGACACCCCGGACCGTGTGCAGGTAACGGGGATGCGCCGCGGTCTCGCCGAGCTTGCGCCGCAACCAGGACGCGTGGACGTCGATCGTCTTGTCGTCGCCCACGTACGGATTGCCCCACACGGCCTGGATGAGCTCTCGCCGTGAGATCACCCGGCCCGGCCGTTGCGCCAGATAAGCCAGCATGTCGAACTCCCGCCTGCTCAGCGCGAGAGCGGAGTCACCGAGCGTCGCCGCCCGCTGGGCGAGGTCGATGCGCAACCCACCGAGTTCCACGACCTCGGACGGCGCCGAGGAACCACCCGTGCGACGCAGCAACGCGTTGATCCGCGCGGCCAGGTGCTCGGCCGAGAACGGCTTCACGATGTAGTCGTCCGCACCCGCGTTCAACGTGCTCACGACCGAGGCCTCGGCACCCCGCGCGGTCGCCACGATGACCGGCACGTTGCTCACCCCGCGCAGCATCCGCAGCGCTGCGACGCCGTCCAGGTCCGGCAGTCCGAGGTCGAGTATCACCAGGTCCAGCTCGGAGGTCCCCGCCTCGCGCAGTGCGGCCACGGCGGTGCCGACAGCCTGCACGACGTGCCCGAGGTCGGTCAGCGCGTGCACGAGCGCCGCCTGGACCACCGGGTCGTCCTCGACCACCAGCACCTTCGACATACACGCAGCGTAAGGAGCGAACCCGCCGATGGGGAGGGGTGTCACGAGCTTATCGAGATCGTGTTTCGTCCTTAAATCTCCCTT